>NZ_CP157793.1:3595000-3895000 GCF_040110915.1 Stappia sp. | reverse complement strand
GCCAGGCGTCGCGCACGGCGGCGATGAAGGCGTCGCCCTGGGCGGTCGCCTCCAGCCGGCGTTCGGCGGAGGGCTGCAGGGCGCGGGCGAGGTCCAGCAGGTCGCGCAAGGTGCGGACATCTCCCGCATGCGCCGCCGTCATCGCGTGGGCGAGCAGGATCGCGTCGCTGCGGCCCGCGCCATGGATGAGCACGCCGGCGCACCAGTGCGCGAGACTGTCGGCGTCGCAGACGTCGCCGGCCTCGATCGCCCATTCCAGACCGTGGCTGTAGGTATAGGCGCCGACCGGAAAGGACGGCGACATCCAGGCAAGCAACAGGTGCAACCCGCCGGTGCCTTGCGCGGGAAAGGAAGAATGCCCGCCGGCGCTTTGCGCGGCAGAAGAAAAATGCCCGGCGCTTTGCGCGGCAGATTGCCCGCCGGTGCCTCGCACGGCAGAAGCAAAATGCCCGGTGCCTCGCACGGCAGAAGCAAAATGCCCGGCGTCTGATGCGGCAGGGGGAGAGCCCCGAGCCGAAGAGTCTCCGGGGGTCGGCGCCGGCGAGGGTGCCGTCCCGTCGCATGGCGTATCCGTCATGCGTCCGTCAGTCATGGTCGTGCGCGTGTCCATGATGGTGGGAATGCGCGTGGTCGTGACCATGAGAAGGACCGTGGTCGTGCGGGTGATCGTGGCCCTGCACATGGCCGTGCCCGTAGGCGCCGCCTTCCGGGTCGAAGGGGGCGGTGAGCGGCGTCATGCGGCCGCCGAGCCGGGCGACCATGTCCTCGATCACGTGATCGCGGCGGATGCGCAGCGCGCCGGGCACGAGCTGGGTCGGCAGATGCCGGTTGCCGAGATGCCAGGCGATGCGGATCAGCGCGTCGGTGGTCTCCGCCTCGATCTCGACGAGATCCTCGGCGGCCGCGAGGATCGCCACGATGCGCCCGTCCTCCAGCCGCAGACCGTCGCCATGGTGCAGCTGCCGGGCCTTGGGCAGGTCGAGGAGCACCCGGGTACCCCCCGCCCCGTCCAGAACCGCGCGGCGGCGATGCCGGTCCTCGCGGTCGAGCACGACGCTGTCGGCCGGCGCGCCTTCCCAGCTGCCCGCCGGCAGGATTTCCGCGACGCGGATCACGCGGCCGCCTCCGCGCCGCGCCGCATCGCCCGGGCGAGCGCCGGCCGACCCGTGACGCGGACGAAATAGTCGGCGACGGGACCGCTTTCCGGCAGATCGAATTTCGCCGCCCGCGCCCAGCCGGCGACATGGCCCAGCAGAAGGTCCGGCACGGTGAACCGCGCGCCCGTGACGAAGGGCCCGTCGCCGAGAAGGGTCGCGAGCCGGTCGAGCGCGGTCGCGAATTCCGCCCGGCACACGCGCTTGATCTCCGGCACGCGCAGGTCCTGCGGGTGGATGAAACTGTTCTTGGCCGCCGTCCACAGCGCGCCCTCGATCTCGTCGACGACGAACTGGGTCATCCCGTCCTGACGCGCGCGTTCGAGCGTGCCGGCGGGATGGGTGAGCGGCTCTTGGGTGTCGGCAAGATGCTTGTCGGCAAGATATTGGCAGATCGCCACGGAATCGGTGAGCGCGGCCTCGCCGTCCTTGAGGATCGGGATCTTTCCGAGCGGGCTCAGCGCCCGCACCTCTTCCGATTGCGGCGCGGCCGGCACGAGATCGTACTCCTGGCCGAGTTCCTCCAGCATCCACATCACGCGCATCGCGCGGGTCTGGGGCGAGCCGATGACCGTGTACATTCGCAAAGCTCCGTCGTTTCTGAAGGTCCCGCGCAGCCTAGAAAAGAAAATAGCGCTGGGCCATGGGCAGCACCTCGGCCGGTTCGCAGGTCAGGAGCTCGTCGTCGGCGCGCACCTCGTAGGTTTCCGGGTCCACCTCGATCCGGGGGACCGCGTCGTTGAGGATCATCGACGCCTTGGAAATCCCGCCGCGCGTATTCGCGACCGGCAACACCAGCTTGTCGAGCCCGAGGCGCTCCTTGATGCCGGCGTCATAAGCGGCCTGCGACACGAAGGTGACGGCGGAGGCTGTGACCGACTTGCCGAAGGCGCCGAACATCGGGCGGTAGTGGACCGGCTGCGGCGTCGGGATCGAGGCGTTGGGGTCGCCCATGGGGGCGGCCACGATGGTGCCGAGCTTGAGCACGAGATCGGGCTTCACGCCGAAGAAGGCCGGATCCCACAGGACGAGATCGGCGAGCTTGCCGACCTCGAGCGAGCCGACATGCTCCGACAGGCCATGCGCGATGGCCGGGTTGATCGTCACCTTGGCGATGTAGCGGCGCACCCGCAGATTGTCGTTGTCGCCGGTCTCCTCCGCCAGCCGCCCGCGCTGGACCTTCATCTTGTGTGCGGTCTGGAAGGTGCGGATCACCACCTCGCCGACCCGGCCCATGGCCTGGCTGTCGGAGGCGATGATCGAGAAGGCGCCCATGTCGTGCAGGATGTCCTCCGCCGCGATGGTCTCCTTGCGGATGCGGCTTTCGGCGAAGGCGACGTCCTCGGGGATCGAACTGTCGAGATGGTGGCACACCATCAGCATGTCGAGATGCTCGTCGATGGTGTTGACCGTGTAGGGCCGCGTCGGATTGGTCGACGACGGCAGCACGTTCGCCTCGCCGCACAGCTTGATGATGTCGGGGGCGTGGCCGCCGCCCGCACCCTCGGTGTGAAAGGCATGGATCGTGCGGCCCTTGAAGGCGGCCGTGGTGTTTTCCACGAAGCCCGACTCGTTGAGCGTGTCGGTGTGGATCATCACCTGGATGTCGAAGGCATCGGCGACCGACAGGCAGCAGTCGATGGCCGCCGGCGTGGTGCCCCAGTCCTCGTGCAGCTTCAGTGCGCAGGCGCCGGCGAGGATCTGTTCCTCAAGGGCTGCCGGAAGCGCGGCGTTGCCCTTGCCGGCGAAAGCGAGATTCATCGGAAAGGCCTCGGCCGCCTGCAGCATCCGCGCGATGTGCCAGGGGCCGGGCGTGCAGGTGGTGGCGTTGGTGCCGGTGGCCGGGCCCGTGCCGCCGCCGAGCATGGTGGTGACGCCCGAGGTCAGCGCCTCCTCGATCTGCTGCGGGCAGATGTAGTGGATGTGCACGTCGAGCGCGCCGGCGGTGAGGATCTTGCCCTCGCCGGCGATCGCCTCCGTGCCGGGGCCGATCACGATGTCGACGCCGGGTTGCACGTCCGGATTGCCGGCCTTGCCGATCGCGGCGATGCGCCCGTCCTTCAGCCCGACGTCGGCCTTGTAGATGCCGGTGTGGTCGAGGATCAGCGCATTGGTGATCACCGTGTCGACGGCGCCCTGCGCGCGGGTCGCCTGCGACTGGCCCATGCCGTCGCGGATCACCTTGCCGCCGCCGAATTTCACCTCCTCGCCATAGGTGGTGAGGTCCTTTTCCACCTCGACGATCAGATCGGTGTCGGCGAGGCGGATCCTGTCGCCGGTGGTGGGGCCGAACATGTCGGCATAGGCGGCGCGGGACAGTCTGTGCGGCATTTCTCACTCCAGCAGATGTCGGCCTGGCAGATGTCGACCCGGCGGATTGCGACGGATCGCGCCCGGATCAGTTGCCGAGCCCGGCGGCGAGCGCCTCCAGCTCTTGCGTGCGTTGCCGCGTCAGATCCGCGCGGCACTGATATATCAGCATCGGTTCCATGGTGCCGCCGCGCGCCATGAAGCCCTGGGCGGCGCAGGCCTTGTCGCGATAGGGGATCCAGGCGCGCTGGGCCGCGCGCAAGGCATCGACGGCGCCGACGAGGTGCGGCAGGCCGGCCAGATCGGCGTCGATGCGCCGCATCTCGTCCATGGCGCGGGCGTAGGCCGCGTTGAGGGCGGCATCGGCCGCGTTCCAGTCCTGCTCGGCGCAATAGGTCATTTCCATCTGCGCGGTGGGATTGGAGCAGTCGACGTCCTGCGCCGCCGCCGGCGCGGCGAGCGCGGTCAGCGCCAGAAGCACGCCCGCGAGCGAGGGAAGCCTGGGAGAGAGACGGTGGTTCATAGCGGCCCCATTACCTTGGCGTTGAAGCCGTAGACGGTCCGGGCACCGGAAAAGGGCACCAGCGTGACGGTGCGCGTCTGCCCCGGCTCGAAGCGGATCGCGGTGCCGGCCGGGATGTCGAGCCGGTAGCCCCGTGCGGCCTCGCGGTCGAAGGCGAGCCCCGGATTGGTCTCGGCGAAGTGATAATGGCTGCCGACCTGGACGGGCCGGTCGCCGGTGTTGGCAACCTCGATCTCCACCGTCTCGCGGCCGGCGTTCAGCTCGATCCCGCCCTCGGCGGGGAAGAGTTCTCCCGGGATCATGGCCTGCCCTTTCAGCGGATCGGTTCGTGGACGGTGACGAGCTTGGTGCCGTCGGGAAAGGTCGCCTCGACCTGCACGTCGTGGATCATTTCGGGCACGCCTTCCATCACCTGCTCGCGGGTCAGCACGGTCGCGCCGTCGCGCATCAGCTCCGCGACGCTGCGCCCGTCGCGCGCGCCTTCCACCACGAAATCGGTGATCAGCGCGATGGCTTCCGGGTGGTTCAGCTTCACGCCGCGTTCAAGCCGCTTGCGGGCGACCTCCGCCGCCATGGCGACGAGCAGCTTGTCCTTTTCCCGCGGTGTCAGTTTCATCGATCGGTCCTGTCGGTTGCCAAGCGGTCTGTCTTCGGTGCGGGTGCGTCCGGGCGCTCTCCCGGATGCCCCCTCAGCAGTTCCATGTGCGCGGCAGCGGCGCGTCGCGCCAGGCGGTCAGAAAGCGCTCCACGCCGGTTCGAAGCGCCGTCCCTTCCTCTGCGACGAAGCGCATCACCAGCAGGTCTGGCAGCGCGCTCACGCCGACCCGCAGCTCGGGCGCACGGATATCCTCCACCAGCGTCCGCGCGCGGGCAAGCGCCTCGCTCGCTTGCGGAAAGCAATCGACCAGTGTCGCGAAGGCGCGTCCGCCCGCAGCCGTCGCCGAGCCGGCCAGAATATCGGCCGCGTCGCCGGAAATCCGTGCCTCGTCGGCGAAGACCAGCCGCCCGTCGCGGCGGATCCGCCAGCGGTCGCGGAACTGCAGGGCGTGCACGGTCTCGCCCATGGCCGCGCGGCCGAGCACCACGCTTTCCAGCGCGATCAGCCGGGCATCGCCGGCCAGATCGGCGGCAAGACTGCGCGTGAGGCTCGCCCGGTCGAAGAGAATCGTTTCCTGCGGCAGCCATTCGAGCGTCGCGCCGGCCTCGACCCGCACCGCGCTGTCGACCTGGGCCGCGCCCTCGGCGCTGCGGTAGATGCGCTCGGCCGCCTGGGTGGTGACGACGGCGTGGCCCCCTGCGCCAAGGCGGGCCTCGGTCTCGAGGCGGTCGCCGCCGGTCAGCCCGCCGGCGGTGTTGAGAAGGACGGCCACCGGCGGTCCGTCATGGGTCTTGGGCAGGCGGATCTTGGCGGACCCGCTCTGTTCGAGATCGGCGAGCCGGGTCCGCCCCTCCCGGCAGGCGAAGCCGACGACGGCTCGACCGCGCACCCGCTCGAGCCGCGCAAGCGTGCCCGGTCGCGCGCCGTCCGGTGGGAAGCCCTGGTCCGCCATGGTCGCCACGTCCGTTTTTCCTTTCTGCCGCTGCGGTCCGGCCCGCCCAGTCGCCGCGCCCAGTCGCCGCGCCCAGTCGCCGCGCTTTGTCGCCGGATGATGGGGCGGCGCGGCCGGCTGCAGTGGGCTGCAGTCGGCCCTGGCTTTGCAAGAGCGAGGCCAGTTTCCGCACCGGCTCGCCCTTCCGTAACGTGCGCCGGGGCGGCCCGGGGCCCGAACGACGCGTTTCCGCGTTGCGTTGGAGAGGGCCCCGTCGTCAAGATGCCTTATTCCTGCGCAATTGCCTCGTTGGTATGCAGAACCGGCGCGAAAACCGGGGCCGCGGGCGGTCCGCTTTGCATTTCGCCGTCCGGATCGGTTACATGTTGATGGAAAGCGATGATCGCGCTTGTGCATTTGACGCCGGGTCAGCGTCGGCACGCGGACAGGACCGGCGGGACCGGCTGCTGCGCGCGGGCGGATATCCGGGAACGGGTCTTCTGGCTTCGACAGGCCAGGCCGGCCCGGTTCGAAGGCGTGCGGATCTTGCGCCGCCCGACCGGGCAGTGCCGCCAACCGGCGTCGAAGCCAGGACGCGCCGACCGGCGGATGCTGAACCGGGGCGGTCCGTGGCGTTTGAGGACCGTTTCGAAGACCGTTTCTAAGACTGTGGAGAGCGGCCGTGCTACGACCTTCCATCGACAGGCTGATGCGCCATGCGGCCCGGGCCGCGCGACCGATCGTGTTCGGGCTCGGCGTCGGCATGTGTCTCGCCGCCTTGCCGCTCGTCGCCGCGAGCCCGGCGCGCGCCGACATCGCCGCCTGGATCGTGGTCGACGCCGAGACCGGCGCGGTCCTCGACCAGAAGCAGGCGCGCCGGCAATGGTATCCGGCCTCCATCACCAAGCTGATGACTGCCTATCTCGCCTTCAAGGCGGTGCGCGAGGGCCGCGCGACGCTGCAGTCCGCGGTGACGATCAGCGCCAATGCCCATGCCGAACCGCCCAGCAAGATGGGCTTCAAGCCGGGCACGCGGATCACGCTCGACAGCGCTTTGAAGATGGTGATCGTCAAGTCCGCCAATGACGTGGCGGTCGCGCTGGCCGAGGCGATCGCCGGCTCTGAGCCCGCCTTCATCGCCATGATGAACGCCGAGGCCGCCCGGCTCGGAATGACCGGCACGCGTTTCGTCAATCCGCACGGGCTGCCCGACAATCGTCAGGTGTCGACCGCGCGCGATCTGGCGGTGCTCGCCCGCGCCGTCTGGCAGGAATTTCCGCAGTATCGCGCCTATTTCAATCTGCCCGGCATCCGCGTCGGCAACAAGGCGCTGCGCTCCGCCAACCGGGAGTTCCTGCTGCGGGTGCCCGGCGCCAACGGCATGAAGACCGGCTACATCTGCAATTCCGGGCTCAATGTGGCGGTGTCCGCCACGCGGCGCGGGCGCACGGTCATCGCCGTCATCCTGGGCGCGGCCTCCGGCGTGGAGCGGGCGGCCAAGGCCCGGACCCTGATCGAGGCCGGGTTCAGGACGCGGAACGGCCGGTCGGTCGACCAGCTCGCCGGAGTGGACGGCGGACCGCCGGCCGACAGCTATTGCAAGCGCAATCCGCGCCCCACGGCGGAGGAGCTCCTGGAGCAATTCGCCGCGAAGCCGAAGCGGGCGCCGGTCCTGTCGTTCAGCCGCGCGGAGGACGACAACAGCCGCATCCGGGGCGGGCTCGCGCTGATGCCCGCCGCCCCGGGCGGGACGGAGGTTCCCAAGAAGGCCGACGGCGAGACCGACTGGGCCAAGGTCATGGACACGGTCATCGGACCGCGCCGCATGGCCTATGAGCCGATCGAGGTTTCCCTGCGCACGCCGTCGACGGCGCCCCGGGGCGCGACCGACGGACCGATCGAGGTGCCGGGCGCGCCGATCCCGCGGCTGAAGCCGCTCGGCGCCGCGGCCTCCTCTCTTGTGCCGGCGACGGCGGCGGCCGCCGCGCCGCAGCCGCCCAAGCCCGGCGCGATCTTCCAGGGCCAGCCGCTGGTGCTGGTCCCGGTGCCGCGCGCCAGCCCGGGCGACTAGAACCCCGGACCGGGAGCCGGCGGACCTGTGAGGCGGCGCGCGATCCGCGCCCGTCCGACGCAAGACGCTCACCGGCCGCTCCGCAGAACAAGACGACACCGCCAGATCACGCCGAAAGAAGGACGCCCGTGACCTCCGCCGATGCCTCCGCGCCGTCGCGCGCCACCGCCGCCGACTCATCCATCCCCGCTTCCGGGGCCTCCGAGAGCCTGCCCGAAACGCCCGTCCGGCGCCGCGCCCCGAAGCCGCCGATCCCGCTCACCGTGCTGACCGGGTTTCTCGGCGCCGGCAAGACGACGCTGCTGAACCGTCTGCTGAACGATCCGGCGCTGTCCGACGCGGCGGTGATCATCAACGAGTTCGGCGAGGTCGGTCTCGATCACCTGTTCGTCGAAGGCGGCGAGGAAGGCATCATCGAGCTGTCGTCGGGCTGCCTGTGCTGCACCATCCGGGGCGATCTGGTGAGCACGCTGGAAGACCTCCTGCGGCGGGTCGACAACGGTCGCACGGAGCGCCTGTCGCGGGTGATCATCGAAACGACGGGGCTCGCCGATCCGGCGCCCGTGCTGCACACGGTGATGCAGCATCCCTATCTGGTGCAGCGCTACCAGCTCGACGGCGTGGTCACGCTGGTCGATGCGGTCAACGGGCTGGCGACGCTGGACGCGCAGGAGGAGGCGGTCAAGCAGGTCGCGGTCGCCGACCGGATCGTCATCACCAAGACCGACCTGCCCGAGGGCGCGCCGGCGCGCCACCCGGCCAGCGACCTGCGCCGGCGCATCGCCGAGCTCAATCCGGCCGCGCCGGTGCTGCTGGCGGCGGAGGGCGAGGCACGGGCCGCCGGCCTGATCGGGACCGGGCTCTACGATCCGGCAACCAAGACGGCCGACGTGGCGCGCTGGCTCAACGCCGAGGCCTATGAAGGCGGCCACGCGCACGCGGGGCATGACCACGCTCACCACCATCATGATCACGGGCACGATCATCGTCATGACGTGAACCGGCACGGCGACGACATTCGCGCCTTTTCGCTGACCAGCGAACGGCCGATCCCGACGGCGGGTCTGGAGATGTTCCTCGACCTGCTGCGCTCGGCGCATGGGCCGAAGCTGCTGCGCGTGAAGGGGATCGTGCAGACGAGCGAGGATCCCGATCACCCGGTGGTGCTGCACGGGGTGCAGCATGTCTTTCATCCGCCGGCCAAGCTGCCCGCCTGGCCGGATGCCGACCGGCGCACCCGCCTCGTCTTCATCACCAAGGACCTACCGGAAGGCTTCGTCAAGCGCCTGTTCGACGCCTTCGTCGGCGGCGTGGCGAGCGACACGCCCGACGCCCAGGCGCTGACCGACAATCCGCTGGCGATCACCGGGTTTTCCGGCCGCTTCGACCGAGGCGGGCGCGGCGGCGCTTAGGTCTTCCGGTCGTCCGTCTTCCGGTTGTCCGTCTTGCGGGCGTCGCGCAGGCGGATCAGGCCTTCCTGAACGACGGAGGCGACGAGCCGGCCGTCGCGATCGTAGAGGCTGCCGCGCGTAAACCCGCGTCCGCCCGAGGCCGCCGGGCTGTCCTCCGAGTAGAGCAGCCACTCGTCGGCGCGGAAGGGACGGTGAAACCACATGGCGTGGTCGAGGCTCGCGACCTGCAGATTGGGATCGAAGACGCTGGTGCCATGGGCGAAGAGCGCGGTGTCGAGCAGCGTCATGTCGGAGGCATAGGCGAGCACGCAGGCATGCAGGCGCGGGTCGTCCGGCAGCGAGGCGCTGGCGCGCACCCACACGTTCTGGGCCGGCGTCAGCTTCTTGCGGCTGAAATAGTGGGTGAGATCGACGGGCCGCAGCTCGATCGGCCGGTCGCGTTCCCAGTAGCGGCGGACCGGCTCGGGCGCATGCGCCAGGAATTTCTCCTTCAGCTCCGCCTCGCTCGGCAGATCGTCCGGCCCCGGCACCTCGGGCATGTCGATCTGGTGATCGAGCCCGTCTTCCCGCGTCTGGAAGGATGCGGACATGGAGTAGATCGCCTGTCCGTGCTGGATCGCCACCACGCGGCGGGTGGTGAAGCTGCCGCCGTCGCGGATGCGGTCGACCTCGTAGACGATGGGGACGGAGGGGTCGCCGGGGCGCAGGAAATAGGCGTGCAGCGAATGGACGGCACGATCTTCCGGCACGGTGCGCGAGGCGGCGACGAGTGCCTGGCCGATGACCTGTCCGCCGAACACGCGCTGCCAGCCGACCTGCGGGCTCATGCCGCGGAAGAGATTGTGTTCCAGAACTTCCAAATCGAGTATCGAGAGAAGAGCATCGACGGCAGCGCGCATCGGGCAGGACCTTTTTCCAGAACCTCAAGGGTGGGACAATGTGTCCGGGACGGTGTGATTTGCCGGAAGCGAATGTCAAGACTGTCCCAAGGGCACCCATCGGGGGGCATCCGTCGGGCGGTCCCGCGGCGTAGACCGAACCGAAGACAGCTTTCGGTGCGGAGCTGTGCGGAGAGAAAGGACGATGAGATGACCACGACCCAATCGGAACCGGCGCTCGACGTGCTGATCGGCGGTGGCGGCTATGTCGGCCTGTCGCTTGGGCTCGCGCTGAAGCAGGCGGACCCGGCGATGCGCGTCGCCGTGGTGGATCTTCGGCCGCGCAGCGAGATGGAAAAGGATCCGCGGGCTTCGGCCATCGCGGCGGCGGCGAGCCGCATGCTCGACCGGCTCGGCGTGTGGGACGAGATCGCCCCGCATGCCCAGCCGATGACCGAGATGATCGTCACGGACTCCAGGCTGCGCGACGCCGTGCGCCCCGTGTTCCTGACCTTCGACGGCGAGGTCGAGCCGGGCGAGCCCTTCGCGCATATGGTGCCCAACGGCAAGATGGTCGCCGCGCTGGCCGACCGGGCCGCGGCGTTGGGCGTGGAGCTGATCGCGCCCGACAGCGTCGGCGACTTCACCGCGACCGCCTCCGGCGTGGAGGTCCGTCTGGGCTCGGGCGGCACGCGGCGGGCGAAGCTGCTGGTCGCCGCCGACGGGGTGCGCTCCAGGCTGCGCGACCTGGCCGGCATCCAGACGGTGCGCTGGGATTACGACCAGTCGGGCATCGTCACCACCGTGCGGCACGAGCGCCCGCACAACGGACGGGCGGAGGAGCATTTCCTCCCCTCCGGTCCCTTCGCGATCCTGCCGCTGACCGGAAACCGCTCGTCGCTGGTCTGGTCGGAGCGCCGCACGGACGCCGAGCGGCTTGTGAAGGGCGATGATTTCACCTTCGAACTCGAGCTGGAACGCCGCTTCGGGCATCACCTGGGCAAGATCGACCTCGACGGGCCGCGCAACGCCTATCCCCTGGGGCTGACGCTGGCGCGCGGCTTCGTGAAGCCGCGCATCGCGCTGGCCGGCGATGCGGCGCATGGCATTCACCCGATCGCCGGGCAGGGTCTCAATCTCGGCTTCAAGGACGTGGCGGCGCTGGCCGAGGTGGTCGTGGAGGCGCGGCGTCTGGGACAGGACATCGGCACGCTCGACGTGCTGGAGCGCTACGAGCGCTGGCGGCGGTTCGACACCTTCCGCATGGGCGTGACGAGCGACGTCTTGAACCGACTGTTTTCCAACGATATGGATGTGGTTCGGGCGGTCCGGGACGTCGGGCTCGGAATGGTCGATCGGCTTCCTTCCCTGAAACGGTTCTTCATCCGTCAGGCGGCCGGGCTGGAGGGCGCGCCGCCGCGCCTGCTGACCGGTGAGGCGATCTGACAGCCGGGCCGTTTGCAGCACGCCGCGTCGTCGGCGCCATGGGAGGGACGAGCCAGGTCATGCCCGGCACGACGGCAGCGGACGAGCCGCAGCGCATCATCCTGATCACCGGATGCTCGTCGGGCATCGGCGAGCGGGCCGCGCATATTCTGCGCGGCCGCGACTGGCGGGTGTTCGCCACCGCGCGCAAGGAAGCCGACGTCGCGCGCCTGCGCGACAAGGGCTTCGAGAGCCTGCGTCTCGACTATGAGGACGAGGCGGGCGTGCTGGCGGCGGCGGAGCATGTGCTGGAGCGCACGCACGGGCGTCTCGACGCGCTGTTCAACAATGGCGCCTATGCGATCCCCGGTGCGTTGGAAGACATGCCGAGCGACGCGCTGCGCGGGCTCTTCGAGGCGAATTTCATCGGCTGGCACACGCTGACGCGCGCGGTTATTCCGGCGATGCGGGCGCAAGGGGCGGGGCGCATCGTCCAATGTTCCTCCATCCTCGGCTTCATCGGCATGCCCTATCGCGGCGCCTACAACGCCTCGAAATATGCGCTGGAAGGCTACAGCGACACGCTGCGGCTGGAACTCGCCGGAACGGGCATCCATGTCTCGCTGATCGAGCCGGGGCCGATCGCGACGCGCTTTACGAAAAACGCCATGGCGAATTTCGATCGCGTCATCGGGGCGGAGGGGATGGCCGCGTCGCCGCATCGCGCGGCGTATGAAAAGCGGCTGGCGCGCATGAAGGCCGGCGAGCCGTCCCTGTTCAAGCTGTCGTCGCGCGCCGTGGTCAAGCATCTGGTGCATGCGGTGGAAAGCCCGCGCCCGCGGGTTCGCTACCGGGTCACGGTTCCGACCACGGCGATGGCGGTCGCCAAGCGGTTGCTCACGAGCCGCGGGCTCGACCGGGTGCTGACGCGCGCGGCGCGCAGCGAAGAATAGAGGCGCTGATGCGCACCGCGCCAAAGCTGCTGACGCGCGCCGCGCGCAAGCGCGGAACAGACATGCCGACGCGCCTGGCGCGTGGCGCGAATGAAAACTGCCGGGGCGCGCGGACGGGCGCGCCGGTCTGACAGGGAGCCTGAGAATGGCTGAACTCTTGCGTATGGCCATTCCGGTCGCGGTGGGCGCGGTCGCGGTCGTGCTTCTTCTGGGGCTTTGGAACATGATGCGCGGCGGCTCGTCGTCGCGCTCGCAATCGCTGATGCGCTGGCGTGTCGGCTTGCAGTTCCTGGCCATCGTCATCGTCATGGCCGTGCTCTATCTGAGTAGCGCCACGCCCTGACGGGCATTTCGACACGGGAGCGAACATGGTTGTTCTGAACAAGATCTACACCAAGACCGGCGATGCCGGCACCACGGCGCTGGCCTCCGGCGAGCGGCGGCCGAAGCACGATCTGAGGATCGAGGCCTATGGCACCGTCGACGAGACCAACGCGGTGGTCGGCCAGGCGCGCCTGGTGACGGCGAGCGCCCATCCGGAGCTCGACGCCGTGCTCGGGCGCATCCAGAACGACCTGTTCGATCTCGGCGCGGATCTGGCGACTCCGGAGACGGAGGAACCGCCGGCCTATCCGCCGCTGCGCATCACGGAAAGCCAGGTTTCGGCCATCGAGGCGGAAATCGACCGGTTGAACGCGGATCTCGAGCCCTTGCGCTCCTTCGTACTGCCGGGCGGCTCGCCGGCGGCGGCGCATCTGCATCTGGCGCGCACGGTCTCGCGGCGCGCGGAACGGGTGATGACGGCGCTCGCCGCCGAGGAGACGGTCAATCCCTCCTCCATCGTCTATGTGAACCGCCTGTCGGACTTCTTCTTCGTCGCGGCGCGCTGGGTGAACGACAAGGGCGCGCAGGACGTGCTTTGGGTGCCGGGCAAGAACCGGTAAGCTTTTTCCGTCCGCGCGGGATCGCGCCGGCGCGGCAGGGCCCGTGTCCCCGTCGCGGCGCGTCCGGATGCGGGGACGGTTGCGGGGCCGTGTGCGGGCCCGGGTGCGGAATGGGCGCGGGAGATCGCCCGCGATAAGGGGGCCGTCGATGTTCATTCCGCTGCACGATCACAATCCGCTCGCCCATGTCCGGCGACAATATGTCACCTGGGGGCTGATCCTGCTGAACGTCGCGGTCTTCGTGGTCGTGCAGGGCGGCGGCCTGTCGGCGCCCGCGCTGCAGGCCTCGAGCCTGTCCTTCGGCCTCGTGCCGGCGGTGTTCTTCGACTATCGCGATCTGGCGCCCGAGCTTGCCATCGTGCCGGAAGGCGCGTCCATCGTCACCTATGCGTTCCTGCATGGCGACTGGCTGCATCTGGGCGGCAACATGCTGTTCCTGTGGGTGTTCGGCGACAATGTGGAAGACGCGCTCGGGCATCTGCGCTTTCTCGTCTTCTATCTCCTGTGCGCCGCGCTGTCGGGCCTCGCGCACGCGCTGCTCGACCCGCAGTCGATCGCGCCGCTGATCGGCGCGTCGGGCGCGGTCGCGGGCGTGATCGGGGCCTATCTCGTGCTGCATCCCCGGGTCAACGTGTGGGTGCTGGCATTCGGGCGCCTGCCGCTGCGGCTTCCGGCCGCCTGGGTGCTCGCCGCCTGGATCGTCTTTCAACTGGTGATGGCATTCGGCGCCGGCGACGAGCAGGTCGCCTGGTGGGCCCATGTGGCGGGGGCGGCCGTCGGGGCGGTGCTGGTGATCGTGATGCGCCGGCGCGGCGTGCCGCTGTTCGATCGCGGCCTGTGATCAGGGCATGAGATCGCGGTCCTTGGAGTGCTGGCGAAGCTGTCGTTGTATTCGCGCCCGTGATGCATCCCGGCCGCCGTTGACACCGGCAAAGCGCCCCAGTACGGTCGCCGCCCGATACCCGGAAGCGGCGGATTTCTGCCGATATCGGGTGTCGTAACGGTAACCGGATGCGGCCCATGCGCGCCCGTCTCGACCGGCGGCCGCGCCAGCGGGAGGTTGAACAACCCATGAAGATCCTAGTCCCCGTCAAGCGGGTGATCGACTACAACGTCAAGGTACGCGTCAAGGCAGACGGATCGGGCGTCGACCTGGCGAATGTGAAGATGTCGATGAACCCGTTCGACGAGATTGCCGTTGAAGAGGCGATCCGGTTGCGCGAGGCCGGCAAGGCGGACGAGATCGTCGTCGTCTCCATCGGCCCGCAGCAGGCGCAGGAAACGCTGCGCACGGGGCTGGCCATGGGCGCCGACCGCGGCATTCTCGTCAAGACCGACCAGACGACCGAGCCGCTCGCCGTCGCCAAGATCCTCAAGGCGATCGTCGAGGAAGAGGCGCCGGGGCTGGTCATTCTCGGCAAGCAGGCGATCGACGACGACTGCAACCAGACGGGCCAGATGCTCGCCGCCCTTCTGGGCTGGGCGCAGGGCACCTTCGCTTCCAACGTCGACCTCGGCGAGGGCACCGTGGACGTGACCCGCGAGATCGACGGCGGCCTGCAGACCGTGAAGCTCAAGATGCCGGCGGTGGTCACCACCGACCTGCGCCTCAACGAGCCGCGCTATGCCTCGCTGCCCAACATCATGAAGGCGAAGAAGAAGCCGATCGCGGAAAAGACGCCGGAGGACTTCGGGGTCGACATCGCGCCGCGCCTGGAGGTTCTCAAGACCGTCGAGCCGCCGGCACGCGAGGCCGGCGTGAAGGTCGCCAGCGTGGCCGAGCTCGTCGAGAAGCTCAAGACCGAAGCCGGCGTTCTCTGAGCGCTTGGGAAGACAGGGAGACACACATATGACGACCCTTCTTGTTGCCGAGCACAGCAATGCCGCGCTCAACGAGGCGACGCACAAGGCGATGACCGCGGCCGTGGCCCTTGGCGGTGACGTGCACGTGCTGGTCGCCGGCAAGGATTGCCGCGCGGCCGCCGAACAGGCCGCCAAGATCGACGGCGCCGCCAAGGTGCTGGTCGCCGACGGCGACGGGCTTGCCGAGCAGCTCGCCGAGCCGATGGCCGAACTGATCCTGTCGCTGGCCGAGGGCTACGACGCGATCGTCGCGCCGGCCACCGCAAACGGCAAGAACATCCTGCCGCGCGTCGCGGCGCTGCTCGACGTGATGCAGCTGTCCGACATCACCGCCGTCATAGACGCCGACACCTTCGAGCGTCCGATCTACGCCGGCAACGCCATCCAGACCGTGAAGTCGGGCGATGCCAAGAAGGTCATCACGGTGCGCACCGCGAGCTTCGCCGCGGCCGGGGAGACCGGGTCGGCGGCGATCGAGGACGTGACCGCCACGACGTCCGATCTGTCGAGCTTCGTCGGCCAGGAGCTGTCGAAGTCGGACCGTCCGGAGCTGGCGTCGGCCAAGGTGATCGTCTCCGGCGGCCGCGCGCTCGGCTCGAAGGAGAAGTTCGACGAGGTGATGCTGCCGGTGGCCGATGCGCTGGGCGCCGCCGTCGGTGCCTCGCGCGCCGCCGTCGACGCGGGCTATGCCCCGAACGACTGGCAGGTCGGCCAGACCGGCAAGGTCGTCGCGCCGGACCTCTATGTCGCCTGCGGCATCTCCGGTGCGATCCAGCACCTCGCCGGCATGAAGGACTCCAAGGTCATCGTGGCGATCAACAAGGACGAGGAAGCGCCGATCTTCCAGGTCGCCGACTATGGCCTGGTCGCGGATCTCTTCGAGGTCCTGCCGGAGTTCAAGGCGGCCGTCGAGGCGGCCAAGAGCTAAGCGCCGGGCGACGATCCGCGGCGCTCAACGCGTCTGGAAAGGGCCCGTCGCGAGACGGGCCCTTTTGTCTGACATGCCGGCGCGCGCCGCCTTCGGGGGAGGGCGCCTGCCGGCGGAACCGCGCGAAAACGCAACCACGGTGTCCGCCCGGGCGCTCTTTGCAGTCGGGCCTCTTGCGGCGGGACCGGGAAGTTGCGATGAATAGCGCACTCATTTTTCCTTAGGCGCAGGCCTGCTGCGCGCAATCGAAATCGGAACGGACGATGGTGGTCGAGATCAAGAAGGTCGGGGTGATCGGCGCTGGCCAGATGGGCAGTGGCATCGCGCATGTCTGCGCGGTCGCGGGCTACGACGTGGCGCTCAATGACGTTTCGACGGAGCGGGTCCAGTCGGGCCTCGCCTCGATCAACGGCAACATGGCCCGGCAGGTCTCCAAGGGCCTGATCACCGAGGAGCAGCGCTCCGAGGCACTGTCGCGGCTGCGGGGCGCCGACAGCATCGACCAGCTTTCCGATGTCGATCTCATTATCGAATCGGCGGTGGAGAACGAGCAGGTCAAGCGCAAGATCTTCAGCCAGCTCTGTCCGCTCCTGAAGCCGGAAGCCATTCTGGCGACCAACACCTCGTCGATCTCCATCACCCGGCTGGCCGCCTCGACCGACCGTCCCGAACGCTTCATCGGCATCCACTTCATGAACCCGGTTCCGCTGATGGAACTGGTGGAGCTGGTGCGCGGCATCGCCACCGAGGACGAGACCTTCGAGGCGTCCAAGGCCTTCACCAAGACGCTTGGCAAGACCATCGCGGTCGCCGAGGACTTCCCGGCCTTCATGGTCAACCGCATCCTTCTGCCGATGATCAACGAGGCGATCTACACGCTCTACGAGGGCGTCGGCTCGGTGGAGGCCATCGACACGGCGATGAAGCTCGGCGCCAACCATCCGATGGGCCCGCTGCAGCTCGCCGACTTCATCGGCCTCGACACCTGCCTGTCGATCATGCAGGTGCTCTACGAGGGCCTTGCCGACAGCAAGTACCGGCCCTGTCCGCTGCTCGTGAAATACGTCGAGGCGGGCTGGCTCGGTCGCAAGACCCAGCGCGGCTTCTACGACTATCGCGGCGAGACGCCCGTCCCCACGCGCTGAGGCGCGTTCCCGGCCATGGCGAATCTCGCCGCAACCTGCCTGCGTCCCGCGGAGAGCGCGCCGGAGCGCGCCGCGCTCGTTGTGCTCGGACCCGATGCAGCGGTGCGCGAGACCTGGAGCTTCGCCGATCTGTCGGAGGCGATCCGGCGGATCGCAGCGGGGTTTCGGGCCGAGGGGCTCGCCCCCGGCGACCGGGTGCTGTTGCGCCTCGGGCATACCAGCGACTTTCCGCTCGCCTTCTTCGGCGCCATTGCCGCCGGTCTGGTGCCGGTGCCGACCTCGGCCATGCTGACCGCCGACGAATGCGACGTGCTGGTTGCCGATTGCACGCCGGCGCTCATCCTGCATGACGGTGTCACGGGGCTGCCGGCCGATCCGGGCGGCGCCCGGCTCGGCGGGCCGGAGACGCTCGCCCGGCTGAAACGCGCGCAGCCCGCGCCCTGGATGCCGATGGACGACGAGGCGCCGGCCTTTCTCGTCTATACCTCGGGCACGAGCGGCCGGCCGAAGGGCGTCCTGCACGCCCATCGCGCGGCGCGCGGGCGCGAACCGATGGTCGTCGGCTGGTCCGGACTTCGCCCCGGCGACCGGCTGCTGCATGCCGGGGCCTTCAACTGGACCTACACGCTCGGCGTCGGGCTGATGGACCCGTGGATGGCGGGCGCGACGAGCCTCGTCTACGACGGGCCGCGCGATCCCCATGTCTGGCCGGAGCTGATCGCGGCAAGCCGCGCGACCCATTTCGCCGCCGTGCCGAGCCTCTACCGCCGCATTCTCAAATATGCGTCCGTGACGCCCGAGAGCTTTCCGACGCTGCGGCACGCGCTGACCGCCGGCGAAGCCCTCGATCCGGCGCTGCACGCGGCCTGGACGGCCGCCAGCGGCCGTCCGCTCTACGAGGCGCTCGGCATGAGCGAGATCTCGACCTATGTGTCGAGCGGTCCGCAGACGCCGACGCGACCCGGCAGCCCGGGCCGCGCCCAGCCCGGCCGGCGGATCGCCATCCTCGATCCGGACGGCTCCGACGCCACGCCGCTGGCGGTCGGCGAGACGGGGCTGCTTGCGGTTCATCGCAGCGATCCCGGGCTGATGCTCGGCTACTGGAACCGGCCGACGGACACCGCCGCCGCCTTTCGCGGCGACTGGTTCGTGACCGGCGACCGGGCATCGCTCGATGCCGACGGCTACGTCTGGTACGGCGGGCGCAACGACGACGTCATGAACGCCTTCGGCTACCGCGTCGCGCCGCAGGAGGTGGAGCACGCGCTGGCCCTGCATCCGGACGTTCAGGACGTGGCGGTGACCGATGTGGCCGTGCGCGAGGGCGTGCGCCTGATCACGGCCTTCGTGATTCCGCGCGAGGGCGCAACCGGCGACGAGACGGCGCTCGCGACCCATGCCGCCGCGCATCTGGCGGAGTACAAGCGGCCGAAGGTCTATCGCTTCGTGACCGAGTTGCCGCGCACGGCCTCGGGCAAATTGCGGCGTCAGGCGCTCAAGCAGGCTTAACCCGGTCTTAACGCCGGGCTGTCAGCGTGGGTCTCGCTCACAAGGAGATCCCCCATGTCCAGCGTTGCCGGCGCGATGGTCGCCGCCAATCAGGCGCAGATGCAGACGACGCTCGCCACGACGTTCCTCAAGCAGAACGCCGCGGCCGAGGCCGGGATTGTCGCCATGCTGGAACAAAACGCCGATGCGGCCGCCGCCGCCGGCTCCGGCAAAGCGCCGACCGCGCCGGGGGTCGGCGGGGCCGTCGACGTCTCCGTCTGAGCGGCCTTTCCCGCGCTTGCTTTCCCCGTTACTCGCGCCCGAGGGCGGCCCGCACGAGCGCGAGCGCGTCGTCGCTCGCCCATTCGGCCGGGCCCATCAGCGTGCCGATCTCGCAGCCCGCGCCGTCGATCAGCAGCGTGGAGGGCAGGCCGGGCGCGCGGCCGCGCGAGCGCACCGTCTGGAAGATCTGCATCGAGGGGTCGTGATAGAAGGCGAGATGCTCCACGCCGATCTCGTTCAGAAAGGTCTTGGGCTTTTCATCGGAGCCGCGATCCACGCTGACGGTCACGACCTCGAAATCCGCGCCGCCGAGTTCGGCCTGCAGTTCGTCGAGCGCGGGCATTTCCTTGCGGCAGGGGGCGCACCAGGTCGCCCAGAGATTGACCAGCACCGTGCGGCCCGCGAAATCGGCCAGCGTGCGCGCCTCGCCGTCGTCGTCGACGAAGGCGAGATCGGCCATCGACAGCGGATCGCTCGCCGGCAGGAAGGCGGCCACCTCGCCGGTGACCTTCGGGCGGAGCGTCTCGGCCAGCTCGAGGGCCGGCTGGCAGCTCGCGGCCTGCTCCCGGTTGCCATTCGACCCGCCGATCACGTATACCGCCGCCAGTCCTGCCACGAGTGCGGCCAGCCCAAGCGCGACGAAGACGATCGGGCGGTTTCGCCGGGGCTGCTGTCCATCGGTCATTTCGTTTCTCATCCGTCCATTCAGGGCGCCACGGGGGCATGTTCATGAGCAATCGCATGTGGGGAGGCCGGTTCGCGGAAGGACCGGACGCCATCATGGAGGAGATCAATGCCTCCATCGACTACGATCGCAAGCTGTACCGGCAGGATATAGCGGGTTCGCAGGCGCATGTCCGCATGCTCGCGGCGTGCGATATCGTCGCCGCCGAGGATGCCGAGACGATCGCTCACGGTCTAGACACGATCCGGTCAGAAATCGAGGCGGGGGAGTTCACCTTCTCCCGGGCGCTCGAGGACATCCACATGAACATCGAGGCCCGGCTGGCCGAGCTGATCGGCCCCGCCGCCGGGCGCCTGCACACGGCGCGCTCGCGCAACGATCAGGTGGCGACCGACTTCCGCATGTGGGTGCGCGACACGCTGGATGCGCTCGACGGGCAGTTCACCGATCTGATCCGCGTGCTGAGCGAGCGCGCCTTGGAACACGCCGGCACGGTGATGCCGGGCTTCACCCATCTGCAGTCGGCGCAGCCGGTCACCTTCGGCCATCACCTGATGGCCTATGTGGAGATGTTCGCCCGCGACCGGAGCCGGATGCGCGATGCGCGCGCGCGCATGAACGAATGCCCGCTCGGCTCCGCGGCGCTGGCCGGCACGTCGTTTCCCATCGACCGGGAGATGACCGCGGCCGCACTCGGCTTCGACCGCCCGACGGCCAATTCGCTCGACGCGGTGTCGGATCGCGATTTCGTGCTGGAAGCGGTGTCGGCGGCGGCCATCGCCTCGATGCATCTGTCGCGTCTGGCCGAGGAAATCGTCATCTGGTGTTCCGCGCAGTTCGGCTTCGTCACCCTGTCGGACAGGTTCTCGACCGGCTCCTCGATCATGCCGCAGAAGAAGAACCCGGACGCGGCCGAACTGGTGCGGGCCAAGACCGGGCGCATCTACGGTGCGCAGACCGCGCTGCTCGTGATGATGAAGGGCCTGCCGCTGGCCTATTCCAAGGACATGCAGGAAGACAAGGAGCAGGCCTTCGACGCCCTGCCGAACCTGTCGCTGGCGCTTGCGGCGATGACCGGCATGATCGGCGATCTGACGGTGAACCAGAAGGCGATGAAACAGGCGGCCGGCTCGGGCTATTCGACCGCCACCGATCTCGCCGACTGGCTGGTGCGGGTGCTCGGCATGCCGTTCCGCGACGCGCACCATGTGACCGGCCGGGTCGTGGCGCTCGCGGTGCAGAAGAACCTGACGCTGCACCGTCTGCCGCTCGCCGATCTGCAGGCGATCGAGCCGCGCATCACCGAGGACGTGTTCTCGGTGCTCTCGGTCGACAAGTCGGTGCGCTCGCGCGTCAGCCTCGGCGGCACTGCCCCGGCCAATGTCCGCAAGCAGGCGCGCAAGTGGCTGAAGGCGCTGGAGCGCGAGGCGGCGCGCGAGGGCCGGTCGGCGACGGCGTGAGCGGGCCTTGCGGTGCCGCGCGGGCCATGCGAGGAAAACCCCATGGCCGCGGCTCGCGGCACGGGGTGTTGAAGGAGATGCGCGCATCATGGCGAACGCAGTGATCTGGCCCACCGCGCGGCGCGGTCTTGTGCTTGCGACGGTTCTGGCGGGCGTTCTGGCGCTGTCGCTTGCCGGCTGCGGCCGGCGCGGCGCGCTCGACAGTCCGGCGGCCGTCGACCCGGCGGGCGGGCCGGGCGCCGTCGAGACGCAGGGCGGCGCGGCCTCGGCGCCGGCCGCGGCCGGAAACGATGCGCCCATCGCGCTCGATATTCTCATCTGAAGCTTTCCGGCCCCTCTGACGCTTGCCGGCGCGGGGCCGGCGGACCATGTGCGCCACAGGCTGCGCCGTCACCGGCCCCGCCCGGCAAGACTCCCAACCAGGACCGCGATCCGTGCATCATTTCGACTATGTGAACGACCGGCTCCATGCCGAGGACGTGCCGATCGCTGAGATTGCGGCGGCCGTCGGCACGCCGTTCTACTGCTATTCGACGGCGACGCTCACGCGTCACTACAAGGTCTTCGCGGAGGCCTTCAAGGGCATTCCGACGCTCGTGGCCTACGCCATGAAGGCCAATTCCAACCAGGCGGTGCTGACCACGCTGGCCCGGCTCGGCGCCGGCATGGACGTGGTGTCGGAGGGCGAATTGCGCCGGGCGCGCGCCGCCGGCGTGCCGGCCGACCGCATCCTGTTTTCCGGCGTCGGCAAGACCGAAGCCGAACAGGCCCATGCGCTCGACGAGGGCATTTTGTGCTTCAACGTCGAAAGCGAGCCGGAACTTGTGCAGCTGTCGCGGGTGGCGACGGAAAAGGGGATGACCGCGCGGGTGTCGCTCAGGATCAATCCGGACGTGGATGCGCGCACCCACGCCAAGATCGCGACCGGCAAGGCGGAGAACAAGTTCGGCATTCCCTGGGGCCGGGCGCGGGCAATCTACGCGGAGGCCGCCGCGCTTCCGGGCATCGAGGTGTCCGGCATCGACATGCACATCGGCTCGCAGATCACCGAGCTGGAGCCCTTCGACGCGGCCTTCTCCCGCCTCGGCGGGCTGATCGCGGAGCTGCGCGCCGACGGACACGCAATCGACCACGTCGATCTCGGCGGCGGGCTCGGCATTCCCTACCGCGACAACAACGAGCCGCCGCCGCACCCGGAAGCCTATGCCGAGGTGGTCCGCAAGCACGTCGAACCGCTTGAGTGCAAGGTGATTTTCGAGCCAGGCCGGATGATCGCCGGCAACGCCGGGATCCTCGTCACGGAGGTGATCTACGTGAAGGAGGGGGCCGACAAGACCTTCGTCATCGTCGATGCGGCGATGAACGATCTGATCCGGCCGACGCTGTACGACGCCTATCACGAGATCCGCCCCGTCGACCGTCCCGGTGCCGACCATCCGCGCATGCTGGCCGATATCGTCGGGCCGGTGTGCGAGACGGGCGACTATCTCGGCCACGACCGGGAGATGCCGCGCGTGAAGGCCGGCGACAGGCTGGCCGTGTTTTCCGCCGGCGCCTATGGGGCGGTGCAGGCCTGCACCTACAACACCCGGCTCCTGATTCCGGAGGTTCTGGTCGACGGGAACCGCTTCGCGGTGGTGCGCCCGCGTCCGCGCTACGAGGACCTTATCGGCGCCGATGTCCTGCCCGCGTGGCTCGCCGGGGACTGACCTCGCGGGGTCCGTGCGTCGCGACGCCTTGCCAAGCCGGGCGAAACGCCCCACCCTAAGGACAACGGGGGCGGACAACCGGATCGGGTGATCCGTGGAGGCAAGGCACGTGAACCAGGCGACACCGCCGGGCGATCCCGTCCGAAACCCGAACAGCCAGTCGCAGGACGGCGGGGCGGAGCATGCCGCGTCGACCGCCGGGCACGCCGGGCTGGAGCGCGCCGTGTGGCGGGCCTCCGCAGCGCTTGCGTGGGAACGCGCCTGGCCGCCGCTGCACTCCGTTCTGATCGTCATCGCCTTCTATGTCGGCCTCTCCTGGCTCGGCCTGTGGGCGCTGCTTCCGGTCTGGCTGTCGGCGCCGCTTGCGCTCGGGTTTCTCGTCGCCGCGCTTTATGTGGGGCGTCCGCTCGCGGGTCTGCGCTGGCCGACCCGGGCCGAGGCGCTCACCCGGATCGAGCGCGAGACCGGACTTTCGCATCATCCGCTCGTGCTGCTCGAAGACCGACTGTTCGATGAGGGCGACACGCCGCTGACCCGGGCGCTGTGGGCGGCGCACCGCGAGAGGGCGCGTGCCGCGCTCGCCGCGCTCAAGGCGGGGACGCCGCGTCCCGATGCCTTCCGCCGCGATCCCTACGGCCTGCGCGTCGTCGCGACGCTCCTGCTCGTGGTCGGGTTCTTCACGGCCTCCGGCGGGCATTGGCAGCGCCTGTCGCCCCTCGACGGAGCGGACCCGGGGGCCGCGGCCGCGCCCGTGCGGCTCGATGCCTGGATCACGCCGCCGGTCTACACGGGGCGGGCGCCGATCTTTCTGACCGGTCAGGCCGGCGCCTTGCGCGACGAGGCAAGGGCGGTCGGAGCGCCGGAGGGCAGCGAACTGATCGTGCGCGCGCAAGGGGTCGAGGCGCTGACGGCGGTGCTGGTGCGCGGCGAGACGGAGGTTCCGCTCGACCCTGAAATGGCGACGTCCGATGCCGGGCCGGGCAGCCTGCGGACGACGCTGCGCGAAAGCGCGGATCTCGAGATCCGCGACGGCGGGCGGTTGCTGGAAAGCTGGCGCATCGCCGTGGAGCCGGACGCGGCGCCGACCATCCGCCTGCTCGACGATCCGGAGGAACAGATCAGCGGGGCGCTGAAGCTCGGTTATCTCACCGGCGACGATCACGGCGTGGTGGCGGCCGCGGCCGACATCCGCCCTGTCCGCATCCTGGGGCTCGACGACGACCGCCCGGCGCGGCCGCTCGTCGAGGCGCCGAGCTTTCCGCTGTCGCTGCCGGGCGGCGACACGAAGACCGGCGCGGCCGAAACGATCCGCGATCTCACCAGCCATCCCTGGGCGGGCTCCGAGGTCGACCTGATCCTGTCGGCGCGCGACCATGCCGGTCAGGCCGGCTACTCGACCCCGCATCGCTTCACGCTGCCGCAGCGCCGCTTTTCCAAGCCGCTGGCACGCGCCATCGTGGAGCAGCGGCGCGATCTGGCGCTCGACGCCAACGCCCAGCTGCGGGTTGTCGATGCGCTCGACGCGCTGATGCTGGCGCCGGAGCGCTTCATCGACGATGCCAAGACCTATCTGGGTCTGAATTTCGCGCGCGCCCGCCTCGTCGCGGCGCAGGACGACGATGGCTTGCGCGAGGTCGTCGACCTGCTCTGGGATCTCGCGCTCACCATCGAGGACGGCGACCTGTCGCTCGCGGAGCGGGCCTTGCGCGACGCGCAGGAAGCGCTGCGCCGGGCGCTGGAGGAGGGCGCCTCGGACGAGGAGATCGCGCGGCTGACGCAGGAGTTGCGCGAGGCGATGAACGAGTATTTCCAGGCGCTCGCCGAGCAGATGCGGCAGAACCCGCAGGCGATGCAGCCGATGGACCCGAACGCGCAGAACCTCCAGCCTCAGGATCTCGACGAGATGCTGTCGCGCATCGAGGAACTGGCGCGACAGGGCTCGCGCGAGGCGGCGCGCGAACTTCTCGCCCAGATGCAGCGCATGCTGGAAAACCTGCAGGCCGGGCGGCCGCAGATGATGCCCGACGGCATGACGCAGGACATGATGGAGGCCCTGAACGAGCTTGGCGAGATGATCCAGCGCCAGCAGGAACTGATGGACCGCACCAACCGCTTCGATCAGGACAACCGCTCGGGGCAGCAGCCGGGCCAGCAGCAGGGGCAACAGCGCGGGCAGCAGCCGGGCCAGCAGCCCGGAGACGGCCAGCCGATGACGCCGGAGCAACTGGCCGAGGCCTTGCGGCAGTTGCAGCAGGGGCAGGGCCAGCTCGGCGAACAGCTTCAGCAGCTGATGGATCAGATGGCCGAAAACGGCATGCCGCAGAACGGCGATCTGGGCCGGGCCGGAGAGGAGATGGGCAACGCCCGCGACAGTCTCGGCGAAGGCCAGCCCGGCGCGGCGGTCGGCCAGCAGGGCAATGCGCTGGAGGCGCTTCGCCAGGGCGCGCAGGGGCTTGCAGAGCAGATGCTCGGCCAGGGCCAGGGCCAGGGCCCCGGCATGGCCGGGCGGCAGGGCAACCCGCGCGACGAGGACCCGCTGGGGCGGCCGCGCCGCAACGAAGGTCCGGATTTCGGCGAGCGGGTGCGCGTGCCCGACGAGATCGACGTGCAGCGGGCGCGCCGGATTCTGGAGGAACTGCGTCGCCGCTTCTCCGATCCCGACCGTCCGATGCTCGAGCTCGACTATCTGGAGCGCCTGCTCAGGAGCTACTGACGCTCTGGCAAGACATGCGTGTCATCGGACGCTTCGCGGAGCGCGTGACGCGCGCGGCCGGTGGCACGGCCATAATCCATGCATAGCGAATGCGGGCGTGCGAGGGGGCGTCCCGTCCCTGCGCCGATCGCGGCGGGATGGCGATCGGGTCGCCTGTATCCGGGCGGGCTGTTTTGGTGGGCCATGTCGGGCGGTGGTGCCGCGCGCTGCGGCGATGGTGGGCACCCCGGGGTGGCTGGACAAGGGGCGCCCAAGACAGAGCGGCGATCCGGTCGGTCGCGGTCGGCACCCCTTCCGCACGGCCGGTGGACGGCCGCGACAGGCGCGGTGGCGCATCGCGGTCAGGCGGTCTTGTGCGAGGCCCTCTCGCGGGCTCCCCGGGTCGCTCTTGCGGGAATTCCCGCTCAGGCGTAGCGGCGCGGGGCTTCCTCGCGCACCACGCCCTGCAGCGCGTCGGCGACGGCGCGGCGGATGTCGGCGAGCGAGAAGGGTTTCGTCACCACGTCGTGGATGAGCGCTTCCAGTCCGTTGGCCCGCTCGCGCTGGTCGGCGAAGCCGGTCATCAGCAGGATCGGGACATGGGGATGGTCGCGGGCGGCGATCAGCGCGAAGGCGATGCCGTCCATCACCGGCATCTTGATGTCGGAGAGGATGAGGTCGAAGGCGCCGTCCTCGGCGGCGAGCCGTTCGGCGGCGGCCGCGCCGTCCTCTTCCGCGATGACCGTGTGGCCGTCGAGTTCCAAAGCCCGTTTCACGAAGCTGCGGACAGCCTCATCGTCCTCTGCAACCAGAATGTGGGCCATGTCCCTCTCCCGTTCTCAAACGTCCGCGTCAGCCGCCGGCGCCTGGACCACGTAGCCGATGAACGGGAGCTGGCGCCATTTGTGGCCCATGTCCATCCCGTAGCCGACGACGAATCGATCCGGACAATCGAATCCGACATAATCCGCGGAAATGGCGGATTTGCGGCGCATCGGCTTGTCCAGCAGCGCCGCGATGTGAACGGATCTTGCGCCGCGCTCGGTGAGTCGGTCGCGTGCGAAGGCCAGCGTCCGGCCACTTTCCAGGATGTCATCCACGAGAATCACATCGCGGCCGGCCACATCGCTCTCCACGTCGCGCAAGACCCGGATTTCCCTTGACTCGGTGCCGGCGCCATAGCTCGAGAGGTGAATGAACTCCATCTCGGGGCGCAGCCCGACCCGGTGCATCGCGCGCACCAGATCGGCGGCGAACATGAAACTGCCCTTCAACACGGCGACCACCAGCAGGTTCTGCGGGTCGGTCGCGGCGATGTCGCGAGCCATCTGCTCGACGCGCGCGGCGATGGCGGTCTCGTCGAACAGCGTGCGGATGTCGTCGGGCATGAACGTCCTCAAAGGCGAGCCTGTTGTCGGTCGCGCTCCACGAAGCGGACCTGAATATCCGCGGCGAGGTCCG
This sequence comes from Stappia sp., assembly GCF_040110915.1. Taxonomy (NCBI): domain Bacteria; kingdom Pseudomonadati; phylum Pseudomonadota; class Alphaproteobacteria; order Hyphomicrobiales; family Stappiaceae; genus Stappia; species Stappia sp. The sequence goes on along the minus strand of NZ_CP157793.1, from coordinate 3,868,088 downwards.
GAGGGGAGGACAGCCGCGTGCGGAACCGGGTGGAGCCGCCCACGTCCAGCCAGCGCAGGCGCGGTTCCACCACCCAGGCATATATCTCCTGCGCGTCCTCGCTGCGCAACGCGAATCGCAAGGCGGGCACGGCCGTGCTTTGCGGATTGACGTTCTCGATCGCGCCTTCCACGACGAGCACGATGGTGCCGTTGTCCAGTTCCCGGAAGGTGCGCAGGTCGCGGAACTCGAGCCCGCGCAGATTGACCTCCATGCCCGCCAGGGCGAACAGCCCGGCCAGGTCCGGCATGCGCTCCACGATCGGATTGCGCAGCGCGATCGCCAGCGCGCAACTGCCGATCGCGGCAAAGAACACCAGCGCCCCGACGACCCGGCGCGGCTTGACCTGCCGCGCCCGGCGCGCCACCGCGCCCGCGACCCGCTTGAGCACCGGTTCCGGCGCCTTGGTCCTGATCTGGATCTTCGGCTTCTTGGCCAGCGTCTCGATGTCGATGGGCTGCGGCGCGGCCTCGGCGGGCGGGCCCGCGGCGTCCGCGAGAGCGTCGACATCGAAGTCCGCGAGGGGATCGTCGAAGGCGTCGTCGCTTCCGCCATCGCGCGGAGCGTCGTTCATGTCGAACACGTCCAGGTCGCCGGTCTCGCCTGTCTCGCCGGCCTTGTCGGACCCGGTCGTCGCTTCCGCCCCGGCGCCGGCGTCCGCGCTCTCCTGCGTGTCGTCCTCGGCAAGCGCGCTCGCCCAGGCGTCGTCCAGCGCCGCTTCATCCTCCGGGGGAGCGTCCGCGCCGGCCATCGCCATCGCCCGGGTCTGGGCCTGGGTCTGGGCCTGGGCCTGGGCCGGGCGGGCGGTTGCCTCCGCCTCGGCGGGAAGATCGGTTTCTATGGAGATCGTATCGGTCGCGTCGTCGCCGCCGGCATGCCACCGGGTGCCGCAGCGTGCGCATTTCACGCTGCGCCCCTTGGGGCCGAGCGCCTTGGCGCTGACCTCGTAGGATGTGGAGCAATCCGGGCAGGTGATCTTCATCTCTGGACAGGCCTCGTCTCGACCACATGGGCTACCGGGCCGTCCTTGCCCGCACCCCGACCCGCGCAGTATTGCTGTTTGAGCGTAAACACGGACCAAACGACGCGGGCGCCCGGATCCGCGACCCGTCGCCGAAGTCCCATACCGCCCCCATATCGTTAATGAAGCGTTAACGGGGGGCCGTTAGGGTCTGCGTCCCGAGGCTGGCAGACCGCGTCCGTCCGAGACCGCGTCCCGCGGACCACACCACGAAGAGGTCACCGTGATCCGATTCGAAAACGTTGGGCTGCGCTACGGCATGGGGCCGGAAGTCCTGCGCGACCTGACCTTCGAGATTGAGCCGCAGTCCTTCCAGTTCCTGACCGGTCCGTCGGGGGCGGGCAAGACCAGCCTCATGCGGCTGCTGTTCCTGTCGCTGTCGCCGACGCGCGGGCTGATCAAGGCCTTCGGCAAGGATACCTCCGTCCTCGACAAGAGCCAGATCCCGGCGCTGCGCCGGCGCATCGGCATCGTGTTTCAGGATTTCCGGCTTCTCGATCATCTGACCACCTATGAAAATGTGGCCCTGCCGCTGCGCGTGTCCGGCCAGGAAGAGGGCCAGTATCGCTCCGACGTGGTGGAACTGCTGAAGTGGGTCGGGCTCGGCGAGCGCATGCATGTGCTGCCGCCGGTGCTGTCGGGCGGGGAGAAGCAGCGCGCGGCGATCGCGCGCGCGCTCATCACCCGGCCGGAACTGCTGCTCGCCGACGAGCCGACCGGCAACGTCGATCCGCCGCTCGCGCGGCGGCTGCTGCGGTTGTTCATCGAGTTGAACCGGCTGGGCACCTCGGTGGTCATCGCGACCCACGATCTTGCGCTGATGGATCAGGTTCATGCCCGGCGCATGGAGCTTGCCGAGGGGCGGGTGCGTATCCATGACTGACGAGCCGACCGATTCCGCGTCGCGGGCGGGACCCGCGCGTTCGACAAGGGACAAGAGCGGCGGGCGGCGTCCGAAGCTGCCGGGAAAGCTCTCCGGCAAGCTGCAGGACAAGCTCCCCGGCAAGCGGACCCCGGGTGGCAAGCAGGGCGGCCGACCGGGAGGCAGACAGGGGGGCGGATCCCGCTTGCGGCCGCCCGCGCCCATCGTGCCGCCGCAGGCCGTCGCCGGGCGCGCGCTGACGCTGGTCGTCGCCATCATGAGCTTCCTCGCCTGCCTGACGGTGGGCGCGGTCACCGTCATCCATGAGGCGGCGACCGACTGGTCGAACGATCTGGTGCGCGAGGTCACCATCCAGATCCGCCCGGCGCAGGGGCTCGACATGCTGCGCGAGATCGACAAGGCGATCGAGGTCGCCGAGCGTCAGCCCGGCGTCGGACGCGTCGCGGCGCTGTCCGACGATCAGACACGGGCGCTGCTGCAGCCCTGGCTCGGCGCCGGTCTCGATCTCGACACGCTGCCGGTGCCGCGTCTGGTGCAGGTGGCGGTGGACGACGTGACGGCCTTCGATCTCGGGGCTCTCAGGCAGGCGGTCTCCGACGAGGTCGCGGGCGCGAGTGTCGACGATCATTCCAACTGGACGGACCGGCTGGCGGCCATGGCCAATGCGGTGGTGCTGGCGGGCATCGCGATCCTGGCGCTGGTGCTGGGCTCGATGGTGCTGTCGGTCGTCTTCGCCACGCGCGCGGCGATGGCGGGCAACAAGGACGTGGTCGAGGTGCTGCATTTCGTCGGCGCGGAAGACAGTTTCGTCGCGCGCGAGTTCCAGCGCCACTTCCTGCTGCTCGGCCTGAAGGGCGGGATCGCGGGCGGCGTGTGCGCGATCGTCGTCTTCGTGGTGCTTGGCCTGCTGGCGGACGAGGCGACGGGCTTTGCCGCAATGGAACAGGCGATGGCGCTCTTCGGCGGGGCCTCGGTCGGCGTCGCCGGCTATCTCGGCGTGCTGGCGATCATCTTCCTGGTCACGATCCTGACCGCCGCCACCTCGCGGCTCGCCGTGCGGGCGCATCTGCGCCGCATCGACTGAGCGCTCCCGGCGGCGTCGGACCCCGCACGGCACGGCTCATGACGGCGCGGCTCGCCCGAGGCATGCGACCGAAACAGCCTTCCGGAACGGGAAAAGCGGCCGCAGGGGCCGCTTTTCGAACCATCGCGATGTGACGAAACCGCCGCTCGGGCGCGTCGGTCTTATTCCGACGCGGCCTCGGCTTCGGCCTTCTTCGCCGCGTTGGCGGCTTCCTTCGCCGCCTTGGCGGCGGCGGCCTCGGCCTTCGCCTCGTCGTTCAGGCGACGCGCGCGGGTGTTGGTCGCTTCCACGATACGCGCCGACTTGCCGCGACGGCCGCGCAGGTAATAGAGCTTGGCACGGCGCACCTTGCCGCGACGCACGACGTCGACGCCTTCGAGCATCGGCGAGTAGACCGGGAACACGCGCTCCACGCCCTCGCCGTAGGAGATCTTGCGGACGGTGAAGTTCTCGTTCAGGCCGCCGCCGGAGCGGGCGATGCACACGCCTTCATAGGCCTGCGTACGGGTGCGGTTGCCTTCGGTCACGCGCACGTTCACGCGGATGGTGTCGCCCGGCGAGAATTCGGGAAGCTTGCGCTGCGCCTCGATCTTCGCCATTTCCTCGGCGTTGAGCTGCTCGATGATGTTCATGGCACTGCCTTTTCGATGCTTTGCCGGTCAGAGCGTCCGCGCGCATGTCACGCATGCGGGGGCGAATTCACCGCGTTTTGGCCATGCCGGCGTCCCGCCGGCGGTGGAATTTCGGTCGGGTGCGTGCCCCTGGCCGGTTCGGCCCGGACTTTCGGTCTGGACCTTCGATCCGGCAGAGCGTTCCAGGGAAAATGGACCCACGAAACAACGACAGGCGCCCGCGGCGCCGAGGGGCACCCGAGTGAGGCGCGTGATACCTCAAGTCCGGGCGCTTGTCATGCCTTTTTTGGCCCGGGATCCGGCCGTTTTGCCCGATAGGCGTGCCAAAGGTCGGGCCGGCGCTCGGCGGTCAGGCGCTCGGCCTGCTCCTGGCGCCACCGGGCAATGCGCTTGTGGTCGCCGGAGGTGAGCACGTCGGGGATCGTCCGGCCCTCGAAGTCGCGCGGCCGGGTGTAGTGGGGGTGTTCGAGCAGGCCCGTCTCGAAGCTCTCCTGCGCGCCGCTTTCGGCGTTGCCCATCACCCCGGGCAACAGGCGCACCACGGCGTCGAGCAGAACCATCGCCGCCAGCTCGCCGCCCGACAGGATGTAGTCGCCGATGGAGACCTCCACGAGATCGCGCGCCTCGATCACCCGCTGGTCGATGCCCTCGAAGCGGCCGCAGACGATCAGCGCGCCGGGACCGGCGGCAAGCTCGCGCACCAGCGCCTGATCGAGCGGCCGGCCGCGCGGGCTCATCAGGAGACGCGGGCGCGGATCGTCGCTCGGGCTGGCGGCGTCGATCGCTCTTGCCAGAATGTCCGGGCGCAGCACCATGCCGGCGCCGCCGCCGGCCGGCGCGTCGTCGACCGAGCGGTGCCTGTCGGTCGCGTGATCGCGGATCTGCCGCGCGTCGAGCCGCCAGTCGCCGCGCTCCAGCGCCTTGCCGGCGAGGGAGACCCCGAGCGGACCGGGAAACATCTCCGGATAGAGGCTGAGAACGGTGGCGGCGAAGGTCATGATCGGGTCGTCGGGTCCATGCGGCGCGGGCGTCGTGCGGCGGTTACCATTGGTTAAGATCCGGAGCCTAGCCTGTCCGGCCAAGGGTGCCGTCCCGCGCCGGAGTTGCCATGCCCATCGTGACCGTTTCCCTCCCGCGCTGGATCGCACGCTTCGCGGAGCGCGACTACATCGATCTGTCCCTGTCCCGCGTTCTGCCGATGGCGGTGCTGATCGGCTACGGCGTGCTCGTCGGGCTGGTGTTCAACACCGGGCTTCAGCATCCCTGGGACAAGGTGCAGCATCTGGTCTTCTTCGCGCTGCTGACGCTTGCGATCCATGCCTTCTTCTGTTGCCGGCTGCGCCTGTCGGCGGGGGCCGCCATGGCGCTCGGCATTCTCGGCGAGGGCATCCAGGCGCTGACGCCGCACCACCATGCCTCGCTTCTCGACGTGGCGGCCAACACGGTCGGTGTCGCCCTCGTGGTGGGAACCGTGGTGCTGATCCGCTCCGAAACGCGGGCCGCGCTCGCCGAACAGGCGGACGGGTTCGAACCGCAGGATCAGCTCTCCGACGCGCCCTTGGCCGCGTCGCCATCCGCGCCGTCGTCTGCTCCGTCCGCTGTCTCGTCCCCCGTTTCATCCACGTAATCGGCTGGCGGAACCACGATCACGCGTCCGCCCGCGATATCGATTTCCGGCACCGCCTCGCGCGTGAAGGGCACGTAGAAGGTCGCACGACTGTCGGATCCCCGCTCCGGCGCGATCTCGAGCAGGTCTCCGGCGCCGAAATCCGGCACGGCGACGATCCGGCCCAGCGTTTCGCCATCGCGGGTCACGGCGGCGAGGCCGAGCAGGTCGGCGTGATAGAACTCGTCCGCATCCTCAAGGTCCGGCAGGGCATCGCGCGGCACGAAAAGCTCCGTGCCGTTCAGCGCCTCGGCGGCGCTGCGGTCGTCGACGCCGGCGAACTTGGTGATCGCCATCGCCTTTTGCAGGCGCGCGCGTTCGACCTCGAGGATCTTGCCTTGCGCGGTGCGAAGCGGTCCGTAGTCGGCAAAGGACAGCGGATCGTCGCCGAAGCCCTTGACCCGGACCTCGCCGCGAATGCCGTGCGGAGCCCCGATGCGGGCCATCAGGATCAAGTCGGACGCCTGATCGGAGGACACGAGCGCACCTCTCCCGCTGGAACCGTGACACGTTGAAGCTGTGACCCGGCCGTCTCCCGGCCGGCGCACCCGCCGCGACGCGCTCGCGCGCCCGGCAGCGGGACCCGTCCCGTGCGCGGGGCCGGGTCCCGAGAGACGCGGATTACTCGGCCGCGGCTTCCTCGCCACCCTCGGCGGCGGCAGCGGCGGCTTCCTCGGCGGCCTGCTGACGCGCTTCCAGTCGCTCCTTGGCCTTCGCGCCCGGCTCGGCCTTCTTCGGGTTGTTGCGCGGCGCGCGCGTCGCGACGCCGGCGGCATCGAGGAAGCGCAGGACGCGGTCGGTCGGCTTGGCGCCATGCTGCAGCCAATGCTGAACGCGCTCGATGTCGATCGAGATGCGGTTCTCGTCGTCCTTCGGCAGCATCGGGTTGTAGACGCCGACCTTCTCGATGAACCGGCCGTCGCGCGGCGAGCGCACGTCGGCGATCACGATGCGGTAGAACGGACGCTTCTTGGCGCCACCGCGGGCAAGACGGATTTTCAAAGCCATGGGGGTGTCTCCTGTGATCGTTCGCCTGATTATCGGCGAATGGCTTCGTGGTGGCGGATGACATCCTTCACGATGAAGTTCAGGAATTTCTCCGCGAAATCGGGGTCGAGATCGGCATCGCGGGCAAGCGCCCGCAGCCGTGCGATCTGTCGCTCCTCGCGCGCCGGATCGGCGGGCGGAAGATCGTGGGTCGCCTTCAGCACGCCGACCTTCTGCGTGCACTTGAAGCGTTCGGCCAGCATGTGGACGAGCGCGGCGTCGATGTTGTCGATCGAGGCGCGCAGTCGGCCAAGCTCGCCCAGCGCCTCGGAGGCGGGATCGAGCAGGCGTTCGGCGTCGGTGCCGGCCGTGCGGGTTCGGGCGTCGCGGGCGGTCGGAATATCGGTCATTTTTTCTTTCCCCGTGCCATGCCCGGCATGCCGCCGAGGCCCGGCAGTTTCGCGCCGCCGGGGCCGGGAAGACCCGGCATCCCGCCGGGCAGGCCGCCCGGAAGACCGCCGCCGCCGCCCATGCCCGGCAGCTGACCGGACTTGGCGAGTTTTTCCAGTTCCTTGGGATCGATGTTCGGCATGCCGCCAGGCATCCCGCCGCCCATGCCGCCCATCATCTTGCCGAGCAGGCCGCCCTTGCCCTTGCCCATCTGCTTCATCATGTCCGCCATCTGGCGGTGCATCTTCAGGAGCTTGTTGACCGCGGCGACGTCGACGCCGGAGCCGGCGGCGATGCGCTTCTTGCGGCTGGCCTTGAGGAGCTCGGGCTTGCGCCGTTCCTGTGGGGTCATCGACTGGATGATCGCGACCTGGCGCTTGATCATCTTGTCGTCGAGATTGGCCTCGCCCATCTGCTTCTTGAGCTTCCCCACGCCCGGCATCATGCCCATGATGCCCGACATGCCGCCGAGCTTTTCCATCTGCTTGAGCTGCTCGGCGAGGTCCTCCAGATCGAAGGCGCCCTTCTGCATCTTGGCGGCCATCCTGGCCGTCTTTTCCTCGTCGAACTCGCGCGCGGCCTTTTCGACCAGCGAGACGATGTCGCCCATGCCGAGGATGCGGTCGGCGATGCGCGAGGGATGGAAGTCCTCCAGCGCGTCCGCCTTCTCGCCGGTGCCGATCAGCTTGACCGGCTTGCCGGTGACCGCGCGCATCGACAGGGCGGCGCCGCCGCGCCCGTCGCCGTCCATGCGGGTCAGCACGATGCCGGTGATGCCGACGCGCTCGTCGAAGGAGGTCGCGACGTTGACCGCGTCCTGACCGGTCAGCGAATCCGCGACCAGCAGGATCTCATGCGGCGCGGCGGAGGCCTTGATCTCGGCCATCTCCACCATCAGCGGCTCGTCGATATGCGTGCGGCCGGCGGTGTCGAGCATGACGACGTCGTAGCCGCCGAGCTTCGCCGCGGTCATCGCCCGGCTAGCGATCTGCACCGGCGACTGGCCGGCGACGATCGGCAGCGTGTCGATGCCGGTCTGCTCGCCGAGCACCTTGAGCTGTTCCTGCGCGGCCGGGCGGCGGGTGTCGAGCGAGGCCATCAGGACCTTGCGCTTGTCCCGCTGGGTCAGCCGCAGGGCGATTTTCGCGGTGGTCGTCGTCTTGCCCGAGCCCTGCAGGCCGACCATCATCAGCGCCACCGGAGCCGGCGCGTTGAGGTCGATCGGATCGGCCTCGGCGCCCAGCATCTCCACGAGCTGGTCGTGCACGATCTTGACGACCTGCTGGCCCGGAGTGACCGACTTCAGGACTTCCTGGCCGACGGCGCGGTTGCGCACCTTGTCGGTGAAGGACTTGACGATCGGCAGGGCGACGTCGGCCTCGATCAGCGCGCGGCGGACCTCGCGCAGCGCCTCGGACACGTCGGCCTCAGACAGCGCACCGCGTCGGGTGAGCTTGTCGAGAATGCCGCTCAGGCGATCGGACAGACTTTCAAACATGTCCTTCGTGTCCTTTCACGTGCCGTCTCAGGCGTCCTGCGTGAGGCGCGTCCGGAGGCTCCGGGGCGCGCGTTCGGTGGCGGGCGCGGCCCCGCAAGGGCGCGCCTACGAAAAGAAAAGCCCACGGCGGGGCGGCACCCGAGGGCGCATCGCGCTGTCGGGTGGGAGCCTCCGGGATCTCTTTAGACCTTCGCGGGTCCCGGTCGGCCGATCTGATTGTGGTCGCTCTTTTCGAAAGTTGCAGGCGCAATGCCGCAAAATGGTCCGCGAGTCAAGCGGAACCGGCCGGCACGTCCGCTCTGCCGGCACATTCCCCCGCCGGCGTATCCGGCGCGCCGCGGCTCGCCGAGTCGATGGTTTGGTCTTGCCTGCCGCGGCGACGAGGCGCATAAGGCGAGTGATCCTGGCGCCGTTGCGCGTCGAAACCGGACGTGGACGATGGACTTTCGCGCGGTGGCGCAGCCGATCGGCTGGCTGATGATCGTGATCGCCGTGTTCATGCTCCTGCCCGCCGCGGTCGACCTGAGCGCGGGCAACGCCGACTGGAGCGGCTTCGTCCTGTCGGCGGCGCTGGTCGGATGCACGGGTGCGACCATGGCGCTGGCCTTTTCGGCGCCCTCCAACGTCATGCGCCGACGCGAGATTTTCCTCTTCGTCAATCTTGCCTGGGTGGTGAGCGGACTGTGCGCGGCCTTGCCGATGATGTTCGGCGCGGCGCGCATGTCCGTGTCGGACGCGGTGTTCGAGGCGGTGTCCGGGCTGACGACGACGGGCGCCACGGTTCTCACCGGTCTCGACACGCTGCCGGTCGGCCTGCTGCTCTGGCGCTCGCTGCTGCAATGGATGGGCGGGATCGGCATCGTCGTGCTCGGCATCTGGCTGCTGCCGGGACTGCGGTCGGGCGGCGCACAGCTGTTCGCGGTGGAATCCTCGGAGACCGCGACGAAACCCTATGGCCGCATCGAGCCGTTCCTGATGCGGCTGCTGGTGCTTTACGTCGGGCTGACGGCGGCGGCGGGGCTTCTCTATCGCCTCGGCGGCATGGATGCGTTCCAGGCGCTCAATCACGCGCTGACGACGGTGTCGACCGGCGGCTACTCGACCTCCGACCGGTCCTTCGGCCAGTTCACGGCCCTGCCGCTCTACTGGGTCGCGATCGTCTTCATGACGTTGTCGAGCCTGCCGTTTCTCTTTCTCATCCGCTTCGTGGAACGGGGCGAGCGGCGGGATCTGCCGCAGATCGCGTTCTTTCTCGGCCTGGTGGCGTGTGCCTCTCTCGCCGCCTTCACGGTGCTCCACCTGCATGCCAGCGCCGACCCGTGGCGCGAGCTCACACTTGCCGTCTTCCATGTGGTCTCCGTCGTTTCGACCACGGGCTACGCGAGCGAGGATTATCTGAGGTGGGGGCCCTTCGCCCTGACGCTCTTCTTCCTGCTGACGTTCTTCGGCGGGTGCAGCGGGTCGACCTCGGGCGGTTTCAAGGCGTTTCGCGCGGTCGCGCTGCTGAGGCTGATCCGCACGCGCGTCCAGCTCCTGATCCGCCCGCACCGGGCCTGCGCGGCGCGCTATGACGGGCGCAGGCTGACGCCGGACGTCGCCGAGGGCATCTTCGTCTTCGCCATCGTCTATGTCGGGACCTTCGCGCTGTTCGCGCTGGTCTACGCGGGCGCGGGGCTCGATCTGGAGACCGCGCTGAGCGCGTCGATCACCGCGCTCGCCAACGTGGGTCCGGGCGTGGGCGCGATCATCGGGCCGGCGGGCACGTTCCAGTCGCTCGGCGATGCCACCAAGCTGCTTCTGGCCTATGAGATGATCCTCGGCCGGCTGGAGATCCTGGCCGGCCTGCTCGTGCTTCTGCCGGAATTCTGGACCGGCGATTGAGGCCTCAGCCCGCCGGCGTGTCCCGGGCGCCGAAGATCGCGGAGCCGACGCGCACATGGGTGGCGCCGAAACGGATCGCGCTTTCGAAGTCGCCGGACATGCCCATCGACAGTTCCTCCAGGCCGGTTTCGCGGGCGAGTTTCTCAAGCAGCGCGAAATGCGGGCCCGGCATGTCCTCGACCGGGGGAATGCACATGAGGCCGGCGACGTCGAGGCCGAGCTCGTCGCGGCACAGCGTCACGAAGGCGGGCGTCTCCTCGGGCGCGATGCCCGCCTTTTGCGGTTCCGCGCCGGTGTTCACCTGGATGAAGAAGCGCAAGGCGCGGCCCTGGCGCTCGCATTCGCTCTTCAGCACGCGGGCGATCTTCTCCCGGTCGAGCGTATGGATCACGTCGAAGAGGGCGACCGCGTCCTTCGCCTTGTTCGATTGCAGCGGTCCGATCAGATGCAATTCGAGGTCCGGCGTCTCTGCCTTCAGCGCCGGCCATTTGCCCTGTGCCTCCTGCACGCGGTTTTCGCCGAAGACGCGCTGGCCGGCGGCGATCACCGGGCGGATCGCGTCGGCGTCGAAGGTCTTGGAGACGGCGATCAGCGTGGTGCTTTCGGGGGCGCGGTCGGCCTCGGCCGCGGCGGCGGCGATGCGGGCGCGGATGTCGGCGAGACGGGCGGGGGCGTCGGCGGCGGTCATGATGGGCACTCTCCAGTATCGCGATCGGCCGGTGTCGGGCCGTGATGCGCCGACTTCGCCGCGAATGCAAGCGCGGGCATGTGCGCGGCCGGCGCGCGCGGGCGCGCGGTGCGATGCCGGTTGACCGCGCGCCGGATTTCTGGTGACAGTCCCGCCACGTCTCATCATCACCCACGGGAAAAGCAATCACATCATGGCGACGGAGCGCTACAACGCCGGCGAGGCGGAGAGCCGCTGGCAGCGGGTCTGGGACGAAACCCAGGTCTTCGCGACCGCGAACGACGACCCCCGGCCGAAATACTACGTGCTGGAAATGTTCCCCTATCCGTCGGGCCGCATCCACATGGGGCACGTGCGCAACTATGCGATGGGGGATGTCGTCGCCCGCTACAAGCGCGCCAAGGGCTTCAACGTGCTGCACCCGATGGGCTGGGACGCCTTCGGCATGCCGGCCGAGAACGCCGCCATGCAGAACAAGGTGCACCCGCGCGACTGGACCTACCAGAACATCGAGACCATGCGCGGCCAGCTCAAGGTGATGGGCCTGTCGCTCGACTGGGCGCGCGAGTTCGCGACCTGCGACGTGGCGTATTACACCCAGCAGCAGCGCCTGTTCCTCGATTTCCTGAAGGCGGGGCTTGCCTACCGCAAGAACTCCAAGGTCAACTGGGATCCGGTCGACATGACCGTGCTCGCCAACGAGCAGGTCATCGACGGGCGCGGCTGGCGCTCGGGCGCGGTCGTGGAGCAGCGCGAGCTGACCCAGTGGTTCTTCCGCATTTCCGACTGGTCCGAGGAGCTTCTCTCGGCGCTCGACGATCTCGACCGCTGGCCGGAAAAGGTCCGGCTGATGCAGAAGAACTGGATCGGACGCTCCGAAGGCCTGCACATCCGCTTCGAGTTCACCGAGCCGGCGCCGACCGGCGACGCGGTGCTGGAGATCTTCACCACCCGCCCGGACACGCTGTTCGGCGCCTCCTTCATGGGACTGTCGCCGGACCATCCGATCGCGCTCAAGCTGGCAGAGGACAATGCGGAGATCGCGACGTTCCTCGAGACCTGCCGGCACATGGAGACCTCGGAAGAGGCGCTGGAGACGGCGGAGAAGATCGGCATCGACACCGGGCTGAAGGTCGTGCATCCGCTCGATCCGGAGCTGGAGCTGCCGGTCTATATCGCCAACTTCATCCTGATGGATTACGGCACCGGCGCGATCTTCGCCTGTCCGGCGCACGACCAGCGCGATCTCGACTTCGCCCGCAAGTACGGCCTGCCGGTGAAGCCCGTCGTGCTGCCCGAGGGCGCGGATCCGGCGACCTTCGAGATCGGCGACGAGGCCTATGTCGAGGCCGGCACGATCTACAATTCCGACTTCATGGACGGGCTGTCGATCGAGGATGCCAAGAAGGCGGTGGCCGAGCGGCTGGTCACCCGGCCGGTCGACGGCGGCGTGCCGCAGGCGGAACTGCAGGTGAACTACCGGCTGCGCGACTGGGGCATTTCGCGCCAGCGTTACTGGGGCTGTCCGATCCCGGTCATCCATTGCGACGATTGCGGCGTGGTGCCGGTGCCGGTCAAGGATCTCCCGGTCGAACTGCCCGACGACATCGACTTCGACAAGCCCGGCAATCCGCTCGACCGGCATCCGACCTGGCGGCACGTGGAGTGCCCGTCCTGCGGCGGGCCGGCGCGGCGCGAGACGGACACGATGGACACCTTCGTGGATTCGTCCTGGTATTTCGCGCGCTTTACCGATTCCGGCGCCGAGACGCCGACCGATCCCGAGGTCGCCAATGCCTGGCTGCCGGTCGACCAGTACATCGGCGGCATCGAGCACGCGATCCTGCATCTGCTCTATTCGCGCTTCTTCGCCCGCGCCATGTGCGAGACCGGACACCTGGGCGTGAAGGAGCCGTTCAAGGGTCTGTTCACCCAGGGCATGGTGACGCATGAGACCTACAAGGGGCCGGACGGGGCCTGGCTGTCGCCGGCCGAGGTACGCATCGAGGGCGACGGCGACCAGCGCCGCGCGCTGCGTCTCGACGACGGCGAACCGGTCGCCATCGGGTCGATCGAGAAGATGTCGAAGTCGAAGAAGAACACCGTCGACCCGACCGACATCATCGAGACCTATGGCGCGGATACCGCGCGCTGGTTCATGCTCTCCGACAGCCCGCCCGAGCGCGACGTGCAATGGACGGAAGCCGGCGTGCAGGGCGCGTGGCGCTTCATGCAGCGCGTCTGGCGGCTGGTGAAGGAGATCACCGAGGACATTCCGGCGCGGGTGCGCCCGGCCGAGGTGGGCGAGGCGGCCACCGCGCTGCGGCGCACGACGCACAAGACCTGCGCGGCGGTGTCGGCCGACATCGAGGCGCTCGCCTTCAACCGCGCCGTGGCGCGGCTCTATGAGCTCGTCAACACGCTCTCCAAGGCCTGCCAGGGCGATACCAGTGGCGACGACATGCGGTTCGCCATTCGCGAGGCGGCGGTCTATCTGGTGCAGATGATGGCGCCGATGGCGCCGCATCTGGCCGAGGAATGCTGGAGCATGTTCGGCCACGCCGAGCTGCTGGCGACCACGCCCTGGCCGGATGTCGAGGACGAGCTTTTGATCGAGGACACGGTGGTTCTGCCGGTGCAGGTCAACGGCAAGAAGCGCGCCGAGGTCACGGTCGCGCGCGAGGCTTCCAAAGACGAGGTGGAAGCGGCTACGCTGGCGCTCGACGCGGTTCAGCGCGCCCTCGACGGCAAGCCGGCCCGCAAGATCATCGTGGTGCCGCAGAGGATCGTGAATGTCGTCGTCTGATACGAGGATGCGCCGGCCGGGCGGCCCGGCACCGACGCGCCGGGCGGCGCTTGGCCTGGGCCTTGCGGCCGCGCTGGCGCTCGCCGGCTGCCAGGTGCGCCCGCTCTACGGCACGGTGGGGAGTGCGGCCGGCGATCCGGCGCTCGCCGACGAGCTTGCCCGCATCGACATCGATCCGGTCGACACGGTGGCGGACCGCGAGCTGGAGCGCGTCGGGCAGGTGCTGCGCAACGAGCTGATCTTCGGCTTCCAGCGCGGACGCTCCGCGCCCGATCCCGCCTATCGCCTCAGGATCATCATCGACCGGCCGCTCGGCGAGGTCGGCGTGGAGCGCCTCGCCGACGTGCCGGCGGCCTATACGGTCACGGTGAACGCAAGCTATGTGCTGAGCGAAATCGGCTCGGGACGGACGCTGGAGACCGGCAGCGCCTTTGCCACCGCGTCCTTCGACTTTTCCAGCCAGCGCTTCGCCAACCTGCGCGCCGAGCGCGACGCGGAAGACCGGGCCGCCAAGGCCGTCGCCGTCGACATCCAGACCCGCATCGCCGGCTTCTTCGCCGCCCGGAGCTGATCCGCGATGGTGGCGCTCAAGGCCGGCGAGGTCGACCGGTTCGTCGCCAATCCGCCGGACAATGTCCCGCTGGTGCTGGTCTTCGGTCCCGACGTCGGGCTCGTGTCGGAACGCGCGCAGGCGCTCGTCGCGGCGGCGAGCGGCGGCGTCGACGATCCGTTTTCCCTGGTCAAGCTCGATGCGTCCGATGTCGTCTCCGATCCTGCGCGTCTGATCGACGAGGCGCTGACCGTGCCGCTGTTCGGCGGTCGGCGCGTGGTCTGGGTGCGCGACGGGGCGGGCAAGAACCTGGCCCCCGCCGTCGATCCGCTGTTCGGCCAGCTCGATCCGGCGACCGCGCTCGTCGTCATCGAGGCCGGCGATCTGAAAAAGGGAACCGGGCTGCGCAAGAAGGTCGAGAGCGACCGGCAGGCGGTCGCCATCGCCTGCTATGCGGACGCGGAGCGGGATCTCGAACGCATCATCGACACCGAAACCCGGGAGGCCGGGCTCACGATCACCCGCGAGGCGCGTCAGGCGTTGATGGGCCTGCTCGGGGCCGACCGGCTGGCGAGCCGGGGCGAGGTGCGCAAGCTCTGTCTCTACGCGCATGGCCAGACCCGCATCGAGACGGCGGACGTGGAGGCGATCATCGGCGATGCGTCGGCCTTCGCCGTGGACGCGCTGATTGACGCTGCGGCACTCGGCGACCTCGCGACGCTCGATCACGGGCTGGAGCGGCTGGAGGCCACGGGGCAGCGCGCCGACGTGATCGCGGGCAGCGCCCTGCGGCATTTCCAGTTTCTGGCGCGCGCGCGCGTCGACGTCGACCGCGGGGTGGCACCGGCGCAGGTGGTCGAGCGGGCGCGCCCGCCGGTGTTCTTCAAGCGCCGCGCGGTCATTGCGCGGCAACTGACGCTGTGGTCGGCGGAGGATCTCGGCAAGGCCGGGGAGCGGCTGGGGGCGGCCGTGGCGGAGGCGCGCAAGGCGCCGACACTCGCGCCGGCGCTGGTCAGCGACGTGTTCCTCACGCTCGGGCGGGTCGCCCGCGCGAGGGCCGCGCGGAGATAAGAAAGCGCGAGGGCCGCGCGGAGATAAGAAAGCGCGAGGGCCGCGCGGAGATAAAAAAGGGCCCGGGCCGCGCGGAGACGGACAAGCGCGCAGGGAGCGCGGGTCGCCCCCTCGCCTTTCCGGATAATGGCCCCTTCCGGGAAAAGCCCCGTCAGCCGGCTTCGATGCCGGGGATCTTGCGGTCGGTGCGCATGATCGGGCCGCCGTGCTTGTGTTTCGGCTTCGGCGTCCTGGGGCCGCCGGCGGTGAGCGGGCGATCCGCATACTGGCCGTGCACGCGGTGGCGATCGTAGAGCACGATGGCGCCGGCGACCGCGATGTTCAGGCAGAAGCGCGTCGGGATCTTGATGGTGTGGTGGCAGGCGGCCTGCATTTCCGGCGACAGCGAGCCGCGTTCGGGACCGAGCACATAGGCGGCCTTGAGCGGATGCATGAAGCTTGGCAGGTCCACAGCGTCGTCGGTCAGTTCGACGCCGACGAGCTGGCAGCCGTGCGGCAGATCCATGTCGGCCATCGTCGGCCAGTGGAACAGCGGCAGGTGGCCGGGGCTTTTCGAGGTGTCGGAGGCGGGCGCCTTGCGGATCTTGCGGTCCGCGTCGACGGTGAAGAAGAAGCTCGCGCCGAAGGCATGCGCGGAGCGCATCAGATTGCCGAGATTCATCGGCTTGGAAATGCCTTCCGCCCCGACGGCGAAGTAACCGCGCATGAAACCTGCCTGTGATGGACCGTGGATGCGCCCGACATACGCGCCGAACGGCCGGCTTGCAAGCATCGGTCTCTTGCCGGATTCTCCCGACTCGTCGTTCATGCTAGTCATTCATCGTGAAAAATGCGGGGGCACTGCGAAAAATGCGGGGGGCATCGTCTTGAAAGCAGTGATTTGCGACAGGCTGGGGCCGCCGGAAGACCTGACGATCGCCGAGATCGCGGCGCCCGAGCCGGGCCCCGGCGAGGTGCTGGTCGCGGTCCAGGCGGCGGCGCTCAACTTCTTCGATACGCTGATCATTCAGGGAAAGTATCAGTTCCGGCCCGAGCCGCCGTTCTCGCCGGGCGCGGAGTTCGCCGGCACGGTGACGGCCATCGGCGAGGGGGTCGAGTTGTTCGACCCCGGCGACCGGGTGATGGGCTACATCAAGTGGGGCGCGGTGCGCGAGCAGGTCGTCGCCAGCGAGGACGATCTCGTCGCCTTGCCCGACGACGTTTCGGATGCCGCCGCGGCTGGCCTGACGGTGACCTATGGCACCACGCTGCACGCCTTCCGCGATCGCGCCGATCTGCAGCCCGGAGAGACCGTCGCGGTTCTGGGCGCGTCGGGCGGGGTCGGGCTGGCGGCCGTGGAGATCGCCAAGGCGATGGGCGCGCGGGTGATCGCCTGTGCCTCCAGCGCGGAGAAGCTCGAGCTTGCCCGCAAGCACGGGGCGGACGAACTCGTCAATTATGCCGAGGAAGACCTGAAGCTTCGCCTCAAGGCGCTGACGGACGGCTGCGGCGTCGATGTGGTCTACGATCCCGTGGGCGGACCCTATGCCGAGCCGGCGCTCAGGGCGACCGGCTGGCGCGGGCGCTATCTCGTCATCGGGTTCGCCGCCGGCGAGATCCCGAAACTGCCGCTCAATCTGGTGCTGCTGAAGGGCTGTGACGTGCTGGGCGTGTTCTGGGGCGATGCGATCGTCCGCGAACCCGAGGCGCATCGCGACAACATGGCGCAATTGCTGGCCTGGGTCGCCGACGGGCGGATCGTGCCGCATATCCACGGCGTCTATCCGCTTGGCGAGACGCCGTCGGCGCTGCGGCAGATCGCGGAGCGCAAGGTCTCGGGCAAGGTCATCATCACGCCGTGAGAGCGGTCCCGGCCGTCCGGCGCCTGGGCGGCCGGTCAGGCCGCGCCGTCGCAGGCGTGCGCGCGGCGCACTGCCGTGAGACCAGGGAGTGTCGCGTCTCGATGGCGATGTTTCGAGCGCGGCAAACGCACGACCGTGCGTCGGCCGGTCAGGCCGCGCCGTCGCAGGCGTGCGCGCAGCGCACTGCCGTGAGACAAGGAAAGCGCCGCCGACGTCAGGCTTCGAAGCGGGCGATCACCGGCGCGTGGTCGGAGGGCTTTTCCCAGCCGCGTGCGGCGCGCAGCACCTCCATGCGGGTCGCCTGACCGGCGAGATCCGGCGTCGTCCAGACGTGGTCGAGGCGGCGGCCCTTGTCGGCGGCCGACCAGTCCTTCGCCCGGTAGCTCCACCAGGTGTAGAGCTTGTCCTCCATCGGCACGAAACGGCGCATCACGTCGACGAGACCGCCGGCGGCGCGCACGGCCTCCAGCCTGTCGCATTCCACCGGCGTGTGGCTGACCACCTTCAGAAGCTTCTTGTGCGACCAGACGTCGTGCTCATACGGCGCGACATTGAGATCGCCGACGACCACGGTCGGTGTGGTCAGGGAGGCGAAGCGGTCGCCCATCTCGTCCAGGAAGGCGAGCTTGTGGGCGAACTTGTCGTTCACCTCCGGGTCCGGCTCGTCGCCGCCGGCCGGCACGTAGAAATTCTGCACCGCGACGCGCGAGCCCGCGACATCGACCTCCACCGTCAGGTGACGGCTGTCGCCCTTGCCGCAGTAGTCGATCCGCTCCTCGCTGAGGAAGGGGCGGCGGGAGAGCGTCGCGACACCGTGATAGCCCTTTTGCCCGTGCACCGCGATGTGCTCGTAGCCGAGCTTGCGCAGGGGGCCGAGCGGGAAATTGCCGTTCGGGCACTTGGTTTCCTGCAGGCACAGGATGTCGGGCGCATGATCGAGCAGCAGCTTTTCGACGATCGGCAGGCGCAGGCGCACCGAATTGATGTTCCAGGTGGCGATCGTCAGGCGGTCGGTCATGGGCGCGGGTGGTCCTGCGAAAGAGCGGAAAGGTCCCCCCGGACATGCCAGCCCCGGCGCCGCGATGCAAGCGGGACGCGAGGTGTGGCCGCGCTGGCGCGCGATGGCCGGACGATTGCGGGGAGCGCCCGTTCATTCTCCTTGCCGGGCGCGCGCGGGCTCGCGATAACGAAGGCGGCCGCGATGTCGCGGCGACACACCAGACAATGGGGCTGTGCCATGGGCTTTTTCGATTTCGTGAAGGATGCGGGCAAATCGCTGTTCGGCAGCGACGAGCCGGAGACGAATGCCGCCGAGGCCATCGAGAAGGAAGTCGCCGCGCTCGGGCTCGACGGGGACGTCAAGGTCGAGGTCGCCGGCGACACGGTGAAGATCGCCGGCGCCGCGCCGACGCAGGAAGCGCGCGAGAAGCTGATCCTCGCCGCCGGCAATGTGCTCGGCGTCGCCAAGGTCGAGGAGGAGATCGCCGTGGCCGAGGCCGCACCGGAGGCGACCTTCCACACCGTGGACAAGGGCGACACGCTGTGGGCGGTGGCCCAGAAGGCCTATGGCGACGGCTCCAAGTATCAGGTGATCTTCGAGGCCAACCGCCCGATGCTGTCCGATCCGGACAAGATCTATCCCGGTCAGGTCCTGCGCATTCCGGCGCTGGGCTGATCCGGTCTTTCTCCGTCTCCCCCGTCGTTTTGACGAGGGGGGCGATCACGATCGCGCGAGGCCGTGCCGAAAGGCGCGGCCTTTCGCGTTTCGCCTCCGTGCCGTCGCGGTTTCTTGGTAAGCTCCTCGTTAACGCTTGTCCCCTACGGTCTCCCCGTGAGGAAGGGGAAGGGCGCTCCGGCCAGACCGCCGGCGCTGCCCTTGGTGGACCGAAGAGAGAATGATGCTGGCGCGCGTGCTGTCCCTGATCTGTGCCCTGTCGCTGGCCGCCTGCGCGGCGTTCGACTTTCCCGATCCCACGCCGGAGGATTTCGCGATCCACGGCATCGACGTCGCGCGCTATCAGGGCGACATCGACTGGCACCGGGTGAAGCGCGCGGGCACGGAGTTCGCCTTCATCAAGGCGACCGAGGGCGGCGACTATCTCGATCCGAAGTTCATGCAGAACTGGATGGGCGCCAAGGCCGCCGGCGTGCCGCGCGGGGCCTATCATTTCTATTACTTCTGCCGTCCGGTCGAGGACCAGATCGCCTGGTTCATCGAGAACGTGCCGAACGATCCCGATGCCCTGCCGCCGGTCCTGGACATGGAGTGGAATGCCTACTCCAAGACCTGCCGCGATCGCCCTCCGCGCCCGCAGATCATCCGCGACATGCGGCTCTTCCTGGAGGCGGTCGAGGCGCATTACGGCAAGCGGCCGATCATCTATTCCTCGGTCGACTTCCACCGCGACCGGCTGGTCGACGCCAAGCACGGCCACGATTTCTGGCTGCGCTCGGTGGCAAGCCACCCCGACCGCAAGTACGAGAACCGCAAGGACTGGGTGTTCTGGCAGTACACGGCCGAGGGCCGCGTCGACGGCATCAAGGGCGACGTCGATCGCAACGTCTTCTTCGGCACCCGCTCGCAGTGGCGGAAGTGGCTCAAGGGCGAGCTGAAGCGCCGGTAGGGGGTCGGGGCGGCCTCCGGCTTCAGGCGCATCGGACTTGCACAAGCGCTGTTGTGTCGCGTTTCAGCCCGATTTTCTTCCACAAGCCGTCTTGTGGTGCGGGAAACTTGCACAAACCGGTTTGTGTGAGACTTTCCGAGATTTTCCGACCGCAAACGGCGCGCTCTTGTCTCTCGCTCGGGCTCTACCGGGAAGCGGGCGAAGCAGCAACCGGTGGCACACTGCGGCTACCTGCACGTTTCTCCGCGGCCGGCTGGAAGGTCATCTTCGGCGGCCGGTCACAACAGTAGGAGTGACCCAAGGGCGAGTTGAAGCGCCGGGCGCGCGCTCGCATCAGGGACCTCAGCGCGTTGCGTGGCCTAGCACCATCTGATCTTATGCATGCGTTCTCAAAGTTCTTTTGGATCGCGTATGCATGGATCGTGACCGGTTACCGACCTCCCGAGAATCCAGGACGAGCAACGGTGGCCTCGGTCTCGTTTTTGCCGGAGCGCTGGCCGGGATCGTCGTCACCGTCTTTGCCGTCGTTTTTCTTGTCGACAGCCTTTCCTGGGATTGGCAGCGGCTGACTGGATCGGACTCCCCCAATCTGATCGAGGCCTGGCGCAACATCGGACTGATCGCGCTCGGCGCGGTCGGGATCGGTCTCGCCACCTGGCGCTCCATGATCGCACATCGGCAGACCCGAACCGCCGTGGAACAACGGCGGATTTCGGAACGTGGTCTCAACGTCGACCGCTACCAGAAGGGCGCGGCGATGCTGGAAAGCGAGGAGTTGCCGGTGCGTATCGCTGGCATCTACGGCTTGCGCGAACTGGCGATGAGCGACCCGGAAGAAAGCTATATTCTGGTTCAGTCGGTGTTGTTTGCGTTCATTCGGGAGACGTCAAAAAAACGCGCGCTGAAGGCGCCCGATACTGCTGTTAGTGGCAAATCTCAATTCGCGACCACCGAAGTGCGGCAGATCAATGAGGGCATAGGTGTGGATATCGAGGAGGCATTGGACGCTACAAAGTCGCTGCGGAGAATTGTAAAGACCGCCTCCGCTTTGGAAGCCGCCGCAGCTTGGCGCCCGAATCTCAAGAATTCAGTTTTCTCAGGGTTGGATCTAGCTCGCGTCGACCTTCGAGGGGCTGATCTTCAAAATGCCAATTTTAAAGGAACGAGGCTTTTCTGTTCCGATTTATCCAACACTCGATTGAAAGATGCAGACCTTACTGGTGCAGAACTGTTGGACGCCAATTTGTCTGGGGCTATCCTAGCTGAAGTGAACTTTTCTCAAGCGAGTTTGAGGCGCTCTAATATTTCCGCAGCGGAGCTGGTATCTAACAATATATCAGATGCTAATCTTTACAATTTGATTTTTGATAATCAAACATTGTTAATTGGTGTCTGGGCGTGGGCGGATCGCCCACCAAAGAACATACCGCAAGAAATCGCGGATCAGGTCATCTATTGCGATCCGGCTATGCGCAAAGAGGGGGAATGATTTCGTAGTCTTGTCAGAAAGTGTGTCTGCGCGACGTCCACCCGTTAGGATAGCAGGTTGCGATACCGGATTGCGCGAGCGCGGTGACCAAGAGCCCAATCGTTTACAGGGCTGTGGCGGCCGCGCACGGGCGATCGCTGCGAATACCATGGGCTCTCAGGGGACGTCCGGGTGCCAATGGGCCCCGGCTCTCGCTTGCGCTCGGCCGGGGTGACGTCCATGGAGGCCGAACCAGATGGGCATCGCGGCAGCCGGTACGGCTTGCCTGTTTCGGTTTTTGTCTTGTCGGCGCATCCGGCCGAAATGACGTCGGATTGGTGACCCCACTTGGCATCACTCTCCACCTCTGGCGTCCGCCCGGACCCAGGGCCGTGGAGACCTGGGGCAGCGGAGACCCGGAGGGGGCGCAGATGCGGGCTTGCGGAGCCGGGGCGGGGACGGGCGGAGGTCGGCGTCTGCCGCCCCCAACCCGTTTCCCGGCCTCGTTAGGCCGCCGCTTCGGCGCGGGTGCCGACGATTTCCACCACTTCGCGCATGATGTCGTTGAGCTGGAAATCCTTCGGCGTGTAGACGGCGGCGACGCCCATGGCCTTGAGCTGCCTGGCATCCTCGTCGGGGATGATGCCGCCGACGACGAGCGGGATGTCGTCGATGCCCTGGGCGCGCAGGCGCTCCAGCACGTCGCGCACCAGCGCCAGATGCGAGCCGGACAGGATCGACAGGCCGATGACGTGGACGTCTTCCTCGAGTGCTGCGTTGACGATCTGCGCCGGCGTCAGGCGGATGCCCTCGTAGACCACTTCCATGCCGCAGTCGCGGGCCCGAACGGCGATCTGCTCCGCGCCGTTGGAATGCCCGTCGAGGCCGGGCTTGCCGACCAGGAACTTGAGTCGGCGGCCGAGCTTCGTCGACACCGCGTCGACGGAGGCGCGGATGTCGGCCAGATCCTCGGCATCGGTCCGGGCCGCCTTGCCGACGCCGGTGGGCGCGCGGTACTCGCCGAAGACGTCGCGCAGCGCCGCGCCCCATTCGCCGGTCGTCACGCCCGCCTTGGCCGCGGCAATCGACGGTTCCATGATGTTGCGGCCCTCGGCGGCCGCCTGCTTGAGCGCGGCGAGGGCGGCCTGCGCGGCCCCTTCGTCGCGCGCCTCGCGCCAGGCCTGGAGCTTCTCGATCGCTTCCGGCTCGACATGCTCCGGCACGGTGAGAATGCCGCCGTCCTCGCCGCTCGCCAGCGGCGACGGTTCGCTTTCGGTGAACTTGTTCACGCCGACCACGATCTGATCGCCGCTCTCGATGCCCGCCAGCCGCTCCGCGTTGGCGGCGACCAGCGCCTGCTTCATGTAGCTCGACTCGACCGCCGCGATGGCGCCGCCCATGTCGTCGATGCGGGCAAGCTCGGCGCGGGCCTCTTCCTTCAGCGCCTCGACCTTCTGCGTGATCACCTCGGAGCCGTCGAAGATGTCGGCGTACTCGAGCAGGTCCGTCTCATAGGCGAGGATCTGCTGGATCCGGAGCGACCATTGCTGGTCGAAGGGGCGCGGCAGGCCGAGCGCCTCGTTCCAGGCCGGCAGCTGCACGGCCCGGGCGCGCGCGTTCTTCGACAGCACGACGGCGAGCGCCTCGATCAGGATGCGGTAGACGTTGTTTTCCGGCTGCTGCTCGGTCAGGCCGAGCGAATTGACCTGCACGCCATAGCGGAAGCGGCGGTAGCGCTCGTCCTCCACGCCGTAGCGCTCCCGGCAGATCTCGTCCCACAGCTCGGTGAAGGCGCGCATCTTGCAGATCTCGGTGATGAAGCGCATGCCGGCGTTGACGAAGAAGGAAATACGCCCGACCGCCTTGGGGAAGTCCTCAGGCGGGATCGCGCCGCTGCCCTTCACCTCGTCCAGGATGGCGACGGCGGTGGCGAGCGCGAAGGAGAGCTCCTGCACCGGCGTCGCGCCGGCTTCCTGCAGGTGATAGGAGCACACGTTCATCGGGTTCCACTTCGGCATCGCCTCGTAGGTCCAGGCGATGACGTCGCGGGTCAGCCGGAGCGAGGGCGCGGGCGGAAACACATAGGTGCCGCGCGACAGGTATTCCTTGACGATGTCGTTCTGCGTCGTGCCGGACAAAAGCTTGCGATCCGCGCCCTGCTCGTCGGCCGCCGCGACATAGAGCGCCAGCAGCCAGGGGGCCGTCGCGTTGATCGTCATGGAGGTGTTCATCTTCTCCAGCGGGATCTCGTCGAACAGCGCGCGCATGTCGCCGAGATGCGCCACCGGCACACCGACCTTGCCGACCTCGCCGCGCGACAGCGGATGATCGGGGTCGTAGCCGGTCTGCGTCGGCAGGTCGAAGGCGACCGACAGGCCGGTCTGTCCCTTGGCCAGGTTGCGGCGGTAGAGCTTGTTGGATTCCGACGCGGTGGAATGGCCGGCGTAGGTCCGGAAGATCCATGGCCGATCACGGGGCCGATCACGGGTCGACGCACCGGGTTGCGTTGTGCCGGTCGATGCCGCACTCTTTGGGGCCTGGCTCATGGGGTACTCCTCGCATTCGCGCCCGTGACGGCCGTCGCTTGCCGAATGGCCGGGCATCTTCCTGTTTTCTCTCGGTTTCGTCGAGGCCGCCGACGTTCCGAGATCTCCCGAAAGGACGCTGCACGCGCCCCTGCTTGCCCAATTTTTTCTATGTGCAATGCAAAAACAGTCTTGGGCAAACGCGTGAATTAAGCAATAGTCCAATAGCGTGAAGCCTCTTTTTCGCACGATAGTTTCGTGCATGCGGGCGTCGGACGGGATTTGCATGACGCAACGCAGCATTTGCGAAACGAGGCTGCGCATCGGGTGCAATCGGAAGGGGCGGTCGGATCGCGGGGGCTTCCGGCGATCGCGCCCGGGATCGCATCACCACAAACGCGAACTTGCGGCGTCGCCCGCAAGCGTAACGACGACGGGTCGACGGGAGGTCAGGAGACGATGAGCACTGTGGCACAAGCGAACGACAACCGCGAGGCGGAGGACAGGCCGGTGAAGGATCTCTATGAAATCGGCGAGATTCCGCCCCTCGGGCATGTGCCCAAGAACATGTATTCCTGGGCCATCCGGCCGGACCGGCACGGCCCGCCGGAAGAGGCGATGAAGCTCGAGGTGGTTCCGACCTGGGAGCTCGACAGTCACGAAGTGCTGGTCATGGTGATGGCCGCCGGCGTCAACTACAACGGCATCTGGGCGGCGCTCGGCGAGCCGGTGTCGGTGTTCCGCGCGCATGACGTGCCCTATCACATCGCCGGGTCGGACGCGGCCGGCGTCGTGTGGGCGGTCGGCTCCAAGGTGAAGCGCTGGAAGGTCGGCGACGAGGTCGTCATCCACTGCAACCAGGACGACGGCGACGACGAGGAGTGCAACGGCGGCGATCCGATGTTCTCTCCGACCCAGCGCATCTGGGCGTTTGAAACGCCGGACGGCTCCTTCTCGCAGTTCTGCCGCGTGCAGTCGCAGCAGCTGATGCCGCGTCCCAAGCATCTGACCTGGGAAGAAAGCGCCTGCTACACGCTGACGCTGGCGACCGCCTATCGCATGCTGTTCGGCCATGCGCCGCATCAGCTGCGTCCGGGCCAGAACGTGCTGGTGTGGGGCGCTTCCGGCGGCCTGGGCGTCTTCGGCATTCAGCTCGCGGCCGCGGCCGGCGCCAATGCCATCGGCATCATCTCCGACGAGGACAAGCGCGACTACGTGCTGTCGCTCGGCGCCAAGGGCGTGATCAACCGCAAGGACTTCGACTGCTGGGGCCAGATGCCCAAGGTGAACTCGCCGGAGTACAACACCTGGCTCAAGGAAGCCCGGCGCTTCGGCAAGGCGATCTGGGAGATCACCGGCAAGGGCAATGACGTCGACATGGTGTTCGAGCATCCCGGCGAGGCGACCTTCCCGGTCTCCTGTCTGGTGGTGAAGCGCGGCGGCATGGTCGTGTTCTGCGCCGGCACCACCGGCTTCAACCTGACCTTCGACGCCCGCTACGTCTGGCAGCGTCAGAAGCGCATCCAGGGTTCGCACTTCGCCCACCTCAAGCAGGCGTCGGAGGCCAACAAGGCGGTTGTCGACCGGCGCATCGACCCCTGCATGAGCGAGGTCTTCCCCTGGGACGAGATCCCGCAGGCGCACACCAAGATGTGGAAGAACCAGCACGCGCCGGGCAACATGGCGGTGCTCGTCGGCGCGCCGACGACGGGTCTGCGGTCCTTCGAGGACGTGGTCGAGGCGGCCAAGCGCTGATCACCTGCGCCCGGCGCCGGTCGGGCGGGCAACCTTGCGGCGGCGCGGCGGTTTTCGCTCGCGCCGTCCCGCGTTCGGAGATAAGACATCCGCATGACGACATTCACGCGACGTGCGGGACCGACGAGGCTCGCGGGGCTGACCGCACTGGCGCTGGGCGCGTTCGCGCTCGCCGGCTGTCTGCCGGAGCGCGGCGTCACGCCGCCCTTCTATCAGGATCTGGCGCGCGACGGGGCCGCCGTCGATACGGCCTCCGCCGTGCAGATGATCTCCAGCTATCGCCAGTCGAACGGGCGCGGCGTGCTGACGCTCGATCCCGTGCTGATGCGCGCGGCGCAACGGCAGGCGGACGCGATGGCGGCGGCGAACGACGTGCGCGCCTCGCTTGCGCGCGGCAACACGCTGGCGGCCCGGCTGACGGAGGCCGGCGAGCCCAAGACCTACGCGGTCGAGAATGTCAGCGCGGGCTATCGCACGCTCGCGGAGGCATTTTCCGGCTGGCGGGATTCGCCCAAGCACAACGCCGTCATGCTCGACGACAAGGCCACGCGCATGGGGATCGCGACCGCCCATGCGCCCGGCTCGAAGTACCGTGTGTTCTGGTCGCTCGTGCTCGCCGCCCCGGCGCCGTGAGACGGCGCCTTTCACTCGGGCGGTGACCGGCCGTCATGACAGGCGCCGGCGATGACGGGCGTCGGCCATGAGCGGGCCGGCGATGCGCCAGTCCGGCGATGACCGCAACGGCAAGGACAGCCATGCTGCATCCCGCATCCAGCGCTCCGGCAGAGGCCCCGGCAGACTATGACGCGCTCGTGCGCGCCTTTCGCTGGCGGATCCCCGAGCGCTACAACATCGCCGTCGACGCCTGCGACCGCTGGGCGGCGGCGGAGCCGGAACGCGTGGCGCTTGTCCACGTGCCGGAGACGGGCGCGGTGGAAACCTGGCGCTACGGCGATCTGGCGCGCGCCTCCAACCGCTTCGCCCATGCGCTGGCCGCACACGGAGTTGCCCGGGGCGATCGCGTCGCATTGCTCCTGCCGCAATCCCCGCCGACGCTGATCGCGCATCTCGCGGTCTACAAGCTCGGCGCGATCGCGGTGCCGCTCGCCAATCTCTT
This sequence comes from Stappia sp., assembly GCF_040110915.1. Taxonomy (NCBI): domain Bacteria; kingdom Pseudomonadati; phylum Pseudomonadota; class Alphaproteobacteria; order Hyphomicrobiales; family Stappiaceae; genus Stappia; species Stappia sp. Next base: position 3,841,502 of record NZ_CP157793.1, on the reverse strand, counting down.
CGGCGTCGACGCGTTGCGCTACCGGCTCGGGCACAGTGGGGCCGCGGCCGTGGTGACCGATACGGCGGGGCTTGCCAAGATCCAGGACATCCGCGACGACCTGCCCGAGTTGCGCCTCGTCGTCTCCACCGGCGAGACGCCCGGTGACGCGCTCGGCTTTTCCGGGCTGCTGGAGCGCGGGCGCGACGCCTTCGAGGTCGTGGCGAGCACGCCCGACGACCCGGCGATGATGATCTACACCTCCGGCACCACCGGCCAGCCGAAGGGCGCGCTGCACGCTCACCGCGTCCTGCCCGGTCATCTGCCGGGCATCCGGATGGCGCAGGAGTTCCTGCCGCGCCCCGGAGACCTGTTCTGGACGCCGGCCGACTGGGCCTGGGCGGGCGGTCTGCTCAACGCGCTCTTGCCGGCGCTCGCGCTCGGCGTGCCGGTTGTCTCGCACCGTTTCGAGAAGTTCGATCCCGAGCGCGCCTTCGCGCTGATGGCGGACATGGGCGTCACCAATGCCTTCATTCCGCCCACGGCACTGAAGATGCTGCGGGCCGTGCCCGATCCGCGGTCGCGGTTCGCGCTCGCCCTGCGCGCCGTCGGGTCGGCCGGCGAGGCGCTCGGCCGCGACACCTACGACTGGGCGCGCGATCGCCTGGGTCTCACCGTCAACGAGTTCTACGGCCAGACCGAATGCAACGCCGTGCTTGCGTCCTGCGCCGGGATCGGTGTCACGCGGGCGGGGGCGATCGGGCGGCCGGTGCCCGGCCACACGGTCGGCATCATCGCCGAGGACGGGCGGGAATGCGCGGCCGGCGAGCAGGGCCAGATCGCCATCCGCCGGCCCGATCCGGTGATGTTCCTGCGCTATTGGAACGACGCCGCGGCAACGCGCGACAAGTTCGTCGGCGACTGGATGACGACCGGCGACCAGGGCGTGCGCGATGGCGACGGCTATGTCCATTTCGTCGGGCGCGACGACGACATCATCACATCGGCCGGCTATCGTATCGGGCCTGGCGAGATCGAGGATTGCCTCCTGTCGCATCCGGCCGTGGCGCTCGCCGCCGCGGTCGGCAAGCCCGATCCGGTGCGCACCGAAATCGTCAAGGCCTTCGTGGTGACGAAGCCCGGCGTGTCGGGCGATGCCGCGCTGGAGGAAAACATTCGCGAGCATGTGCGCACGCGGCTGTCGGCGCATGAGTATCCGCGCGAGATCGCCTTCGTCGACGCGCTGCCGCTGACCACCACCGGCAAGGTCATTCGCCGGCTGTTGCGCGAGGGCGGGGCGGCGGCGCCGGCGCTCGCCGAGGAATAGGGCGGGGGTTACCCGTCGCCACCGCGCAGGGCGGTCACCACGCGTTTGGCCGCGCGCCGCAGCCGCCGCTCCAGCGCATGATCGAGGGCGGTGAGCGACAGCCGCAGATCGGCCGCCGGCCCGCGCGTCAGGATGGCCGTGGCGTAAGGAATGCGCCCGCGCCACAGGGGCGTGATCATCGGATGGTCGGGAACGGCGAGCGAATCCGCCTCCGCCACGCCGTCGGTTTCGAGCGTGCGCCGCATGGAGTAGCGCGACACCTGCGCGCCGGGCGAAAAGCGGGCGAGGTCCTCGTCGTAGGCGATTTTCCAGGACAGCATGCGCGCGCCGTCGCGCAGCATGATCATCATGGCGATGGGGGCCGCGTCGCGGCGCAGGATGTCGATGCGCACCCGTCCCGCTTCGGCCATGCGGGCGATGAAGGCGCGGGCGAAGCTTGCGCGGTCGTTTCGGCAGGCGAGTGCGGTTCCGCGTCGCCCTTTCCAGCCGCGCGCTTCCAGCGTCAGAAATGCCTCGAAGGCGGCGGCGACCGCTTCGGGCTTGTCGAGGCTGACGAGGTCGACCGCGCCGGTGTCCGACAGGCGGCGGAACTGGCGCTCGATCTCCTTGCGCCGGCGCGTGCCGAGGGCGCGGTATTGCTCCTCGCCGGTCGGGCCGGTGGCATGGCCGGCGCGCACGCATGGATTGTCGAGATCGAGGCGCCAGAGATTGGCCTCCTCCAGATCGAGCACCAGGTCGTAGACCGGGCCGTCCGTGCGCAGATAGGGCAGCGTCACGATGTCCGTGCCGACGGCGGTGTGGGCGGTGTCGATGAGCGCGGCCAGAACGTCGGCATCCGCGTCGGGCGCCACGAGCGGCGTGCCGAGCGGGCCGTAGTCGCCGGCATGGGCCGTGGCGCCCGACAGCAGCAGGCCGAGACGGCGGCGCGCAAAGGGGGCAAGCGCCAGAAAGGCGCCGTCCGTATCGCGCCGCACGGCGCACAGGGTGACGTCGGCGCGTTCCATGTGCCGCAGATAGGGCAGCAGGAAGTCGGGCCGGTAGAAGGGGTTGGGCTCCAGGGCGCGGTCGGCCAGCGCCTGCCAGTCCGCCAGATGCGCCGCCGCCTCGCCGGCGGTGAAGGTGAGCGTCGCGATGCCGGTCACGCCGGTGTTCCCCTGGGTCTGTGGCGCATAGGCGCGCAGGCGGGCGCGGGTCTGCGGCCGGCGTCGCCCGCGCCGGAGGGACGGCTCGGACGGTGTCGCCTGAGGCGCGGATGGCTGCGGGTCGGGCGGTGTCGCAAGGGGCATGGGGATCGCCGTTCGATGGAGACCCGGCCGGGAACGCCGGGGGTACGATTGGAGGCGACTGTGCCACAGCCTGTGCGTGTGCGCGCCGGTTTCCTTAAGGAGTGGTTAACATCGTGCCGGGGGGAGGGCCGGGCGGTTGGGGCCGGGGGGCGGGGCGGCGTCACGGCGCGGCCGACACCCGGGTGGCGCCGAAGGCGAAGGGATTGAGGCCAAGCCGCGTGCGGGCCTGATGGTTGAGCGCGGTGGCCTCGAAGGTCATCGCAAGGGCGGTGGCGATGGCCGCGCCATACAGGCCGTAGGCGGGAATGAGCGCCACGTTGAGGGCGATGTTGAGCACGAAGGTGGCGGCATAGACCATGGCGCAGCGGTTCTGCTGGTCGGCCATGGTCAGCAGCGCATCGACCGGGCCGACGGAGGCGCGCGCCAGCACGCCGGCGAGCAGGATCAGCATGACCGGATAGCCGCTGTCGAAGCCCTCGCCGAACAGCGACAGCAGGAACGGTCCGGCCAGGGCAAGCAGCGCGCACAGGGCGAGCGTGGGCCAGAAGGTCCAGCGGGCGGTCTTGCCGACGAGCGTTTCCAGATCGGCGTGGGCGCCGGCGTGATACAGCGCGGAATAGCGATGCGCGGTGGCCGAGCGCACGGCGAAATAGACGAAATGGGCGAGCGCCGGGGTCTTGGAGGCGGCGAAATAGATCGCCACCTCGTCCGGCGTGCGCCAGAAGCTGACGAGAATGGCGTCGGCGCTGGTGATGAGCTGGAAGAAGCCGTCGACCAGCAGGATCGGCAGCGAGATCTTCAGCCAGGTGCCCAGGCTCCAGTGCTCGCGGGCCGGCAGGCGCGGGGCGCGGCGGGGGAGCGCGCGGGCGAGCACCAGCGTCTGCAGGAGCGTGACCGACCAGGTGGCGACGATCGCCACGACGCAGGCGGTGGGCGCGGTCGCCGGCGCGCCGAGCGCCACCGCGAGCACGAGCCCGCCCAGGATGGCGAGCGGGCGCCAGATGTAGGTCGGCAGCATGCCGAGCAGCGGCCAGTCGTAGGCCCGGGCGATGCCGTCCTGGATGCTGCCGATGGTGTAGAGCGGCAGGCACACGGCGGCGAGCACCAGCGGCAGCACGTAATAGGACGTGATCCGCTCGCCGAGCAGCCACACGGCGAGAATGCCGAAAAGCGCGATGGCGGTCGCCGCCAGGCCGCCGGCGAGCCGGCTTGCAAGCAGCAGCGCCTGCAGCCGGTCCGGCTGCGCACGGTATTCCGGGATCAGGCGCAGCACGGAGGAGGAAAAGCCGAGCGGCGCGAAGATCCCCAGAATGACGACGAGCGTCCAGACGACGACATAGATGCCGTATTCGTGGCCGCCCAGCAGGCGGGCCAGAATCACCTGCGAGACATAGGCGAGCAGCGCGCCGAACACACGCACCGCGAAGACGGTCAGCGCCATGCGCTGGGCCCGGGAGGTGTCGCCGTCGCCCAGCAGCATCTCGTCGAGCCGCATCAGTCCGGGGCGCAGCAGCGCCGACAGCCGCCCTGGCAAAAGACGGTCGGCCCATTTCGTGGGGGACAGGCGCACCGGGCGATGGCTCCTTGTGATCGTTGGGCCCAAGGATACGGGCCATAGGTTTAAATTTTCGTGGCGCGCGAGGCGCCGCCGCACCCGGTCGTCGCGGCCTCGCCCGGCAAGGGATGACGGAGGCCGAAAGCCGCGGCTTGACTCCGGCGCGCGGTTCCGGAATCAAGCCGCGGCTTGACTCCGGCGCGCGGTTCCGGAATCAATGAGAACATATCAGGAACAAAAGAGCGTGCCGCCGTGACCTCCTCCGTCCCGGGTCGATCGACCCTTGCCGATCTGCGCAGCCGCATCGCGGCGCTCGAGGGGCGCCTCCCCCACGAGGCGCAGCTTGCGCCGGGCCCTGCCTCCGCCGCACACGGGCGGGGTCCGGCGCGTTTGCGCACCGGCGTGGCGCGTTTCGATCGCCTGTTCGCCGCGCCGGGCCTGCCCTGCGGGGCGCTGCATGAGCTGACGAGCGCGGAAAGCCGGCATGGCGGGGCCCTGACCGGCTTCGCCACCGCCCTGCTGGCGCGCCTGTGCGCGCAGCGCGACGGCGATGTGGTGTGGGTGAGCGAGCCGGAGTGCCGGCGGGAGACCGGCGGTCCGCATGCGGATGGGCTGGCGCGATTCGGGATCGATCCGGCGCGGCTCATCCTGGTGCGGGCGCGGCGGATCGAGGAGGTGCTGTGGGCCGCGGAAGAGGGCTTGCGGGCCCGCGCGCTGGCCGCCGTCGTGGCGGAGGTGCGCGGCGCGCCCCGGGTGCTCGACCTGACGGCCTCGCGGCGCCTGCACCTGCGCAGCGAGGAGGGCGGGGTCTCCGCCTTTCTGCTGCGCCATGCGGACGGGGCGGCTCCCACGGCGGCGGTGATGCGCGCGCGCATCGCGCCCCGCGCCAGCATCGGCGCCGGCGACAGCCGCTTCGCGCCGCTCGGCCGTCCCGCCTGGCGGGTCGACGTGGAGCGCAATCGGGACGGGCGTCCCGGCCTTGTCGAGCTGGAATGGGATCATGCGACACAGCACTTCGCCGCGCCAGCGGATCGTCAGCCTGTGGTTTCCGGAGCTTGCGACCGACCGCCTGGAGCGGCTGGAGCGGGGCGTGTCGTGGCGTTCGCGCGCGGGTGAGTCGCCCGCGCGGATCACGGTGGCGCGGCAACGCGGTGCCGAGCGGGTGGCGGCGGCGAACGCGGCGGCCCTGCGCCTCGGCGTGGTGCCGGGCGAGGGGCTTGCGGATGCCTGCGCCCGCCTGCCCGGTCTCGTCAGCGATCCGGCCGCCGAGGCGGAGGACGCGGCATTGCTGGCCGCGCTCGCCGACTGGTGCGACCGCTACACGCCGCTCGTCGCGCTCGACGGCGCGGACGGGCTCTTGCTCGACATCACCGGCTGCGCCCATCTCTTCGTGCCCCGTGCGCCGGGGATGGACAACGGGACGCCCGGCTGCCTGCCGGGCGAGGCGGAACTGATGGCGGATTGCGTCGCGCGGCTCGAGCGGCAGGGCTTCGCCGTGCGCGCGGCGGTGGCCGACACGCCGCTCGCCGCCTGGGCGATGGCCCGGCACGCGCTGAGCGAGACCACGCGGGTCGGCGGCGTCGCGCCCGGCGACGGCTGGCGGGTGCTGGCGGAGCTGTCGCCGGCCGCGCTGCGGGTGGGGGAGGCGTGCGTCGCCGCGCTGGCGCGCGTCGGGCTGACGCGCATCGCCGATCTTCTCGACCGCCCGCGCGCGCCGCTCGCCGCGCGCTTCGGCGCCGATCTCGTGCGTCAGCTCGACCGTCTGCGCGGCATCGAGCCGGCGCCGATCTCGCCGCGTCTGGCGGTGCCCGCGCTGGTGTGCGAGCGCCGGTTCTTCGAGCCGATTGCGCGTGAAGAGGACGTGCGCGGCGTGATCGCCGCCCTGGCCGGACGTCTGGCCGGCGATCTGGAGACGCGCGGCGAGGGCGGACGGGCCTTCGAGCTGGCGCTGTTTCGCGTCGACGGGGTGGTCAACCGGGTGACGGTCGGCACGGGACGCCCGATCCGCGCGCCGGAGCAGGTGCTGCGGCTGTTTTCGGAAAAGCTCGCGGCGCTCGGCGACGATCTCGATGCCGGCTTCGGCTTCGATCTGGTGCGGCTCGCCGTTCTGGAGGCGCAGTGCGTGACGGCCGTTCAGGGCGACATGGACCGTCGGGCGGATGACGGCGAGGCGCTCGCCGATCTGATCGACCGCCTCGGCGCGCGGCTCGGGATCGCCCGCGTCGCCCGGTTTCTGCCCTGCGACAGTCACCTGCCCGAAGCGCGGCAGAAGCTGGTGCCGGCCGCGCTGGTCGATCCGGCCGCCCTCGTCTGGCGGGCGGAAACGCCGATTGCCCCCGACACGCCGCAACTGCGCCCCTTGCGTCTGCTCGATCCGCCGGAACCGGTCGAGGCGGTGGCGATGGTGCCGGAAGGCCCGCCCTTGCGTTTCCGCTGGCGCCGGGCGCTCTATGAGGTCGCGGCCTGCGAGGGGCCGGAGCGCATCGCGCCGCCCTGGTGGACGGCGCCAGGCCCCGCGCCGGCGCGCGACTATTACCGGGTGGAGGACGGGGCGGGGCGCCGCTTCTGGCTCTATCGGGAAGGCCATTACGCCGATCCGCAAGAGGGCCTGCCGCCGCCGCGCTGGTTCCTGCAGGGGCTTTACGCATGAGCCCCGGGCGGTTGGGCGGCGGGCGCGCCAAGGGCTATGCGGAATTATGCGCGGCCACCAATTTCTCCTTTCTGCGCGGGGCCTCGCACCCGGAGGAACTGGTGCGCCGCGCCGCAGACCTGGGGCTCGCCGGGCTCGGGATCTGCGACCGCAATTCGCTCGCCGGCGTGGTGCGCGCCCATGTGGCGGCGAAGGAGGCGGGCTTGAGGCTTGCCGTCGGTTGCCGGCTGGTGTTTTGCGACGGCACGCCGGACGTGCTCGCCTGGCCGCGCGACCGGGCGGCCTATGGCCGGCTCACGCGCCTGCTCACCCTCGGCAACCGCCGGGCGGAAAAGGGCGACTGCCATCTGACGCTCGCCGATCTGCTCGACTGGGGCGAGGGGCTGCTGCTCGCCGTGGCGCCCGACTCACGGGATGCGGCGCGGGAGGAGGCGACGCTGCCCGATCTCTTCGGGCGTCTGACGGCGACCTTCGCCGACCGGCCGCGGCTGGCGGTCGCGCTGGGGCACGGGCCGGACGACCGGCGCCGGCTCGACCGGCTGGCGGAGGTGGCGCGTGTTGCCGGCGTGCCGCTGTTGGCGATCAACGACGTGCTCTATCACGATCCCGCCCGCCGGCCCTTGCAGGACGTGCTCACCTGCATCCGCCTGCATGAAACGCTGGACAGCGCGGGGCGCCGGCTCGCCGCCAATGCCGAACGCCATCTGAAGGGGGCGGAGGCGATGGCCCATCTGTTCCGCGCCCATCCGCAGGCGGTGCGCGAGAGCCTGCGCCTGCTCGACGAGCTTGCCTTCTCCCTCGACGATCTCGCCTATGAGTATCCGGAAGAGCCCTGTGGCGAGAGCGCGAGCCCGCAGGCCGAACTGGAGCGGCTGACCCGCGAGGGCGCGCGGCGGCGCTATCCCGCCGGCGTGCCGGAGAAGGTCGAAAAGGCGCTGGCGCAAGAGCTGGCGCTGGTCGCGGAGCTGGCCTATGCGCCCTATTTCCTGACCGTGCATGACATCGTCCGCTTCGCCCGCAGCCGCGGCATTCTCGCGCAGGGGCGCGGCTCGGCGGCCAATTCCGCCGTGTGTTTTTGCCTCGGCATCACCGAGGTCGATCCGGACCGGGCCGATCTCCTGTTCGAGCGCTTCATCTCGCCGGAGCGCCGCGAGCCGCCCGACATCGACGTCGACTTCGAGCACGAGCGGCGCGAGGAGGTCATCCAGTACATCTACGAAAAATACGGCCGCGAGCGCGCCGGTCTGGCGGCGACCGTCATCACCTACCGCAGCCGGTCGGCGGTGCGCGAGGTGGGCAAGGTCTTCGGCCTGACGCGGGACACGCTCGACCGGCTCGCCGGCACCATCTGGGGCTGGTCGAGGAGCGGGGTGGACGCGGCCGAGATCCGCCAGGCGGGGCTCGATCCGGCCGATCCGCGTCTGGCCCAGGTGGCGCGGCTCGCACGCGAGATCGCCGGCTTTCCCCGCCACCTGTCGCAGCATGTCGGCGGCTTCGTCATCACGCGCGGGCGGCTCGACGCGGTCGTGCCGATCCAGAACGCGGCCATGGCCGATCGCACGGTCATCGAGTGGGACAAGGACGATCTGGAAGCGCTCGGGATGTTGAAGATCGACATTCTCGCGCTCGGCATGCTGACCGCGATCCGCAAGGCGCTCGATCTGCTCGCCGAGAATTACGGCCGGCACGAGACGGTCGCCTCCATTCCGGCGGAGGAGCCGGAGGTCTACGACATGCTGGGGCGGGCGGATTCGGTCGGCGTCTTCCAGGTCGAGAGCCGGGCGCAGATGACCATGCTGCCGCGCCTCAGGCCGCGCAGCTTCTACGATCTGGTCATCGAGGTGGCGATCGTGCGCCCCGGGCCGATCCAGGGCGACATGGTGCATCCCTATCTGCGTCGGCGTCAGGGACTGGAGCAGGTCACCTATCCGAGCAAGGATCTGGAGGCGGTGCTCGGCAAGACGCTCGGCGTGCCGCTCTTTCAGGAACAGGCGATGAAGATCGCCATCGTCGCCGCCGGCTTCTCGCCGGCCGAGGCCGACCGGCTGCGCCGGGCGATGGCGACCTTTCGCCGAGTCGGCACCATCGGCACCTTCCAGCGCAAGATGATCGACGGCATGGTGGCGCGCGGCTACGACGCGGCCTTCGCCGAGCGCTGCTTCCGCCAGATCGAGGGCTTCGGCGAATACGGCTTTCCCGAAAGCCACGCGGCGAGCTTCGCGCTCCTGGTCTATGCCTCCGCCTGGCTCAAGGCGCGCTATCCGGATGTGTTTCTCGCCGGGCTGCTGAACGCGCAGCCGCTCGGCTTCTACGCGCCGGCCCAGCTGGTGCGCGACGCGCGCGAGCACGGGGTGGAGGTGCGCGAGGTCGACGTCAATCTCTCCGACTGGGACGCGACGCTGGAAGCGGGATCGCCGGCCGCCGCCCGGCTGCATCCGCGCCATGCGTCCATGCGCGACACGGTGCTCACCACCCGCGCGGTGCGGCTCGGCTTTCGCAGCGTCAAGGGGCTGAAGGAGGTGGATATGCGCGCCCTGATGGCGCGGCGCGGGCGGGGCTATGATTCGGTGCGCGACCTGTGGCTGCGCTCGGGCCTGCCGCGTTCGGCGATCACCCGGCTCGCCGAGGCCGATGCGTTCCGTTCGCTCGGGCTCGACCGGCGCGCCGCGCTTTGGGCGGCGCAGGGGCTCGACGAGGCCAGGTCGACCGAGCGCCTGCCGCTGTTCGACCGGGCCGAGGCCGGCGAAACCCGGCGCGAGCCCGATGCCGACCTGCCGCCCATGCCGCCCGGCGCGCAGGTGGTCGCCGACTATCAGACGCTGTCGCTGTCGCTGAAGGCGCATCCGGTCTCCTTCCTGCGCGCCCGCCTGTCGGCGCTCAGGATCGCGCCCTGCGACGATCTTTCGCGGGCGCGCAACGGCGCGGGCCGCGAGGTGGCGGGGCTGGTGCTGGTGCGCCAGCGTCCCGGCACGGCGAGCGGCGTGATCTTCATGACGGTGGAGGACGAGACGGGCGTTGCCAATATCGTGGTCTGGCCGAAGGTGTTCGAGCGGTTCCGCGCCGTGGTGCTCGGCGCGCGGCTGGTGCGCGTGCGCGGCAGGGTGCAGTCGGATCAGGGCGTGGTGCATCTCGTCGCCGACCGTCTGGAGGACGCGACCGGGATGCTCGGGCTCCTGTCGCGCGACCCTCTGGCGGATGCGGGACTGGCGCGCGCCGACGAGGTCCGGCGCCCCGTGCCCGAGCACCGCCATAAAATTGCGCCGGGCGCGAAACTGGTGCGGCTGGTGCGCGAGGTGCCGGAGGTGGCAAGCGATCTGTCCGCCCCCGCCGCCCGGGCGGTGCGCGCGGCCCTGCCGAAGGGGCGGAATTTCCACTAATGCTGAAGCGTGCTTTACAAGTCCAAGGAGAATATAATAAATTTTTACTATTACATCCGTGACTTCTAGCTAGCCTTGGCGCTAGGTTTTCGCGAGAAAAGTTTCGAAGATCTCGATATGGACTCATTGACGAGCTGTTTAGCAAATTCTGCCTGCTCCGCAACGGAACTGTCTCGATGCATCGCAAGCTGAGTCGCTAACTTAATTGATTGAAATTCAACGGTTTTTACGGCAGAGTCACGTACTTTTCGCTGATCCGACATTTCAGTCTCCCTGCTCATTCTTAACGATATTGTGATTTGGGCTCAAAAGGCAACTCATATCGATATCAGAAAGCTCAAAAATCAACGCTAATGTCTCTGCTGCGTGCATTAAAAGCTCTGTTGTCGACTCTTCATAAAAACGGCCTTCCTGGTCACTAGTAACAACAAGGACGCCGAATGGGTTTTCCTCTTCCTTTCCAGAAATCGCTATTGGAACGCTGGCAAATGAAATATAAGCGGATGAATCGTAGGGTAATTGTTTAGAATTTCTAGCCCTGCAAAGCTGAGCTACCGCTTCGTCGTTTGCATTTCCGGTCAATATCGGTCGTCTATCGAGGAATGCCTTGCCGACATGTCCTTCGCCCGGCAGCCAGTCCCTTCCCAGTCCAGTAGATGGATGGCCATTGGCTCTATGTCGCCAAACTGACTGCAAAACGCCGATGTCTTCATTAAATAAATATACGCCGACATTCCATTTTTCTGATATTTTGAATCCAAAAACCTTATCCCCCTCCAAATAAAACATTGATAAAATTTCATTGAATATTTCTTTCAGTTGAAAAATATCTATTCCATCTCTTTTTATTGAATTAATATAATATATAGACATTGCTCTATAAGCGAAAGATAAAAGATTTTTAAGATATAAATTCTCAATATCATTTTCTAGTTTGTATACATTTTTGTGAAGACTAGATATTTCTTCGTCATCTTTCATTTTTTGTAGAAGTAATTTGTATGCGTCGCTATAAAGCGGTGCGTTCTTCCACCAAATCAATCCATATAAAACCGAAATAAAAATCCATAACGCTATAACCAAAATCTCGCTAATAATCCAAATTTTACTAGTAAAAATACCTAATATAGCGATCGAGAGCGGTAAAAAACGTGCTCTGTAATCACAGACGCCATTGTCTTCTCCGAAGAGCGAAGGGTAATTCTTTCAAATTCTTTCTTAAAATCAAGGTTCATGGCTTTCCTCCGATTTAAATAATACGCTTAGAGGTCCAATACATACGAATTATCTTCGTTCAATTATGTTTATCAAGAATTCGGGAGACATAGTTTTATAATTGTTTTTCCGGTAGTCTCCCGGTAACTCTTTATAGCTCGTCGCGGCGTCAGAAATGCTCCGCGCGCACCACCTCGACATCGCTGATCGAGACGATGCCGGAGCGGCGCGAGACCATCGAGAACACCTTGTCGAGCACGCCGTCGACGCGATCGCCGTCGATCAGGCAGATCACGACGATCATGCGCCCGGCCTCGCCGACCATCCCCTCGCGGCTCCATTCGCCGTCGTGTCCGCGTCCGGCCAGCGCCGGCAGAACCGTGTAGCCGGTGACCTGGAGCCGGTCGAGCAGGGCGATCAGGCGATCCTGGATCGGGGCCTCGACGACGATCTCGAGCCGTTTCTTCGTGTAGGTCTTCATGGGTCGCGCCTCCTCACCCGGACAGATACTGGCCGATCGCGGCATAGAGCGGAATGCCGACCGTCAGATTGAAGGGGAATGTCACCCCGAGCGACAGGGTCAGATAGATCGCCGGCCGCGCCTCGGGCAGCGCCACGCGCATGGCCGCCGGCACCGCGATGTAGGAGGCGGAGGCCGCCAGCGTCACGAGCAGCGCCGTGCCGCCGGCCGACAGGCCGATCGCCCAGGCGGTGGGGGCGGCAATCGCCGCGCCGATCAGCGGCATGGTCAGGCCGAAGCCGATCACCGCCGGCGTCAGGCTGCGGTAGCCGGCGCGCAGGCCCCGCCCGGCGATCACGCCCATGTCCAGCAGGAACAGGCAGAGGATGCCCTTGAAGGGATCGACGATGAAGGCGGAAATGTCCGCAAGCCCCTTCTCGCCGGTGACGAAGCCGATCACGAAGGCGCCGACCAGCACCACGATCGAGCCATTCAGCGCGATCTCGCGGAACAGCGAGCCGGAGTCGGCATCGTCGTCGCTCGCCCGGTCGGGATCGCGGCCGCGCGAGGCGAGCCAGAGCGCGGTCAGGATCGCCGGCGTCTCCATCACCGCGGCGACGGCCACCAGATAGCCCTCGTAATCGAGCCCCAGCGAACGCACGGTCTCCGTCGCCGCGACCAGCGTGACGATGGAGATCGAGCCGTAATGGCCCGCGACGGCCGCTCGGTCGGCGCGCGGCAGCCTGGAGACGAAGGAGAGATAGGCGAAAGCCACCAGCGGGATCACCGCAGACAGCACCGCGCCAGCGAGGAGCGTTGCGATCAGCCGGGCGTCGAGCCCGTGCGCGGCGACACCGACGCCGCCCTTGAAGCCGATCGCCAGCATGAGATAGAGCGCCAGCGCCTTGGCCACCGCCTCGGGCAGCGCCAGATCGGAGCGCGCCAGTGCCGCCGCCAGCCCGAGGGCGAAGAACAGCACCATCGGCGAGGTCAGATTGGAAATGGCGATCGCCAGCGTCTCGCCCATGCGCACCCCCTTTGCGCGCGAACGCCCGCGTCCGCGCCGCAGCCTGTCTCACAGCCCCTGCGCAGGCGGTGTAGTCCAGGCGCACCGGGGGCGCAACCGCCTTGCGGGGGCGGGTGCGTCGGGCGTCAGGGATTGGCGGCGACGCCGGGCTTGTGGGTGCACAGGTCGAAGCGGCCGGTTTCCGCGTCCATCACCCGCAACTCGCCCGAACCGATGTCGAACCAGGCGCCATGCAGCGACAGGCGGCCCTTGTCCTCCAGCACGCGGATGCAGGGGAAGGTTCGCAGATTGTCGAGCGACTGGCGTATGCCGGCATACTCCAGCGCAAGCTGCGGGTCTTCCGCGCGTTCCAGCGCGAAACAGCGGAAGCGGTCGGCCGGCTCGAGCAGGCTCATCCACTTGCCGATGAAGTCGCCCGGCGACAGCGGCGCGGCGCCCTGCTCGCGGAACGCCTTGACGCCGCCGCACTGGCAATGACCCAGCACGACCACGTGGCGCACCTTGAGCGCCTGCACGGCGAATTCGAGCGCGGCGCTGGTGGAGTGATAGTCGCCGTCCGGCTCGTAGGGCGGCACGAGGTTCGCCACGTTGCGCACCACGAACAACTCGCCGGGCCCCGCCCCGAAGATGCCTTCCGGCGTCACCCGGCTGTCGCAGCAGGAAATCACCATCACCCGCGGTTCCTGACCGTAGACGGCGAGATGCTCGTAGTCGGTCCGGTGCGGCGTGTGCGCGCGTTCGCGATAGGTGCGATACCCGTCGATCAGGCTCGGCGGAAAGGCCGAGGTGTCGTCATCCGGCCGGGGCAGGCTGCGCGGCTTGGGATGGGGCGCGGTGCGTCTCCAGGGCATGGCATGGTCGCTTTCGTCTTCGCCGTGCGCGCAATCGGCCGTCCGGGAAACCCGAGAGCGGGCGCACGATCTTCTTGGCGCAAGGGCAGCCCCCGCGCGACGTGCAAGGCTAGGCCGTCGAGGGCGCGCGCGCCAGTTCGACAAACTGCGGATCGGGTGCCGGCGATTTTCCCGAAAGCTTCGGCTTGCGCCGGCCGGGCGTGCACGCTCATATGTGCGGCGCACAAGACCCATGAAACGGATCGGCCGGCACGCACCGGACCGCAAGGACCGGTCGGCGAAGACCGACCGGCGAAAGGAGCAAGGCGTTGAGCAAGACGAACCCCGGCAACTTCTTCGAGGATTTCCAGGTCGGACAGGTGCTGCGTCACGCCACGCCGCGCACGGTGACGGCGGGCGACGTGGCGCTCTACACCGCGCTCTACGGGTCGCGGTTCGCGGTGCAGTCGTCGGATGCCTTCGCTCGCGCGCTTCACTATCCGCAGGCCCCGGTCGACGACATGCTGGTGTTCCATATCGTCTTCGGCAAGACGGTGCCGGACATCTCGCTCAATGCCGTCGCCAACCTCGGCTATGCCGGCGGCCGCTTCCTCGCGCCCGTCTATCCCGGCGACACGCTGTCGGCGGTCTCCGAGGTCATCGGCGTCAAGGAGAACTCCAACGGCAAGACCGGCGTCGTCTACGTGCGCTCCACCGGCTACAAGCAGGACGGCACCGAGGTGCTGGACTATGTGCGCTGGGTGATGGTGCGCAAGCGCGACCCGGCCTCGCCCGCGCCGACGCCGGTGACGCCGGTGCTGCCGGACGCCATCGAGCCCGACGCGCTGGGCGATGCCTGTCCGCTCATCAACAGCGGGGCCTGGGACGCGGACCTTTCCGGCGCGCCGCATCGCTTCGACGACTACGCCCTCGACGAGAAGATCGACCATGTCGACGGCATGACCGTGGAGGAAGCCGAGCATCAGCTCGCCACACGGCTCTACCAGAACACCGCCAAGGTGCATTTCAACCAGTACACGGAAGGTCAGGGCCGCTTCGGCCGCCGGCTGATCTACGGCGGCCACGTGATCTCGCTGGCCCGGGCGCTGTCCTTCAACGGGCTGGGCAACGCGTTCCACATCGCCGGCATCAACGCCGGGCGGCATGTGGCGCCGCTGTTCGCCGGCGACACGGTCTTCGCCTGGTCGCATGTGATCGAGAAGGCGACGATCTCGGGCCGCGACGACGTCGGCGCGCTGCGGCTGCGCATGATCGCCACCAAGGATCGTCCGTGTTCCGACTTCCCGCTGGTCGACGGCGAGGGGCGCTATGACGCCTCGGTGATCCTCGACTTCGACTTCTGGGCGCTGATCCCGCGTTGAGGCGGGAACGCCCGCGTCAACGTTTCGCCAGCGGGTGATGGGCATCGACGAGCGCCTTGAGGCGTTCGTCGAGCACATGGGTGTAGATCTGGGTGGTGGAGATGTCGGCGTGGCCGAGCAATTGCTGCACCACGCGCAAGTCCGCGCCGTTCTGCAGCAGGTGCGAGGCGAAGGCGTGGCGCAGCACATGCGGCGACAGCGCCGCCGGGTCCAGCCCGGCGCGCGCGCCGAGCGCCTTGAGGTCGCGGGCGAAGGCCTGGCGCGTCAAATGCCCGCTCTCCCCGTGCGAGGGAAACAGCCAGCGCCTCTCGGCCGCGCCCTTTTCCGCCCGCAGGCCCGCCACATAGGCGCGCATGGCGGCCCGTGCGTCGTCGCTCAGCGGCACGGCGCGTTCCTTGCCGCCCTTGCCGACGATCTGGATCAGCCGGTCGTCCCGGAGCGCCGCGGACAGCGGCAGGGCGACCAGTTCCGACACGCGCAGGCCGGTGGCATAGAGCGTTTCCAGAAGCGCATGCAGGCGCAGGGCGCGCAGGGCGGCGGCCGGCGTCGCGTGCGCGGCCCCGGCCTCGGCCTGCGCGGTGTCGAGCAGGCGGTCGACCTCGGCGGTGCTCAGGACCTTGGGCAGGGCGGCGCGGGTCTTGGGCGAGGCGACGGTGCGGGTCGGATCGTCGGCGCGGATGCCGTCGGCATAGAGATGCCGGTAGAACTGCCGCAGAGCGGAGAGATGGCGGGCCTGGGTCGTGGCGGCGAAGCCTTGCGCTGCGAGCGTGCCGAGATGGCCGGTGATGTCGTCCTTGGTCGCCGTGGCCAGATCGCGCCCGCTTCCCCCGAGCGCGGCCGAGAAGCCCTCCAGATCGCGGCGATAGTTCTCCAGCGTGTTGCGCGCCGCGCCGCGCTCCGCCGACAGCATCTCCAGGAAATCCTCGATCAGATCCGAATCGCGCGCCATGCGGGGCGGCCTCTCCTGTCGCGGCGGGACGGCGCGTCAGCGCCCGAAACCGTCCATCTGCACGCGCACGGTGATCTCGCGCGGCGCGGGCTCCACATAGGTGCCAAGCGCATAGACCGCAGCCGCGCCCAGCCCGGCCAGCAGGCACAGGGACACCAGCAGTCGCGTCAATGTGGGCATGGGCACTCCGGAGCGGCGATTCTGGCGAGCGGGCTCGAAGCGCGATCTTGCCGCCGGCGCGGGCGCGTTGCAAGCGCGTGCACCCGCGCGGACCGCACCGCACCATGTGCGCACTTGACGCGGGCCGTGCCGGAAGGGCAAAGCGAAGGGGCAACCGGGGAGCAGGAGGGGTCGATGTCCGCACAGGCGAGGATCGTGGAGGCGGATCGCGCCCGCCGTCTGACCGCCGCGCTCGGCGGACGGGCGGTCGTGCTCGTCGGCATCATGGGCTGCGGCAAGTCGAGCGTCGGCCGCCGGCTCGCCCAGGCGCTGGAGCTTCCCTTCGTCGATGCGGATACGGAAATCGAGGCGGCGGCAAACCTGACCATCGCGGAGATCTTCGCCCAGCACGGAGAGCCGTATTTTCGCGCCGGGGAACAGCGGGTCATCGCCCGCCTGCTGAAACAGGGGGCGCAGGTTCTGGCGACCGGCGGCGGGGCCTATATGAACGCCGAGACGCGGGCGGAAATCGCGCGCACGGCCGTGTCCGTCTGGCTCAAGGCCGATCTCGACATCGTCATGAGCCGCGTGCGCCGCAAGCCGACCCGGCCGCTTCTCAACGATCCCGATCCGGAGGGCGTGATGCGCCGGCTGATGGCGGAGCGCTATCCGGTCTATGCGGAGGCGGATGTCACCGTGCCCTCGCGCGACGTGCCGCATGAAACCGTGGTGCTCGACATCGTTGCCGCCCTCGAAACCCATCTCGGGTGCGCCGCCCCGGAAGCGACGCCGCAGGAAGGCTGACCGCCATGTCCACACCCATCATGTCTTCCACTGCCGATGCTGCCGCTGCCGCGCCCGTGGACGTCGACCGTGTCCCGGTCGACCTGGGCACGCGGGGCTATGACATTCTCATCGGCGACGGCCTGATCGCGACCGCGGGAGAGGAGATCGCCCGCGTGCTCCCCGGCGCCCGGCTCGCCGTCGTCACCGACGAGACGGTCGCCGCGCATCATCTCGCCGCGCTGGAAGACGCACTCGACGCCGCCGGTCTGGACCATGTGGCGATCCGCGTGGCGCCGGGCGAGCGCAGCAAGTGTTTCGCCGAATACGAACGGGTCTGCGGCGCGGTGCTCGACGCGCGTCTGGAGCGCGGCGATGCCGTCGTCGCGCTGGGCGGCGGGGTGGTCGGCGATCTCGCCGGCTTCGTGGCGGCGAGCGTGCGCCGGGGCATGCCCTTCGTACAGATCCCGACAAGCCTGCTCGCCCAGGTCGACAGTTCCGTCGGCGGCAAGACCGGCATCAACGCCCCCCAGGGCAAGAACCTGATCGGCGCCTTTCACCAGCCCGCCCTCGTGCTGGCCGACACCGGCGCGCTCGACACGCTGTCGCAGCGGGAATTTCGCGCCGGCTACGCGGAGGTGGTCAAATACGGCCTGCTCGGCGACGCGGCGTTCTTCGCATGGCTGGAGGAGAACCACGCGGCGATCTTCGCCGGCGGCGCGGAGCGCCGGGCGGCGATCGCCGCCTCCTGCCGGGCCAAGGCGCGCGTCGTCGCGGCGGACGAGCGCGAGGGCGGAGTGCGCGCCCTGCTCAATCTCGGACACACCTTCGGCCATGCGCTGGAGGCGGTCGTCGGCTACGACGGCACGCGCCTCGTGCATGGCGAGGGCGTGGCGATCGGCATGCGGCTCGCCTTCGACTTTTCCGCCCGTCTCGGCCTGTGCGCGGCGGAGGAGGGCGCGCGCGTCGCGGCGCATCTTGCGCGGGTCGGGCTGCCGACCCATATCCGGCAGGTCCCCGGCCAGATGCCGCCGGCGGAGACCTTTCTCGACATCATGGCGCAGGACAAGAAGGTGAGCCGCGGCGCGCTGACCTTCATTCTGGTGCGCGGGATCGGCGAGGCCTTCGTGGAGCGCGGCGTGGACCCGACCGCCTTGCGCGACTTCCTCAGCGAGGAACTGGCTGCACGGTGAACGGGGCGGGCGCCGGCGCATTGGCCCTGGCCCGCGTTTCTGGCCCATCGAACAAAGCGAGCTGACGCATGAGTGACGCAAGCCTCTGGTTCTCGATCCTGGCGATCTTCGTCCTGCTGTCGATGTCGGGATTCTTCTCCGGCTCGGAAACGGCGCTGACCGCCGTGTCGCGGGCGCGCATGCTGCAGCTCGAGCGCCAGGGCGACAAGCGGGCCGGCGTCGTCAGCCTGCTGATCTCGGCGCGCGAGCGGCTGATCGGCGCGCTGCTGCTCGGCAACAATCTGGTCAACATTCTCGCCTCCGCGCTGGCGACCAACGTCTTTCTCAGCCTGTTCGGCGATGCCGGCGTCGTCTACGCCACGCTGGTGATGACCGCGCTGGTGCTTGTCTTCGCGGAAGTGCTGCCCAAGACCTGGGCGATCTCCACGCCGGACCGTTTCGCCGTGGCGGTGTCGCCCATGGTGCGGCTGGTGGTGATCCTGTTCGGCCCCGTGGTGATGGGCGTCGAGGTGATCGTGCGCTTCATGCTGAAGACGCTGGGCGCCGACGTGTCGAACCAGAACGTCCTGTCCGCGCATGAGGAACTGCGCGGCACGGTCGACCTGCAGCACCTGGAAGGCGGGCTTGTGAAGGCCGAGCGCGACCGCATCGGCGGTCTGCTGGACCTCGCCGATCTCGAGGTGTCGGACGTAATGGTCCACCGCACCAAGATGAACACGCTCAATGCCGACGACGATCCGCAGGTGCTGATCAACGCCGCCCTCGACAGCCCGCACACGCGCCTGCCGCTGTGGCGCGGCGAGACCGACAATTACATCGGCGTGCTGCACGCCAAGGATCTCCTGCG
The DNA here is from genome assembly GCF_040110915.1 of Stappia sp. NCBI lineage: Bacteria > Pseudomonadati > Pseudomonadota > Alphaproteobacteria > Hyphomicrobiales > Stappiaceae > Stappia > Stappia sp. The sequence goes on along the minus strand of NZ_CP157793.1, from coordinate 3,822,483 downwards.
TGCATTGGCCCGTGCCGGCGGCGATGTGAGCAAGATCGAGATCGAGCAGCTCGTCTCCCCGCCCTGGTTCGTGCCCGACACCACCAGCCTGCAGGATCAGCTCAACGCCTTCCTGAAGCGCAAGGCGCATTTCGCCCTCGTCATCGACGAATACGGCGAGGTGATGGGGCTGGTGACGCTGGAAGACATTCTGGAGGAAATCGTCGGCGAGATCTCCGACGAGCACGATGTGGAGCTGGCCGGCGTGCGCCCGCAGCCGGACGGCTCGATCATCGTCGACGGCGGCGTGCCGATCCGCGACCTCAACCGGGCGCTCGACTGGCGGCTGCCCGACGACGAGGCGACGACCATCGCCGGTCTGGTGATCCACGAGGCGCGCATGATCCCCGACGAACGTCAGGCCTTCACCTTCCACGGATACCGCTTCACGGTGCTGCGTCGGGAGAAGAACCGGGTGACGCGGCTGAGAATCACGCCGCTCAGCAAGGACGCGGCGGGACCGGCCAAGCCAGCGGCGGCGCTCGCGCAGTCCTCCGCGCCGACGGTGCTGCCGGGATAAATCCGCCCCGGCGCAAGGGCAGCCTTGGAAAAATCTTCAGGGATACCGGCGCGGCCAGGCAGCCGCGCGCGATCTCCTGTCAAAATGGTTTGCGCGGGAGACGTCCCCTCAGGAGGGCTCCGCCGCGCGCCCGCGCTGACGCGGATCGGCCTCGCCCGGCGCGCGGGCCTCGATCGCCAGCGCGTGCAGCCCGGCGTCGAAGGCCTCGGCCAGGGCGGCGTTGACCGCCCGGTGGCGCGCGACGCGCGTCTGGCCGTCGAAGGCGGCCGCCACGATGCGCACGCGGAAGTGGGTTTCCCCGCCCTCGCGCCAGCCGGCATGGCCCCGGTGCTTCTCCGATTCGTCGATCACCTCGAGCAGCTCGGGCGCGAATGCCTCGCTCAGGCGGGTCTGGATGGTGCTTTTGATCGTCATGACCTTTTCATGGGCGGGAGATTCGCCCGCGTCAAGATCTTGCCGAAGCGGGCGGCGAACGCCTATTTAGACGGATCGTGCCGGCGCCCCGGGCTTTTGTCCTGCGTCGCGCGCCGCCAGTCACCGGCGCCTCGAGCCCAGGCGCCTGCGAGATCACGCCCCGAAGGACCACGGACATCAAACCGGTGAGCTCGGACATCTTCGATCGCATCCGCATCAGCCCGAACCGCGCGCGCGGCCGCGCGCGCGTCGAGGAGCCGGTAAGCGAGCGGCCGTGCGACTGGGAGGGGTGTGAAAACGCAGGCACGCACAAGGCGCCCATGGGGCGCAACCGCGACGGCCAGTACTATTATTTCTGTCTCGACCACGTGCGGCAATACAACAAGTCCTACAACTACTTCTCAGGGATGGACGACGACGAGACGCGCGCCTACCAGCGCGACGCGCTGACCGGGCACCGGCCGACGTGGAAGATGGGCGTCAACGCCAAGGCGGCGACGGAGGACGCGACCGCCTGGTCGGACATCGATCCCCGCGCCGCCGCCCGGGCCCGGGCGCAGGCCCGCAGGGCGGCCGGGGAAGCCGCGCGCCGGGCGCGGGCGCCCAAGCTCAAGCAGCTGGAAGCGCGCGCCTTCGACACGCTGGGTCTCGCGCACACCGCCCGCGGTGCGGAGATCAAGGCCCGCTACAAGGCGCTGGTGAAACGCCATCATCCCGATGCGAACGGCGGCGACCGCTCGTCCGAGGACCGGCTGCGGGAAATCATCCAGGCCTACACGCTCCTGAAGAAGGCGGAATTCTGCTGAGGTGGACCTGTCCGAGCCGGGGCTTGCCGGGCCACGGGGCGCGGGTCCGGGGCTTTTCCGCCTTGCCTTTCGCACGCGCTCCGCGCTCCCTTGCAGGATCGCGCCGATGCGCTAGAACACAGGTTCGGTTTGCGGTGCGCCTGTGCCCGCGCGCCGCTTCGACCTCGGCTGCCGGCCGCCCGTCGCACGGTGTCATCGCCTGCGCCACGGCGGCATCCGATCCCGGCGACAAACCGTTTTCCCTCGAGCGGACTTTGTTCTAGGGTCCGCTCCGATTGTCGTCCGCTCCCGGCGGGCGGTGACCCACATTCGAACGACCCGCCCCCGCGGACGGGGCAGCGGAGGACCAATGACCGACAAGACGCAGCCCGCCGAATATCTGCCCGACACGACCGTTTCCGTGCGCGAGGTGTTCGGCATCGACAGCGATCTGACCGTGCCCGCCTACAGCGAGCGCAACGAATATGTGCCGGATCTCGACGCGGATTACCTGTTCGACAAGCAGACGACCCTCGCGATCCTCGCCGGCTTCGCCCACAACCGCCGCGTGATGGTCACCGGCTATCACGGCACGGGCAAGTCGACGCATATCGAACAGGTCGCCGCCCGGCTCAACTGGCCCTGCGTGCGCGTCAACCTCGACAGCCACATCAGCCGGATCGACCTGATCGGCAAGGACGCGATCGTCATCAAGGACGGCCAGCAGGTCACCGAATTCCGCGACGGCATCCTGCCCTGGGCCTATCAGCACAATGTGGCGCTGGTGTTCGACGAATATGACGCCGGCCGGCCGGATGTGATGTTCGTGATCCAGCGCGTGCTGGAATCCTCGGGCCGTCTGACGCTGCTGGACCAGAGCCGCGTGATCCGTCCGCACCCGGCCTTCCGCCTGTTCGCCACCGCCAACACCATCGGCCTCGGCGACACATCGGGCCTCTATCACGGCACGCAGCAGATCAACCAGGCGCAGATGGACCGCTGGTCCATCGTCACGACGCTGAACTATCTGCCGCATGACAATGAAGTCGAGATCGTGCTGTCCAAGGCCAAGCACTATCAGACCGACGAGGGCCGCAAGATCGTGTCGCGCATGGTCCGCCTCGCCGACATGACGCGCAACGCCTTCGTCAACGGCGATCTGTCGACCGTCATGAGCCCGCGCACGGTGATCACCTGGGCGGAGAACGCCGAGATCTTCGAGGATGTCGGCTTCGCCTTCCGCGTGACCTTCCTCAACAAGTGCGACGAAATGGAACAGACGCTGGTCGCCGAGTTCTATCAGCGCTGCTTCGGCGAGGATCTGCCGGAGTCCGCCGCCAACGTCGTCATGAGCTGAGCCGGGGCGTCATGCGCACTCCTCCCTCCGAGCGCAAACAGGCCTCCCGCGAACCGATGAAGCGGGCGATCGGCGACACGATGCGCGCCATCGCCGCCGATCCGGAGCTGGAGGTGCTGTTCTCCTCCGACCGGCCGTCGCTGACCGGGCACACGGCGCGGCTGCCTGAGCCCTCGCGCCGCCTCACCGAGGCGGAGCTGGCGGTGACCCGCGGCCTCGGCGACGCCATGGCGCTGAAGCTCGCCTGCCACGACCCGGCGGTGCACCGCAAGCTGGTGCCGCAGAGCGAGACGGCGCGGGCGATCTTCGACGCGGTGGAACAGGCGCGCTGCGAGGCGGTGGGCGCCAACCGGATGCCGGGGGTCGCCGACAATCTGTCCGCCATGCTCGAGGACAAGTGCCGCAAGGCGGCCTACGCCGATGTGGCGAGCCGGGAGGATGCGCCGCTGGAAGAGGCGGTCGCGTACATGGTGCGCGAGCGGCTGACCGGAAAGCCGGCGCCGGACAGCGCGGAGCCGATGATCGCGCAGTGGCGCGGCTGGATCGAGGACAAGGCGGGGTCCGCGCTCGATGCCCTGTCGGAGGGCATGGAAGACCAGCAGGAGTTCGCCAGGCGCGTGCGCACGCTGCTGTCGTCGCTCGACATGGACGAGGACTTCGGTCAGGAAGCGGAAGACGACAACGGCCAGGAAGAGGACTCCGAGGACCGCGACGAGCGCGGCGAGACCTCGTCCGAGGGCGAGGAGAACGTCGGCGAGGAAGAGGGCGCGCCGCAGGAGATGGAACTCTCCGGCGAGGAGAGCGAGAGCGGCGAGACCGAGGGTCTCGAGGGCGATCTGGAAGATCTCGACGAGGACGACGCCAGCGACCAGGCCGAGGAGCCGGGCGAGGCGCCGCGCCGCGAGCTGCCGTTTTCCAACCAGCCGCCGATCTCCGACTATGCGGTCTTCACCACGAAGTTCGACGAGACGGTGCCGGCGGAGGAGCTGTGCGACACGGCGGAGCTCGACCGCCTGCGCGGCCATCTCGACAAGCAGCTGGTCAATCTTCAGGGCGCGGTGGCGCGCCTTGCCAACCGGCTGCAGCGCAAGCTGCTCGCCCAGCAGAACCGGTCGTGGAACTTCGACCTGGAGGAGGGGCTGCTCGACACCGCGCGGCTGACGCGGCTTGTCATCGATCCCATGCAGCCGCTCGCCTTCAAGCAGGAAAGCGACACCAACTTCCGCGACACGGTGGTCACGCTGCTGCTCGACAACTCCGGCTCGATGCGCGGCCGGCCGATCACGGTGGCGGCGACCTGCGCCGACATTCTGGCGCGCACGCTGGAGCGCTGCGGCGTGAAGGTCGAGATCCTCGGCTTCACAACGCGCGCCTGGAAGGGCGGGCAATCGCGCGAGGCGTGGCTCGCCGCCGGCAAGCCGGCGCAGCCCGGGCGGCTGAACGACCTGCGCCACATCATCTACAAGTCCGCCGACGCCCCCTGGCGGCGGGCGCGGCGCAACCTCGGGCTGATGATGCGCGAGGGCCTGCTCAAGGAAAACATCGACGGCGAGGCGCTCGACTGGGCGCACAAGCGCCTGCTCGGCCGGCCCGAGCAGCGGCGCATCCTGATGATGATCTCCGACGGCGCCCCGGTCGACGACTGCACGCTGTCGGTCAATCCGGGCAACTATCTCGAGCGGCACCTGCGTCATGTGATCGAGGAAATCGAGACCCGATCGCCGGTGGAACTGATCGCCATCGGCATCGGTCATGACGTCACCCGCTATTATCGGCGCGCCGTGACCATCGTGGATGCCGAGGAACTGGCCGGTGCGATGACCGACCAGCTCGCCGACCTGTTCGACGACGAGGCGGCGCAGCCGCAGCCCCGGCGCCGACGCCGGATGGCGGGCTGACGCATGGCCGCCGTGCGGCGGGCGCGCCCGCGCCGGTGCGGCCGCTCCGGGTCGATTGCGCATGGCGCGGTCCTCGTCGGTCTCGCTCTCGGCCTTGCCCTTGCTCCGGTGCCGGGTCTCGCGCCCGCGCCGGCGGCGGCGGACACGCCGGGCGGCATCGGGCCCGACACGGTCCCGGTCGAGATCCGCGCCAGGCCCATCGAGACGTTCCGCATCGGCCGCGACGACCAGCGTTTCGGCAAGCTCACCTTTCTCGGCGGCCTCGAGCTGTTTTCCGGCAACCGGCACATGGGCGGGCTGTCGGGGCTCGTGGTGACGGGCGACGGCGGCGATCTGGTCGCCATCGCCGACAACGGCCTTTGGCTTCAGGCCCGTATCGAAAGCGCGGCCGACGGGCGTCCGCTGGCGGTGCGCGACGCGCGCGTGACGCCGATGCTGGGGCCGGACGGTGTGCCGCTGGTCAACGTCGGGCGCGGCGACACGGAGGCGGTGACGCTGCGCCGCGGCGCCGGAGGGAACGAACTCGTCGTCTCCACCGAGCGCGACCACCGGGTCTATGCGGTTCCCTTTCCTCTCGATCCGGGCGTGCGCTTGCGCGAACTCGCGATGCCGCCGGCGATCCGCGGGCTGCGCCACAACAAGGGAATGGAGGCCATCGCGGCGGCCAACGACGGGCCGCTCGCCGGCACGCTGGTGATCATCGCCGAGCGGGGACCGACCTTCACCGACGACATGCCGGGCTTCCTGATCGACGGCCCGCGTCCGGGCCGCTTCACGGTGGCGCGCAGCGATGCCTTCGACGCGACCGACGCGGCCTTTCTGCCGGATGGCGACCTGCTGCTGCTGGAACGCCGCTTCACCCTGCGGCATGGCATCGGCATGCGCCTGCGCCGGTTTGCGGCCGAGGAGCTGAGGCCGGGCGCGCGGATCGTCGGCGAGGTGCTGCTGGAGGCCGGTTTCACCGCGCAGATCGACAACATGGAAGGGCTTGCGGTGCATCGCGGCGCGGACGGGGCGACGATCCTGACGCTGCTCTCCGACGACAACCGCTCGATCCTGCAGCGCACGCTGCTCCTGCGCTTTCGTCTCGACGACTGACGCCGGCGTTTCACGGAGGGCGAAGAGGGACCGAGCGCCGTTGCTTCCGGAGCGTGCAGTTGACATTTGCCGGGCGGAGCGGCATGTAAACAGCGACTTTGCGTCATCACCGCAGCTTCAGGAACTCATGTCCGACGTCCGCGCGCCCCTTGCTTCGTCCTTCTTTTTCGTCGCGACCCGCCTCGCGACGACGACGGAGCGCGCGCCCGATGCGGCCGCGCCCGCGCACACGACGACGACATCCCGCAAAACGACCGTCTAACGGCCCTCTCGACCCGTGCTTCCCCGGGTTCGCTGGGGGATCCGGAAGGCCGGCCGGCCCCGCGCGCCGCGCGGTGCGGCAGGCGACGGGGAGCGGCAAGAAAAGGAACGGAAATCATGGCTTACAAGATCGCCGTCGTCGGGGCCACCGGCAATGTCGGCCGCGAAATGCTCGACATTCTGGACGAGCGCGGCTTCCCGGCGTCCGAGGTCGTCCCGGTCGCCTCGCGGCGCTCGCAGGGCGTCGAGGTCTCCTTCGGCGACAAGACGCTGACCTGTCAGGCGCTCGACCACTTCGACTTCTCCGACGTCGACATCTGCCTGATGTCGGCCGGCGGCTCCATCGCCAAGGAGTGGGCGCCGAAGATCGCGGCCAAGGGCTGCGTCGTCATCGACAATTCCTCGGCCTGGCGCTACGACGCCGACGTGCCGCTGATCGTGCCGGAAGTGAACGCCGACGCGATCGAGGGCTTTACCGCCAGGAACATCATCGCCAATCCGAACTGCTCGACCGCGCAGCTCGTCGTCGCGCTCAAGCCGCTGCACGAGGCGGCCGGCATCAAGCGCGTCGTGGTGTCGACCTATCAGTCGGTGTCCGGCAGCGGCAAGGACGGCATGGACGAGCTGTTCAACCAGACCCGCGCCGTCTTCGTGAACGATCCGATCACGCCGGAGAAGTTCACCAAGCGGATCGCCTTCAACGTCATTCCGCATATCGACGTCTTCATGGAGGATGGCTACACCAAGGAAGAATGGAAGGTGATGGCCGAGACCAAGAAGATGCTCGACCCGGCGATCAAGCTGACCTGCGACCGCCGTGCGCGTGCCGGTGTTCATCGGCCATGCCGAGGCGGTCAACATCGAGTTCGACAAGCCGATCACGCCCGATGAGGCGCGCGACATCCTGCGCGAGGCCCCGGGCCTGCTCGTCGTCGACAAGCAGGAAGACGGCGGCTACGTCACGCCCTACGAATGCGCGGGCGAGGACGCGACCTACGTCAGCCGCATCCGCGAGGATGCGACGGTGGAAAACGGCCTGGCGTTGTGGGTGGTCTCCGACAACCTGCGCAAGGGCGCGGCGCTCAACACCGTCCAGATCGCCGAACTGCTGGTCAACCGCAAGCTGATCGAACCGAAGAAGGCGGCCGCCTGAGCCGGGTTTCTGAAACGCTTTGCCGAGGCGCGTTGCCGGGCAGCCCGATATCCGAATCCAAAACCCCGGCGGCCGGACGGTCGCCGGGGTTTTTCTATCCGCTCTTCGCGGCGGGCTACTCGCCGGAGGCGGGTGTCGCGGGCGTGACCGTCTCCCGCGCCCGCGTCGCCGTTTCGAGCCCGACGCGCGCGGCGACCGACAGGTCGGCGCTGACGCTTGCGGTCGCGAAGACGACGTAACCGCCGCCGGGCCGCTCGACGATGGAGTAGAAGGAGCTCCAGGGCGGGTCGATCGCCGAACAGCTCACGACGAAATGGGTGCCGGGTGCCGAGGTCGCGGCCTGGGCGGAGGTGAAATTGCCGGCGCAGCTCGCCGCGTCGTCGGACACGATATCCCGGCGCAGCGAGGTCGCGGTGACCTCTTCGCCCTCGGGCGGGAACAGCATCACGCCGCCGATCACCGCCTCGCTGCGCCAGAAGGCGTCGTAGCGCTCGGCGAATTGCGGAATGGCGTCGGGCGCAAGCAGCCTCCAGTCGTCGAGCGGGAGCCGGGCGAGCAGATTGGCCGACAGGATCGCGGCCTCCAGATGGGTCGCCAGACGGTCGCCAGCGGTGCCCGTCGGGGCGGTGTCAGTGGCGGAATCAGTGGCGATGTCGGTGGCGGGGCCGGTCGTCGCCTCCGGCTCGGCGCGGGCGGTCCGCGCTGGCTCGCTGCGCGAGCCGCGACGCAGATGATCGGCGACGCAGTCTTCCGCCTGCTCCAGCGCATAGGCCGAGTTCTCCAGATCGAAGAGATAGGTCTCGCCGGAAATCCGCGCCGTGATGCGTCGTCCGCGCTTCAGCCGGCGGATGATCGGCGCGCCCTTGGCGATGAACAGGCTGATGTGATCGGTGTCGATCGCGAACGCCGTGCGCCCGACGACGCGGCCGTCGACGCTCACATCCACGGGCACCTCGCTGCCGGCTTCAAAAGACAGGGCCTCGCCGCTGAAGCCGAGCGTGTAGTCGTCGTCCCGATCGACGGAGATGAGCAGCAGCAGGCCGTTGCGGTAGCGGGCGTAGATCGCGCAGTGGGAGAAATCGCCCGTTTCGTCGTTGGTATAGGCGCTCATCGTCCAGTCGCGCACCTCGCGCGTCTCGAGCGTCGCCGCGCGCGCCGCATCGGGCAGCCCAAGCGTCTGGCCGACTGCCAGTGCCGCGACGAGACCGCCGACAAGTACGGTCCTGTTCAGTCTTTTCATAGCGTGTGCCCCCCTGACCTGTGCGCCGCACGGCCCGTTCGCGCATTTCAGCATGATCGCGGAGGGGGATGTAGCCGGAAAAACCCGCAAGGGGCGGATCGCCGGCCCTGAACCGCGGGGCGTGTCGTCCGTTCGTGCAGGGGTTTGCGAGGTCAGTCCGCGTCTGGCTCGCGGTCCGCCCGGCGTCGCTCGGCGCGCAGCGCCTGGTCGTCGCGCTCGATCCGCTCCAGAACGGTGCCGACGCGCGCAAGCGCGCCCGCGGTCTGGCGAAAGGCGGCGGCGCGCGCCTCGAACAGACGTTCGGCGATGTCGGGGAATTCCTGCAGCATGCGCTTGAACAGCGCCCGGCGGATGCGGATCACCTCCGTCGGGCCCTGCGCCACTGCGCGGGCCGGGCGCCGCGTCTCCACCAGAAGGGCGGTTTCGCCGAGCAGGCTGCCGGGGCCGAAGGTGTCGAGCACGGCATCGTCCGCGCCCTCCATCGCCACCTTGCCGGTCGCCACAACCAGGCCGCCGTCGGCGCGCTCGCCCTCGGAGAACAGCACCTCGCCGTCGCGGTAGCTGACGTTCTCGGCCGAAAAGGCGAGCAGGCGCAACTGCTCGTCCGGGAATTCGGCGAGCAGAGGTACCTGACGCAGGAGATCCATATCCCGGGCGAGACTCATGACATGAGCATTAAGCCGAAGCCGTCATGGCACACAAGGGCTTCTTTCGGCCGTGCGTCCCGCCTGGGGATCGTCGGTGCGCCGCCGGCCCCCGGATGTGCGCCTGCGCGCTGCCGGGGCGCTATCCGGCGGTCTCAGGGCGTTTTCAGGGCACCAGCTTGTAGCCGCCGGCTTCGGTCACGAGAAGCTCGGCGTTGGAGGGGTCGCGCTCGACCTTCTGGCGCAGCCGGTAGATGTGGGTTTCCAGCGTGTGCGTGGTCACGCCGGAATTGTAGCCCCAGACCTGGGTCAGCAGCACGTCGCGGGTCACCGGCTTCTCTCCGGCCCGGTACAGGAACTTGAGGATCGAGGTTTCCTTCTCGGTCAGCCGGATCTTGCCGCCCGCCTCGTCGGTCATCAGCTTCTGCGCCGGGCGGAAGGAGAACCGGCCGATGGTGAAGACCGCGTCCTCGCTCTGCTCGTGCTGGCGCAGATGGGCGCGGATGCGCGCGAGCAGCACCGCGAACTTGAACGGCTTGACGATATAGTCGTTGGCGCCGGCCTCCAGCCCGAGGATCGTGTCGGAATCCGTGTCGTGACCGGTCAGCATCAGGATCGGCGCCTTGAAGCCCTTCTTGCGCAGAAGCTTCACCGCCTCGCGGCCGTCGATGTCGGGCAGGCCGACATCCATCAGCAGCAGGTCGACATGGCCCCCTTCGGCGGCCGCGATACCGGACGCGGCCGTGTCCGCCTCGCTCGTCTCGAACTCGTCGTAGAGCGACAATTGCTCGACCAGGGCCTCGCGCAGATCGGTGTCATCGTCGACGATCAGGATCTTGCGTGCGCTCATCGTTGGTCCTTTCGTCTGCCCGCCGGTCCATCAAACTCTTTTGACTTAAGCGAATCAATGCGATTGCGCGAGCCGGCATTGACGGAAAACGTCCCGGGCGGCAACAAATCTCCGTCACGCGACTGTGAGCGTGCGGTGATGCCGGGGACAAGGGAGGCGTCGTGTCCATCGATCTCAAGGCAGCGCATCTGATCCGACCTGCGCAATCGGCGCCGGGACCTGATCTTCTCGTGCGGGCCCGCTCGGCCGCCGCGACGCGGGGCCGGCTCGCCTGCGGCGGGGTCGACGTGCCGCTCGACGTGCCCTGCGCGCTGGGGCGCGGCGGGATCACCCGGTTCAAGCGCGAGGGCGACGGCGCGACGCCGGCCGGCCGCTTCGCACTGCGCGGCGTTTACTACAGGCCCGACCGGGTGGCGCGGCCGCGCACGGGCCTGCCCGTCGTCCCGCTGTCGCCGGAGATGGGATGGTGCGACGCGCCGGATCATCCGCGCTACAACCGGCTCGTGACGCGCCCCTTCGACGCCTCGCACGAGGCGATGTGGCGCGACGATCCGCTCTACGACATCGTCGTGGTGCTCGACTGCAATCTCTGTCCGGCCGTGCCGGGACGGGGAAGCGCGATCTTCTTCCATCTGGCGCGGCCCGGTTACACGCCGACACAGGGCTGCGTCGCGGTGGCCCTGCGCGACATGAGGCTGCTGTTGGCGCGCTGCGGACCCGGCAGCCACATGCGGATCGTGTGACCGCCAACGACAGGTCGCCGGCGATTGGGTCTGAATTGGTGAACGGTGCGTCGTTTGGGCCATGGCTGGCGATGCGCTCCCCCGGCGTTACATATGGGAACAACACCGGCGGACGATCATTTCCCTGTCGGCGGCCCTTTGGCCGGATCGTCCCGCTTCGTTTCTCCGCAGCGCCTGCATCAGCAGCAAGGAGGTCCTGTCATGTCCGTGCGTCCCGTCGCTCACACATCCGCCGCCCGCCCGACGCTCGAGGGCGCGGGCGTCAAGCTCCATCGCGCCTTCGGGTTCGGCGATCCGAGCGCCTTCGATCCGTTCCTGATGTTCGACGATTTCCGCAACGACCGGCCGCAGGACTATGAGGCCGGCTTTCCCTGGCACCCGCATCGCGGCATCGAGACGATCACCTATGTGCTGTCCGGCACGGTCGACCACGGCGACAGCCTGGGCAACCGCGGCACGCTGGGCGCCGGCGACATCCAATGGATGACCGCCGGCAGCGGCATCATGCATCAGGAGATGCCCAAGGGCGATGCGCAGGGGCGGATGCACGGCTTCCAGCTCTGGGCCAACCTGCCGTCCTCGCTCAAGATGACCAGCCCGCGCTATCAGGACGTTCCCTCGGCCGAGATCCCGGAGATCGTCGATGACGACGGCACCGTGGTGCGGGTGATCTGCGGCGACTTCTGGGGCAAGCGGGGGCCGGTCGACGGCATCGCCGCCGATCCGAGCTACCTCGACATTTCCGTGCCGGCGGGGCGCACCAAGCGGTTTCCCGTCGACACCTATCGTCAGGCCTTCGCCTATATCTTCGAGGGCTCGGGCAACTTCCGCGACGCCTCGCAGCCATTCGGCGTTCTGGTGGAGAAGGAAGTCGACGGGCAGGAGGTGCACATCCGCGACGACAGCGGGGACCGCACGCTGGTGCGCTTCGGCACGGGCGACGAGGTGACCGTGACGGCCGGACCGATGGGGCTGCGCTTCCTGCTGGTGTCCGGCGCGCCGATCCGCGAGCCGGTCGCCTGGCACGGGCCCATCGTCATGAACACGCGTCAGGAACTGATGGAAGCGGTGCGGGATCTGCAGAACGGAACCTTCATCCGCGAGTCCGCCCGCCTTTAGGCGACAGGCGGTTTCACGGCGAAAACAATCGGGCGCGCGCGGGTCTTTAACCGCGCGCGCTTTTCCGCCATATAGGGGCGAGATCCCGGCGGGCGCACCCGGGCGCGCCGGCGGATCGGCCGCGCGCGGCAAACGCCCGTCACGACCCGGACGGCGGTTTCGGTCCGACCCGCCGCGCGATGTCGGCCAGGGATGCCTGCCAGGGATGTCGGCCAGGGACGAACATACGGTCGGGCATCCGGCCGGAGTGCGGGCCGATCAGGACCGGCCGGGACTGTCAGATCGCCAAGGGACCGCCAGAGGATTTCAGGGGCCTGCCACGGATGAGCGCGCGTACGCTTCCCTTTCTCAAGATGAACGGGCTCGGCAATGATTTTGTCGTGTGGGACGCGCGCGCGCAGGCGCTGCCGCTCGACGCCGACGCGATCCGCCGCATCGGCGACCGGGAGACCGGCATCGGCTTCGACCAGATGATCACGGTGGAGCCCTCTCCGGCCGGCGCCGACGCCTTCATGCGCATCCACAACCGCGACGGGGGCGAGGTCTCGGCCTGCGGCAACGCCACGCGCTGCGTCGGTCGGCTGCTGATGGAGGAAACGGGCCGCGACGCCGTCACCATCGAGACCCGCGCCGGATTGCTGATCGCCACCGCCGGCCCCGTTCCGCATGCGGTCACGGTCGACATGGGCCAGCCGCGCTTTCGCTGGGACGAGATCCCGCTCGCCGAGGAGTTTCACGACACGCGGGCGATCGAACTGCAGGTCGGGCCGATCGATGCGCCGCTTCTGCACACGCCGAGCGTCGTCAATGTCGGCAATCCGCACGCGGTCTTCTGGGTGCGCGATCCGGACGCCTACGATCTGGAGCGCTTCGGCCCGCTCTTGGAAAACCACCCGATGTTTCCCGAGCGCGCCAACATCTCGCTCGCGCATGTGCTGTCGGACGCGGAGATCGAGATCCGCGTGTGGGAGCGCGGCGTCGGTCTGACGCAGGCCTGCGGCACGGCGGCCTGCGCGGTCGCGGTGGCGGCCGCCCGCGACCGGCGCACGGACCGCCGGGTCACCGTGCATCTGCCGGGCGGGCCGCTCGTGATCGAGTGGCGCGAGAGCGACGACCACATCCTGATGACCGGGGCGACGGAGATCGAATACGAGGGCGCGCTCGACCTTGCGGATCTCACGTTCCGCCGGACCGGTCCGGGCGATACGCCGATCCTGGAGGTGGTGCGGTGAGCATCGACGTGATGACCTTCGGCTGCCGGCTCAACGCCTATGAATCGGAGGTGATGAAGCGCGAGGCCGAGGAGGCGGGGCTCGACAACGCCATCCTCATCAACACCTGCGCAGTCACCTCGGAAGCCGTGCGCCAGGCGCGCCAGTCGATCCGCAAGGCGCGGCGCGACAATCCGGGCGCGCGCATCATCGTCACCGGCTGCGCGGCGCAGACGGAGGCCGAGACCTTCGCCGGCATGGAGGAGGTCGATCTCGTGCTCGGCAACACCGAGAAGCTGGAGCGCGCGTCCTACGAACGGGTCGCGGCCTTCGGCATCGACGAGACGGAGAAGGTGCGCGTCAACGACATCATGAGCGTGCGCGAAACGGCCGCCCATCTGATCGACGGGCTGGAGGGACGCGCGCGCGCCTTCGTGCAGGTCCAGAACGGCTGCGACCATCGCTGCACCTTCTGCATCATTCCCTACGGGCGCGGCAATTCGCGCTCCGTGCCGATGGGCGCGGTGGTGGAACAGATCGCCCGGCTCGTCGACAACGGCTATCGCGAGATCGTGCTGACCGGCGTCGACATCACCAGCTACGGCGCCGATCTTCCGGGCACGCCGTCGCTCGGCGATCTGACGCTGAAGATCCTCAAGCATGTCCCCGCCCTCGACCGGCTGCGGCTGTCGTCCATCGATTCCATCGAGGCGGATCCGGCCCTGATGCGCGCGATCGCGGAGGAGGCGCGGCTGATGCCGCATCTGCATCTGTCGCTGCAATCGGGCGACGACATGATCCTCAAGCGCATGAAGCGCCGGCATCTGCGCGCCGACACGATCCGCTTCTGCGAGGAGGTGCGAGCCCTGCGCCCTGATGTCGTCTTCGGCGCGGATATCATCGCCGGCTTTCCCACGGAGACGGAGGCGATGTTCGCCAATTCGCTCGCCATCGTCGACGAGTGCGGCCTGACGCATCTGCATGTGTTCCCCTTCTCGCCGCGCCCCGGCACGCCGGCGGCGCGCATGCCGCAGCTCGACCGCGCTCTCGTCAAGGAGCGCGCCGCGCGGCTGCGCGACAAGGGACAGGCGGCGCTCGAGGCGCATCTTGCGGGTGAGGTCGGGCACGTGCGCGACGTGCTGATCGAACGCGAGGGGCTGGGCCGCACGGCGCAATTCACCCAGGTGGAATACCGGCCGGAGGCGTTTGCGGACGCCGGCGCCGGCGACCTCGTCGCGATGCGGATCGGCGGGCATACCGGGCGGCATCTGATGGCCGAGCCCCTTTCCCAACCAGCGGCACGAACAGGCGGCATGACGGCATGAGCGATTCCAAACGCGGCTTCCTCGGACGGCTTTTCGGCGGACGCCAGGCCGAGCGGGCCCCGGAGGCGGAAGCCGACCTTTTGAAGGAGGCGGAAGCCGACCTTTTGAAAGAGGCGGAAGCCGACCTTTTGAAAGAGGCGGAGCCGGACACCGCGCCCGAGGCGGAAGCCGACCTTTTGAAGGAGGCGGAGCCGGACACTCTGACCGAGGCGGAGCCGGACCCCTCACCTGAGGCGGCGGCTGAGGCCGTAGCGGACGCCCCGGCCGCTGCAACGGATGCGCCCGCGCGCCCCGAGGAAGTGCGCGCCGTCGAGGCGGCGGAGGAAATCGATTTCGCGGCCGAAGCGGATGCGGCGCGCGGCGTGCCGCTGACCGAGCCGGTGGAGACCGAATCGGTGGAAACCGGTCGGGACGAGACCGACGTCGATGCGGCGCCCGAGCCGGCCGTGGTCCCTGCGGCACCGAAAAAATCCTGGTTCGCGCGGCTGAAGGACGGGCTGTCGCGCTCGTCCGCCTCGCTCACCGGGGGCATCACGGCGCTTTTCACCAAGCGCAAGCTCGATGCCGAAACGCTGGAGGATCTGGAGGATCTTCTGATCCAGGCCGATCTCGGCGTCGACACCGCCATGGCGATCGCCGAGCGGATCGGCGAGGGCCGGTTCGACAAGGAGATCGCGCCCGACGAGGTGCGCCGGGTGCTCGCCGAGGAAGTCGCAAGGGTGCTGGAGCCGGTGGCGCGGCCGCTGACGCTCGATCCCGCCCGCAAGCCGCATGTGATCCTGGTCGTCGGCGTCAATGGCACCGGCAAGACCACCACCATCGGCAAGCTGGCGGCGAAGCTCAGGGCCGAGGGCAAGACGGTGATGCTGGCCGCCGGCGATACCTTCCGCGCGGCCGCCGTCGAACAGCTCAAGATCTGGGGGCAGCGCACCGGGTCCGAGGTGATCGCCCGCGACACCGGCGCCGATGCGGCCGGCCTCGTTTTCGACGCGATGGACCAGGCGCGCGCGGCCTCGGCCGATGTGCTCTTGATCGACACCGCCGGGCGGCTGCAGAACCGCGCCGAACTGATGGCGGAACTGGAAAAGGTCGTGCGCGTCATCAAGAAGCACGACCCGGACGCGCCGCACAGCGTGCTCCTGACCCTCGACGCGACGACCGGTCAGAACGCCATGAGCCAGGTCGAGATCTTCGGCAGGACCGCCGGGGTGACGGGACTGGTGATGACCAAGCTCGACGGCACGGCGCGCGGCGGCATTCTCGTGGCGATCGCCGCGAAGCACAAGCTGCCGGTGCATTTCATCGGCGTCGGCGAGGGGATCGACGATCTCGAAGCCTTCAAGGCGGAGGATTTCGCCGCCGCCATCGCCGGCCAGGAGGGGTAAGGCGCAATGGAATTCGAACACGATCCCAACGCGCCCGACCGCAAGGAGCTGCCGCCGCTTCTGAAGCTTGCGCTCGAACTCGGACCGCTGGTGCTGTTCTTCTTCGCCAATGCGCGCGGCGAAATGCTGGTCGAGCGCTTTCCCGCGCTCGGCGCCTTCGGCGGGCCGATCTTTCTGGCGACCGGCGTCTTCATGGTGGCGATCACGATCTCGCTCGGCGTGTCCTACGCGCTGACGCGCCGGCTGCCGGTGATGCCGGTGGTCTCCGGCGTGGTGGTGCTGGTCTTCGGCGCGCTGACCCTGTGGCTGCACGACGAGTTGTTCATCAAGCTCAAGCCGACCATCGTGAACACGCTGTTCGGCTGCGTGCTGCTCGGCGGGCTGGTCTTCGGAAAATCGCTGCTCGGCTATGTCTTCGACAGCGTCTTCCGCCTCGACGCCGAGGGCTGGCGCAAGCTGACCTTCCGCTGGGGGGTGTTCTTCTTCTTTCTGGCCCTGCTCAACGAGGTGGTCTGGCGGCTCTTCTCGACCGATTTCTGGGTCTCGTTCAAGGTCTTCGGCGTGATGCCGATCACCATCGCCTTCACGCTGGCGCAAATGCCGCTGATCCAGCGCCATTCGCTGGATCAGGAAAAATGGAAGTGAGCGGCGGCGCGGACGCGCGCCCGCGCCGGTCCTGTCGCCGCGTCCGTTACTGGTCGCCGAGTTTCATCGACGGATCGTAGTCGCGCCCCGCGACCTCCTTCACCACCGCCTGCCCGCAGACGACGCACCCGCGCGTCGCATCGAAGGTCATGGTCGGTGCGCCGTGCAACTCCCAGCCGGCGTTGAGTGCCGCCGTCACCTTGTGGCAGAAGGCGCTGTCGTCGGGGCCGGTGAGCAAGCGGTAGAGTTTCATCGGACGATCTCCCCGCGCCTCAGCGGCTGGCGATGGCATCGGCGATGGCGACGAGCTTGGCGCCCATCTCCGCATGCAGCCGCTCGACCATCTTGCCCTCGACCTGGATCGCGCCCTTCTGGGCGTTTTCCGGCTTCTCGAACTCGGCGATGATCTTGCGCGCCCAGGCGACCTCGGCCTCGCTCGGCGAGAAGGCGGCGTTGCAGGGCGCGACCTGCTTGGGGTGGATCAGCGTCTTGCCGTCCATGCCCATCTCCGCGCCCTCGCGGCATTCCGCCTCGAAGCCGTCGGCGTCGTCGAGACCGTTGAACACGCCGTCGACGATCGCCAGCCCATGAGCGCGGGCGGCGGCGACGCAGGTCATCAGCCAGGGGCGCATCGGGGCGCGACCCGGGACCAGACGGGCGCCGGTTTCCTTGGCCAGATCGTTGGTGCCCATGACGAAGCCGGCGAGCCGCGTCTCCGGATTCTTGGCGCTGGCGGCGATGTCGCGCGCGTTCAGCATGGCGAGCGGGGTTTCCATCATCGCCCAGAGCGCGACGCGGGCGGGCGCCCGCGCGCCGTTTACCTGATGCGCCACGCGCTCCAGATCGGCCGGCGTCGAGACCTTCGGCACGAGGATCGCGTCGGGCGCGGCGGCGACCGCCATGGCGAGATCGTCCGCGCCCCAGGGGGTGGCGAGCGAGTTGATGCGAATCACAAGTTCGCGATGGCCGTAGCCGCCGCCGGCGACCGCGTCGCGCACCTGCTGACGCGCCACGTCCTTGGCGTCGGGGGCGACCGCGTCCTCGAGATCGAGGATCAGGGCGTCGACGTCGAGCGTCCTGGCCTTCTCCAGGGCCCGGGCATTGGAGCCCGGCATGTAGAGCACGCTGCGGCGGGGGCGGCTTGCGGCGGTCGTCATGGGATCACGCATCCTTTTCATCGGGCGGGACAGGGTCGGCAAGACGGGACGGGCGATAACGCCGGGCGCGTCCGCTTCACGCGGTTGGATCGCCGCTTTTTACAGGCCTTTGGGGGGAGGGCGTCAACAGCCTGTTGCGGGCAGCCGCCGGCGTGGCGGGCGGTGGTTTGCCGGCGGGGCGCCCGTGCCCGCGCCGGTCTTCGCGGGGAGCGGGTGGGGACGCTTGATTACGCCTGCCGTTCGGGACAAGGTAACGGCGACATCCTGCCCGGGATCAAGCATTTGCGGAGATTTCATGAGCACTCTTTCCATCCGGACCCTCGGCCCCGATGACGCGCCCGCCCTCGCGCCGCTGATCGCGGATTACGCGCAGGCGCTGAAGCGCGGCGCGCCGCGTCGCCCGGACCAGTATTACGCCGAACGCATCCTCGGCGACCGTACGGCCGAGGTGATCGGCGCGGAGCGCGACGGGGCGCTGGTCGGCTTCGCGATCTTCTTCGACCTGCCGGAGATCATCACCGGCCTGCGGGCCGGCCAGCTCGACGAAATCTACGTGCATCCCTCGGCGCGCAACCAGGGCATCGCGCGGCGCATGATCGAGGCGCTGGTCGGCGAGGGACAGTCCCGGGGCTGGTCGCAGCTGCGCTGGATCGTCCCGAGCCGCAACGCACCGGCCATGGCGCTCTACGACCGCATCGCCGAGCCGGCCGACTGGAAGGGCTATACGCTCGCCATCGACCGGGTCATGGCCGAGTGATCCGGCGGACCCTGAGTCAGTCGATCAGTAGAGCGGCGCGAGGGCGGCGATCGGGATCAGCCCGACGCGCGCCGTGCCGGCCCTGAAGGTCAGCGGAACCGTCACGGCCGGCGCGCCGTCGAGCGTCGTTGGCGTGCCGAAGCCGGCGATGGCGCCTTGCAGCGCGGTCGGGACGTTCGATCCGGCCGGAAAGAACGGCGCCAGCAGCGCGGGCAGGGCATCGACACCGGTGACCGTCAGCGGCAGCTCGCCGCTGAGCCGCCCCTGGCCATCCAGCCAGAGCGTGCCTTCCGCCGACAGGGACACGGTCTCGCTGTCGACCCGCAACTGCGTGACGCGGATCGCGTCGGGGGCCGACAGCGTTGCGCGCATGTCTCCGCCGCCGCCGAAGAGCGCCGCGCCGTCGGCCACGGTCGCGGTCGCGAAAAGCCGCAAGGGCGCGGTCAGGCCGGGCACACGGGCCTCATCCAGCCGCAGCGCGAGATCGGCATTTTCGCGCGCTTCCGGCGTGCGGCGCAGATTGACGCTCATGTGTGCCGCCTCGACGCGGCCGGTCGCAAGGCTGGCCGAGGGGCCTTCGAGCGCGATGTCGGCCCGCGCCAGCGCGGTGTCGCCGACGCGGGCGCTTGCCCGGGCATTCGTCCAGTCGAGGGCGAGCGTGCCGCCGGGCAGCGCATCGGGCAGGGTCAGGCGGGCGGGGGCTTGCGCCTCCAGGATCAGATGGCGGGGGTTGTAGGCCATGGCGATGGCCCGCAGGGCCCCGAGCGCGAGCGCGCGCCCCTCGGCGTCGCGGGCCTCCAGCGGCGCGCAGTCGAGGCGGATCTGGAAGGGATAGCCGCCGAGCGCCTCGTCACCGCACACCAGCGCGCCGCCCTCCGCATTCGCCACCGCCACCGCATTGTGCAGCAGATCGCCGGCCATGCCGCGCGCGATCGCCCAATAGGCGGTCCAGCCCGCAACGATCAGCACGACGAGCGTGCCGAGCAGCCAGTAGCCCCGGCGCGACGGCGGACGCGGCGTGTCGGGCGATGTGTTGGCTTCGGGAGCGGTCATGGCTGTCTCTCTCGCGGGATCTTTGCGGTGCGTGTAAGCATGCGGCGGGCCCGCTTGCAAGGCGCATGTGCCCGGCGGTCGCGGCCCGCGACCAGGTGACGCCCTTTGCCCGCGCCCTGTCGGGCTTCACGTCGGGGGCATGCTTGTCAGTCGCGCGCACGGTTGCTAGGGGGACAGGGCACGAAGGGGAGCGCATGCAGGATATCTGGGTTTTCGGCTACGGCTCGCTGATGTGGCGACCGGGTTTCGACCATGAGGACGCGGTGCCGGCGGTGTTGCACGGCGCGCACCGCTCGCTTTGCATCTATTCCTGGGTCCATCGCGGCACCCGGAGCCGGCCCGGTCTGGTGCTCGGTCTCGACCGGGGCGGCGCCTGCCGGGGCGTCGCCTTTCGCGTCGCCGCGCGCAACAGGGCCGAGGTCATCGACTACCTGCGCGCCCGCGAACAGGCGACGCTGGTCTATCTGGAGAGCGAGCGCCGCGTGCGGCTCGCAGACGGCCGCGACACGCCGGTGCGCGCGCTGACCTATGTGGTCGACCGGTCTCACGAACAATATGCCGGGGTCCTGCCGCTCGAGCGGCAGGTGGAGATCGTGCGCGGCGCGGTCGGCCAGTCGGGCCCCAATCCGGATTACGTCCTCAATACGCTGGCGCATCTGCGCGAATTGAAGATCCGCGATGCGGCGCTCGAGGCATTGTGTGCCCGGCTTGCGGAGCCGCAGGGGGGCGCGGCATCGGCTGTGCCCGGTCTCGCCGCATCGGGGCCGGAGCGCTCAGCCTGAGCGCTTGCGCTCCGGGTCACCCGAGGAGACCGGTGTCCCGCTGCCGTCGAGCAGGCCGGGCAGGGTCGCCGGCGCGAGATCGCCCGGTGCCGGACCGGCCAGACCCCCCGGTAGTCCCCCCGGTGCCGCATCGTTCGCCAAGAGGTCGTCCATGACGGCGCGGCGGTCGGCGGCGCTGCGCGCCAGGAGATGGATCCAGGCGCGACGCCCGGCGAGCGCGCGGGCGCTCAGCGGCGCGCCCCGACGCATGCCATCCCGGTCCACCTCCCCCATCCAGGCCGCATGCCCCGCCGTGGCGTCGAGCAGCACCACCGCCGCGCGATAGGCGCCCAGCTCCTCCGCCGGAACGGCGGAAAACAGATACCGCCGGCCGGAGCGCCCCACCAGATAGCGATAGCGGTCGGACAGACCGAGATCCGTCGCCGCACGCGGCGCGCCCTCGCGCGGCGGGTCGCCGGTCGAGGCCTCGGCGGGCGGCTCTGTCGGAGGCGAGGACGGTTTCATGCCGTCAATCTAGAACGAAACGGGAACTTTTTGCCAGTCGAAACTGCAGGTGCCCCTGGTTGCGCGCCGGTCGGTCACGCGTCGGTCGGTCACACATCGGTCCTGTCGAAGACCGCGCTGTCGGGCCGGTGACCGCGGGCGCGCCAGCGCGCCGCCACGCGGGCGAGAACCGGTGAGGGGCGCGGGGCCCTCGCCGCTTCCTCGATGAGGCGGTCGGTCGCGGTTTCGATGCTGTCGGTGAGCGTGCGGTGGACAGTCTCGATCTCCAGGCCCGGCTGGATCGGTGGCAGGATCTCGACCAGCACGGTGCCGGGATAGATCCGCCAGCCGCGCCGCGGCCAGTACAGGCCCGAGTTGAGCGCGATGGGCAGCATCGGGCAGCCGAGCGAACGATAGAGATGGGAGGCGCCGAACTTGTAGCGCGGCTCCTCGCCGGCGCCGCGTCGGGTGCCTTCGGGAAAGATCAGGATCTGGCGCGCCTCGCGGATCGCGATCTCCGCGTTCTGGGTTAGCGCGGCGAGCGCGACGGAGCGCTTGCCGCGATCGACCGGGATCTGGCGAAACTTCGCGGTGTACCAGCCGAACAGCGGGATGTAGCGCAGCTCGCGCTTCAGGACGTAGGTGGGAAACTCGAAGAGCGGCAGCAGCGCGAAGGTCTCCCAGGCCGAATGGTGCTTGGCGGCGACGATGAAGCCGCCGTCGGGGATGTTCTCCAGTCCCCGGACCTCGACCCGCAGTCCGACCACCGCGCGCAGCAGGACCACGTTGACCCGCGCCCACAGGGGCACCACCGGCCAGCCCATGCGCGGCGGCAGCAGGAACACCGGCAAGGAGAGGATCATCAGGGCCGCGGTCGACAGATAGAACAGGACCTGGAACGTCAGGGAGCGGAGAAGGATCATCGGCGCGGCCGGAAGGCGAGAGTGGACGGGGCATGGCCCCTCGAAAAGGCGGCAAGGCCGGCACGGAGCCGGCCGACGGGTCAGGGCTCCGGCGGTCCCATCAGGGCGATCCGGACCCAGGCCAACATGTACTTCAAGTATTCGCGTGCGAGAAGCACGGAAACCCCGCGGTCGCGATACCAGCCGTCGAGCGCGAGGTCGGTGGACTGCACCGGCGCGGGCACGAGCTCCAGATCGGGCATCACGGCGCGCAACTCCAGCAGGGCGCGCGGCATGTGATAGGCGCTGGTGACGACGAGCAGGGTGCGGAACCCGTTGCGCCGCGCCCATTTGCCGGTCTCCGCCGCGTTCTCCAGCGTGTTGTTGGCCTCGCGGTCGAGGTCGATGCAGCAGGCGAAGAGCGCCAGATCGCTTTCGGTGCGCCGGACGATCTGCTCCGGCGTCGTGTCCGGATGAACGCCGGAGATCAGCAGGCGCTCGGCGCGCCGGTCGGCCAGGAGCTCCAGCGCCTTCTTCACCCGCTCGCTGCCGCCGGTGAGCACGACGATGGCGTCGGCGCCCACGTCCTGCGGGGTCTCGAGGTTCGTCACCGTGTCCGCGAAGCGCAAAAAGCCGCCGACGGCAAACCCGAGGCAGCCGACGAGCGCAAGCAGCAGAACGGCGGTCGGCCAGCCGCCGGCGCGCCGGCGCGGCGCCCGCTCCGGTGCCCCGTCCGGCGTCTGGTCCGGCGTCGGGCGCGGATCCGGGAGAGCGTCCTGCGGTGCTGGATCTTTCTCGGTCGTCATCGCACTCATCGGCAACACGGCCCCATCGAGGATGGAGTGTCCGGCGGCATGGGCAGGCGGGACGGTCGAATCGCCACGGCCGGTCCCCTTGCGTTTTCCACCGAAGGCGGCGCAAAGGCAACCTGCGGCAGACGAGGCCCCGCGCCGCCCCTGCCCGACGAGATCAGCGGAACATGGCGAAAAAGCCGTCGATGCGGGTGGCGAGCCCGCGGCCCGCGCGGGTCAGCAGCGCGCCGATGTAAGCGCCGAACGCCGCGAGGCCGGCGCGGGTGCGGGCCTCGATCCGCTCGCCGGCGGCCGTGCGATAGAGGCCCGCGTAGACGGCCAGGATCACCAGCAAGGTCAGCCCCCAGGCGAGCATCGTGTCCGACAGGAAATGCCCGCCGAAGGCGACCCGGTTGAGTGACAGCGCCAGGAACAGCGGCGCGACGGCAAGCAGGATGCCGCGCCGCCAGGCCGGCGGCGCCAGAAAGGCGAGCGCCACCAGCCAGAAGCTCGCCGATCCCTCGCCCGAGACGAAGGAGCAGTTGGTGGCGCAATGGTCCGTGATCCGCCACACGCCGATGAAGGGGGCGTCGCCGCCGAAGGCCTCGACCGAATTGGGGCGCGGGCGCCCCCAGTTGTTCTTCAGGATCGCATTGACCAGCAGGCCCGGCCCGAGCGCCAGCGTCGACAGCAGAAACAGCGGCGCGCGCAGCGAGAGGCCGGCGACCAGACGCGGCGCGACCGTGGCGGCGAGCAGGATCGCCAGACTGGCGCCGGCGATCACCTTGACGAGGAAGGGGCCCAGTTCGCGCAGCCGCATCAGCAGCGGGTCCGTGGTCGCCCAGAAGCCGGCGGTCGCATCGTGGAAGAGCCCGCTCATCCACAGGTCGAGGCCGGGGAACGCGAGAAAGACGGCCGAGACGAGCGCCACATAGGCCAGCGTCAGGACGATCAGCCGGCGAAAGGGCCCGCGCTCGGCCAGCGGGTCGCGGCCCGTGTCCGACCGTGTGTCGGGTGCGGGCGTCGTCGAGGAAAGGGAAGATGTCATGCGTATTCCGTCCTGGGCCCCGCTGCGGTTATAACCGGAGAGACGCGTGTGTCCATCACCCGTGCCCGGGCAAGGGACGATGTCGACGGACAGGCCCGAAAGACGGCTGCGGAGGAAGGCCATGGGCGAGGCCATAGGCAAGGACAGGGGCAGGGGCGAGGCCATAGGCAAGGACAGGGGCAGGATCGCACCGGTCATCGATTTCTGGTACGAGTTCGCCTCCACCTACAGCTATCTGACGGCTCTGCGGATCGAGCGGGCCGCGAGCGCGCGCGGTGTCGGGCTGCGCTGGCGGCCGTTCCTGCTCGGGCCGGTCTTCGCCAAGGCCGGCTGGCCGACCTCGCCCTTCAACCTCTACCCCGCCAAGGGGGCTTACATGTGGCGCGACATGGAACGCCTGACGGCGGCCGCTGGTCTGCCCTTCGTGCGGCCCGATCCGTTTCCGCAAAACGGCCTGCTCGCCGCGCGTGTCGCGCTGGCGCTGGACGATCCGGCGGCCGTTTCCAGGTTCAGCCGGGCGGTCTATCTTGCGGAATTCGGCGAGGGCCGGGACATCGGCGCGCGCGAGACGATCGCCGCGATCCTCGCCGGTCTCGATCTGCCCGCCGACGCGCTGCTGGCGCGCGCCGAAACGCCCGGAATCAAGGCCCGGCTGAAGGACGAGGTCACGGCGGCGGAATGCGCCGGCATCTTTGGCGCGCCCAGTTTCACCACCGCCGACGGCGACTTGTTCTGGGGCAACGACCGTCTGGAGCAGGCCCTCGATCACGCCGTGCGACACGCGGGCGCGGACGCCGCGCAGGAAGGAGACCCCTCATGATGTTCGTGCCCGACGCCGCAACGCTCGCGACCTTCACGCTCGCCTGCGTGGTGCTGGTGCTGACGCCCGGACCGGACATGACGCTGTTCGTCAGTCGGGCCCTGTCGCAGGGGCGCGCCGCCGGAATGGCCTCGATGCTGGGCGCGCTCGCCGGCAATGTGGTGCATACGCTGCTCGTCGCCTTCGGCCTGTCGGCGCTGCTGGCCGCCTCGGCGGAGGCGTTTTTCGTGCTCAAGGTGGCCGGGGCGCTCTATCTGCTGTGGCTTGCCGTGCAGAGCGTGCGCAAGGGCTCGGCCTTTTCCGTGCAGGCCGCGCCGCGCACGCGGAGCGTGCCGCTTCGCCGGGCGTTTCTCACCGGCGTGACGGTCAATCTGCTCAATCCGAAGATCATTCTCTTCTTTCTCACCTTTCTGCCGCAATTCGTCGCCACCAACGATCCCGACGCGGCCGGAAAGATGATCTTTCTCGGGCTCTATATGGTCGCGGTTTCGCTTCCCTTCTGCGTGGCGATGGTCATGATGGCGGACGGATTGTCGACGTCGCTGCGGCGCGCGCCGCGCGTGCTGCGGGCGGTCGACTGGCTGTTCGCCGGCGTGATCGGCGGCTTCGCCCTCAAGATCCTGATGACGGCACGGTCGTGACGCCGCCCGCCGTCTTCCCTCGCGACCGGGGGCTTTGACCCCCGAAACGGCGTGCCGGCCCGCGACGACCGGCGACACACCACCTCCGAAGATCCAGACCATGACCCATATCTTCCCCCGCCACACCGCCATGCGTCCGCCCCGCGCCGTGAAGGGCGACGGCTGCTACATCGTCGACGACACGGGCAAGCGCTATCTCGATGCCTCCGGCGGTGCGGCGGTCTCCTGCCTCGGCCATTCCGACCAGGCCGTCACCGAGGCGGTGAAGGCACAGCTCGACGCCATCGCCTTCGCGCACACCGGCTTCTTCACCAACGGACCGGCGGAGGATCTGGCCGATCTGCTGATCGCCCATGCGCCGGAGGGGCTGGATCGGGTCTATCTCGTCTCCGGCGGGTCGGAGGCGACGGAGGCCGCACTCAAGCTGGCGCGCCAGTATCACCTGGAGCGCGGCGAGCCGGGCCGCGCGCGCATCATCGCGCGCCGGCAGAGCTATCACGGCAACACGCTCGGCGCCCTGTCGGCGGGCGGCAACATGTGGCGGCGCGAGCCCTTCCAGCCGATGCTGGTGGAAATGTCGCATATTGCGCCCTGCTACGCCTATCGCGGACAGGCCGACGGCGAGAGCGCGGAAGACTACGGCCGGCGCGTCGCCGACGAGCTCGAGGCGGAGATCCTGCGGCTCGGTCCGGAGACGGTCGCCGCCTTCATCGCCGAACCGGTGGTCGGCGCCACGCTCGGCGCGGTGCCGGCGGTGCCGGGCTACTTCAGGCGCATCCGCGAGATCTGCGACCGCCACGGCGTGCTGCTCATTCTCGATGAGGTCATGTGCGGCATGGGCCGCACGGGCCATCTCTTCGCCTGCGAGGCGGACGGGGTCGCGCCCGACATCCTGTGCATCGCCAAGGGGCTGGGCGCGGGCTATCAGCCGATTGGCGCGATGCTGTGTTCGGCCGAGATCTACCGCGCCATCGAGGAGGGCACCGGCTTCTTCCAGCACGGTCACACCTATATCGGACACCCGGCGGCGGCGGCCGCCGGCCGGGCGGTGGTCACCGCGCTGGTCGAGCGCGGTCTCGTGGCGCGCGCCGGCGCCATGGGCGACACGCTCAAGGCCGCGCTCGTCGAGCGGTTCGGCCAGCATCCCCATGTCGGCGACATTCGCGGCCGGGGGATGTTCCTCGGGCTGGAACTCGTCGCGGACCGGGAGAGCAAGGCGCCCTTCGATCCCGCATGCCGGCTCAACGCCACCATCAAGAAGGCGGCCTTCGCCAACGGGCTGATCTGCTATCCCATGGGCGGCACCATCGACGGCCGGTCGGGCGACCACGTGCTGCTCGCGCCGCCCTTCATTCTGGAGGAGGCGCAGGTCGGCGAACTGGTCGACAAGCTCGCCGGCGCCATCGACAGCGCGCTGGCAACTGCCGTCGCGGCCTGATCGGAGACGCGCGGCGGGCCTTGAGCTTCGCCGCAGTCCCGCCAAACAATTGCGCGAAGACGGAGATCCTTCAGGTCCCGGGATCGTGTCATGCGCCATTTCGCCTCATCCTTGCGCACTTGGCTCGCGGTCGTGGGCCGTGGCGTGGTGATCGCGGGTGCGTTGACGGGCGCGGCTCCGCTCGCCGCCCAGGCGCTGCCGCCGGCCTGTCTGCCCGAGGTGAGCGGCGCGCGCGGCTCCGCCGAGGTGCTGGTGCTCACGCCGCGCACCGAGACGGGCGATCTCGCCGATCCTGCCGGCCGGCTCTATCGGCAGGGCGAGCTGCATGTGCCGGTCTCGGTTTCTGGAAAGCCCGGTGCCGGAGTGCAGGGCGCGGCGCGCGCGATGACCTTTCTCGCGCTCGACGAGGCGCCCGACCGCTGGGGGCGGCGGATCGGTCACCTTCGAAGCGAGCCGACCGGCATGTGGCTCGCCCACGAAGAGGTCGCGGCGGGCCGCGCGATCGTCGCGCCGCGCCGGGCGACGCCCGCCTGTCTCGCGCCGCTGTTTGCCGCCGAACGCGCCGCGCGCGCCGCGCGGGCCGGCCTGTGGGCGCGCGAGCGCGTGTGGTCGGCGCATCGCCCGCGCGCGCTTGCCGCGCGTGTCGGCCAGTACACGCTGGTCACCGGGCGGGTGCTGTCGGTGGGCGAAACGTCCCGCACGCTCTATCTGAACTTCGGACGGCGCTGGTCGCGCGACTTCACCGCGACCGTCGACAGCCGTCGCATCGCCGATTTCGCGGCCGCCGGGCTTGACGCGCGGTCCCTGGAAGGGGCAGCTATTCGGGTCAGAGGCGTGCTCCGGCAGGACCGGGGCCCGCTGATCGATCTCCGTCACCCTGCCCAGATCGAGCGGCTCGACAAGGATGGCCAAAGCCGGTGATCAGCTTTCCGTTCTCCGAATGTCTGGCAAGGCATGGACGCCGGCTCGCGACCGTCGCGCTGGCCGCGCTCGCCTTGTCGGGCTGCCAGATTTCCGGCAATTCGCCCATCGACATCGGCACGGCGACCCCTGGCACGCTGCGCCCCGGCGTCATGGCGGATATCGGCGCGCGCGAACATCCGCGCGTGGTCGCGACCTATGGCGGCGTCTATGAGAATCGCGGCGCGGAGCGTGCCGTGGCGCAGGTCGTCGGCCGGCTGGTCGAGGCCTCCGACGACCCGTCCCAGAAGTACCGGATCACCATTCTCAACTCGCCGGCGGTCAATGCCTTCGCGCTGCCCGGCGGCTATCTCTATGTGACGCGCGGCCTGCTGGCGCTCGCCACCGACACGTCGGAAGTCGCCGCCGTGCTGGCGCATGAAATGGCGCATGTCACCGCGAGCCACGCGATCAAGCGCCAGCAGCGCGCCGAGGCGACGGAACTCGCCGGCCGGGTGCTCGGCAATGTGGTCCGCGATCCCGAACAGGCGCGCGCGGCAATCGTCTCCTCGCAGCTGTCCTTCGCGCGGTTCTCGCAGATCCAGGAACTGGAGGCCGATGCGGTCGGCGTGCGCACGCTGGCGCGCGCGCGCTACGATCCCTTCGCCGCGGCGCGCTTCCTGACGGTGATGGGGCGCTTCGCCGCCTATCAGAGCGCGCAGGGCGACACCTCGAGCGCGCCGGATTTCCTCTCCTCGCATCCCACGACGCCGGAGCGGGTGCAGACGGCGGTGCGCGCGGCGCGTCAGGTCGGCGCGCCGGGGCTCGGCGAGCGCGACCGCGACGCCTATCTGACCAAGATCGACGGCATGCTCTATGGTGACGATCCGCTGGAAGGCTTCATTCGCGGGCGCTCCTTCCTGCACAAGGCGCTGGGGATCAGCTTCACGGTGCCCAACGGCTACCGGCTGGAGAACTCGCCTGAGGCGGTGCTCGCGAGTAACGACCGGGGCACGGCGCTGCGCTTCGACGGCGCCGACCTCAGCGATTTTCCCTCGCTCGTCGATTATATGACCAGCGGCTGGATCAACGGGCTGGTGCGCGACAGCGTGCGCGAGGAGACGGTCAACGGCCTGCCCGCCGTCACCGCCGCCGCCGTCACCGATGGCTGGACGTTCCGCATCGCCGTGGTGCGCATCGGGCGCACGGGCTATCGCTTCATCTTCGCCTCGCGCGCCGGCGGCGAGCGCTTCGCGCGCGACTATCAGGCGACCGTCGACAGCTTCCGCCAGCTCACGCCCACCGAACGGGCGCGGCTGCGGCCCTTGCGCATCAAGATCATCCGCGCGGATCAGGGCGACACGCCCGAACGTCTCGCGGTCGGGATGAGCGGCGTGGAGGCCGGACGCCGGCTGGAGCTTTTCTCCATCCTCAACCAGGTGCAGCCCGGCGAGGTGATCCCCGCCGGCACGCCGCTCAAGCTGGTGGTGGACTGACGCCGCCCGTCCTCCCGGACCCGCGCGCGCCCCCCGTCGCTTGAGCGAGATCAAGGCGGGCGTGCAGCGGTCGAGATATTCACAAGTCTGAATATCTTTCGTCGGGCTGGTCGGGGCGCGCTGTCATGGATCTCACGGGACTGTTCGACGCCTTCGGCGAGGCCGGCACCTCGGCGCTGGGCGGTCTGGCCATCGGCATCGCCTTCGGGATCTTCGCGCAGCGCAGCCGCTTTTGCCTGCGCGCCGCCGTGATCGAGTTCGCGCGCGGCGCCATCGGCGTCAAGGTCGCGGTCTGGCTGATCACCTTCACCATTGCGGTCTTTCTCACCCAGGCGCTGATCCAGCTCCGGATCGTCGATCTGTCGGAAGCGCGCCAGTTCGCCGCGCGCGGATCGATTTCCGGGGCGCTGATCGGCGGGGCCCTGTTCGGGATCGGCATGGTGCTGGCGCGTGGCTGCGCGAGCCGCCTGCTGGTTCTCTCGGCGACGGGAAACCTGCGGGCGCTGCTGTCGGGGCTGATCTTCGCGGTGACGGCGGAAGCCTCGATCCACGGCATTCTCTCGCCGCTGCGCGATGCGCTCGCCCGGGCCTGGACCGTCGGCGGAAGGGAAAATCTCGATCTCCTGCAGGCGCTCGGCCTCGGCGCGCAGGCCGGGCCGGTGATCGGCCTGCTGTTTCTCTCCGGCGCCGTGGTCTTCGCGGTGCGTGCCGGGTTGGGCCCCTGGGGATGGCTCGGCGCGGCGGGCGTCGGCGCGACGGTCGCGGCCGGCTGGTGGTTCACCTATCAGCTCTCGATCCAGGCGTTCGAGCCGATGACGGTCAAGAGCATGACCTTCACGGGGCCGTCGGCGGATACCTTGATGAGCGTTCTGTCGCTTCCCGGGAGCAAGCTCGACTTCGACATCGGGCTGGTGCCGGGCGTGTTCCTCGGCTCCGCGCTGGCCGCGCTGCTGGCGCGCGAGTGGACGCTGCAGGGCTTCGAGGGCGGGCGCTCGATGCGCCGCTACATCGCCGGCGCCGTGCTGATGGGCTTCGGCGGCATGCTGGCCGGGGGCTGTGCCGTCGGGGCGGGGATTACCGGCGGTTCGATCTTCGCCCTCACTGCCTGGCTGACGCTCACCGCCATGTGGGCGGCCGCCGCGCTCACCGATCTTCTGGTGGATCGCCTGCCCGAACAGCGCGCGGCCGGCGCGCTCGGCGCGCCGACCGCGCCTTGATCCTTCTGCGCGAGCCGATCGCGCCGTGATCTTTCCGCGCGAGCCGATCGCGGCGTGACCCCTGCACTCACCAGGGGTGGTCGCGGCCCTGCCAGGTGAGAAAGCGGCCGCTGTCGGCGAGCGTCAGCGCGTCGATCACCCGGATGATGCCGGCCGCGCTTTCCTCCACCGAGATCTCGCCCCGCGCCCCGCCCATGTCGGTGCGCACCCAGCCGGGATGCATGGCAACGACGGCGATGCCGTCGTCCTCCAGATCGAGCGCGAGGATCTGCATCGCCTTGTTCGCCGCCGCCTTGGAGGTGCGATAGGCGTAATGGCCGCGCGTCTGACGGGCGAGCGACCCCATCTGGCTGGTGATCGTCACGATGCGCGGGACGGCGGCGGTGCGCAGCGAAGCGCGCAGCGCGCGCGCCACGCGCACCGGCGCCAGCGTGTTCACCGCGAATTCCCGCAGCCATTCGTCGAAGTCGAGATCGTCGAGCGTCTCGTAGGGCCCCTTGATGCCGGCGTTGTTGACCAGAACGTCGACGGTTCGCCCGGCGAGCGTTTCGGCCAGGGCGGCCACCGAGGTGGCGTCGGTCACATCCAGGGCGACGATCTCCAGCCGGTCGCCGTGGTCCTCGCCGAGCCGGTGAAGCTCCGCCGCCGCCTCGGGCCGGCGGCAGGCGGCGACGAGGTGCATGTCGCCGCGTGCGAGAAGCTGGCGGCACAGGGCGAGGCCGATGCCCCGGTTCGCGCCGGTGACGACGACGGTGGAACGCGACATGTCGGTGAACCTTCTTTCCAGCGGCGGGAGGTGACGAGAACACAGCGTCTTCGCGCGCCGGTCAAGCCGTCACTGGTCGTCACTGGTCGTCATTGGTCGTCATTGGTCGGCGGCGGGCGGGTGACGGCTCAGTAGCCCTTCTGGCGCCGGCGCAGGGCGACCTGCCGGTTGGAGACCTCGATCGCCTGGCCGAGCGTGGTGACGCCGAGCGGTTCCAGCAGGCCGATCAGCTTGCGCAGCACCTCCGCCGTGGCCAGAGCATCGCCAAGCGCGGTGTGGCGGTCCTCCGGCGGAATGGCGATCTGGAAGCGTTCGGCGAGCGCATCCAGCGTCAGGCTTTCGGCGGTGCCGAAGATGTGGCCGGCGAGCAACACCGTGTCGAGCACCGGCTGGTCGAAGGCGACGCCCGTGCGGCTGCGGTCCTTGGCGAGAAACGTCATGTCGAAGGCCGCATTGTGGGCGACCAGAACGCTGTCGGCGACGAAGCGGTGAAACTCCGGCACGACCGTTTCGAGCGGCGGCGCCTCGGCCACCATGGCGTCGGTGATGCCATGCACCCGTGTCGAGGCGACCGGAATCCTGCGCCCCGGATGGACGAAGGCGTTGAAGACCTCGCCGCGCAGCACGCGCCCGTTGACGATCCGCACCCCGGCAATCGAAATCATCTCGTCGCCGCGCGAGGGCTCCAGCCCGGTGGTTTCGGTGTCGAACACCACGTAGGAGAGCGTCCTGAGCGGCGCATCCTCGATGGAGGCCGGCGTTTCGCGCGCGAAGAGGTCGAAATCGTAGAACTCGGGACGCTCGGGGATCGGCGTCGGCGACTTCTCCGGCCGGTCGACATGGTCGGCGGCCGATGTCAGCGGCAGGCGGATGCGGGCCTTGCCGTCGGGCGTGCGGTCGGACCAGATCTCGGTCTTGTGCCGGCTCAGCACATCGCGGCCCGACATGGCGCCGAGACTCTCGTCGAGCGGCTCGTCGAGCCAGCCTTCCAGCGTCTCGACCGGCACCAGGGCGCCGGTCCAGGCGAGATCCAGATAGCAGCGCCCGTCGTCGCGATGGACGCCGAGGTCGAAGGCGGACACCTCGGCGTGCACCGCGACGCGGTTCAGCAGCCGGTCCATCAGTTCCACGACGGAGGCGCTGTCGCAGGCGAGCCACACCTCCTCGCCCACCGGCGCGACGGCGAGCGCCCGTCCTTCCGAGCGCCGCGCGGCGGTGCAATCGACCAGCGTCGCGGAAAAGACATCCGTCATCGGCCAGGCGCCGGCCAGCAGGTCGCCGGTCACCTGATCGAGCCGGTCGAGCCGCTCGGCAAGCACCTGCGTTTCCTCGGCCACCGTGCCGGCGAGACGGGCGTTGTCCTCGGGTGGCAGCTTGGCGCGGCGCAGCAGCACCTGCGCGGCGAGGCTGAGGCTCGCCACCCGCTGGCGCATGTCCTGCGTCACGTCATGCAGCAGACGGTCGCGCCAGATCCCGGCGGCCAGTTCGTCGGTGATGCGGTCGAAGGTGACGACATAACCGATCGGTGCCGTTTCCTCCGCGTCGAGGATCAGCGACATGCGTCCGCGCAAGGAGTCGCGGCCCGAGGCGGTGGCGCTGACGAAGGGGGCGGACAGCCCCTCGCGATGCGTGCGATGGCGCCCCGAGGCGAAGCGTCGGGTCAGCCGGTCGAGCCCGTGGCGCAGCGGCTGGGCGACGATCAGCCCCGTGAGGTGCCGTTCGAGACCAAGGCGGCCGGCGGCGCCGTCCTGGTCGAGCAGGGTCTGCGCGAAGCGGTTGTAGAGCAGGACCTTGTGGGTGAGCGTGCAGATCACCACGCCTTGCTGGAGATCGCGCAGCACCGCCTCGAGCCGCGCGCGCTGGCGCTCCGCGTCGGCGGTGGCGCGGGCGACGATGGCGTCGGTGTCGCGCTGGGCCTCGGCGAGGGCCGCGCTCGCCTCGCGCATGGCCGGCGCCAGCAGGCCGAGATAGCGTCCGGTGGTTTCGGGCAGCTCATGGGTGGCGCCGGCATGGACGGAGGCGCGCAGGTTCGCGCCGAGGCTCGTCAGCGGCCGGGCGACGTGATCGTCGAACTTGATCCAGACCCACAGCGTCAGCCCGGTCGTGGCGCCGATCAGGCCGAGACCGGCGAGCACCAGCCGGTCGAGATCGGGGGCCGCGCCACCCCGGGAGAGATAGACGAGGGCGGCGGCGATGGCGAGCGCGCTGCCGGCGGCGATCAGCGCGAAGAACAGGAAGATGCGAAGCCGCAGGCTCCAGCGTTCGATGCCGGTGAAGGACCGGTTGAGTGACATGGGATCAGCCGGCCGCGCGCTCCGTGCCGCGCGCGCCCCGTTCGAGCAGGCGCGTCACGGTGGTCATCAGCTGGCTGGCGGAAAAGGGTTTGCCGAGATAGGCGTCGGCGCCGAGCGCCAGGCCCTTTTCCACGTCGACCGGGCGCGAGCAGGCGCTCATCATGATGACCGGCACGTGGCGCGTGGCGCGGTCGGCGCGAATGTCCTGGCACAGCGCATGCCCGTGTCCGTCCGGCAGCACCGCGTCCAGCAGGACGATGTCGGGCGTGCCGGCTGCAAGCGCGGCGCGGGCGCTGCGCGCATCGGCGGCGGTGGCCACGCGGTAGCCGTCCTCCTCGATCAGCTCCTTCAGGAACCCGGTGATCGCCGCTTCATCGTCGACGATGAGCACATTGGCCGTCATTGTTGTGTCCTCCCGGCTCGCATATTGGGCGCGGGCGGGCGCGGTTTCCAGAACGTCCTTCGTCTATACGGGACTCCGCGCATCGCCGGCGGCGCGCACCCATGACAAGCCGCGCCCCGATCTCTACAAGGGCGGCACAGCCAATTTCCGTCAGCCTTGGGATGTGAAGAGCGACATGACCGACACGATTGCCCCGTTTCTCGGCACCTGGATGCTGGATCTCGACGAGAGCGAGTTCGACCAAAGCGATCTGCCGCGCTCGGCCACCTGCACCATCGAGGAGGAGTTCGGCCTGATCCGCATCCGCATGATCACGATCACGGCCGACGGCGAACGGCTGGAGGCGGAAATCGCCGGCGTGCCGGGCGGCCCGGGCGAGCGGCTCGGCGAAAGCGGGCTCGCCGACCGGCTGCTGCTGTTCTTCGAGGACGAGACCACGCTCACCTCGCAGGCCAAGCGCGGCGACATGGTGCTGATGAGCGCGCGGCGGATGCTGTCGGAGGACGGGCGCACGCTGGAGATCGAACAAAGCGTCGAGGTGCCGGGCGAGGGCACGGTGGTCAACACGGGCATCTATCGCCGCGCGCAGTGACGCGGGCCGGTTCGGTTCCCCGCTACAGAAGCGCCGGCCAGCGCGCGAGCGCCAGCACGCCTGACCAGGCCAGCAGCGAGATCAGCCCGGCGGTGCGAAAGCGCGAGATCGTGCCGCGCGAATCCACCTGATCGAGCATGCGCCAGGCCGGAACGAGGCGCAGCGCCAGCGCGTTGATCATGAGCAGCGCGATCAGCGCGAGCTTGGCCTGGACCGCCGGCATGCCGAGAAGCGCGAAGGGCCGCAGCGCGGCGAGCGCCACGCCGCTCGCGACGGTCGTGACGAAGCCCAGCAGGATCAGCGGCGACAGGACGCGGTTGAGATCGGCCAGCGGCACGCCGCGCCACAGGCCGAGGAGGCGCAGGTTGAGCGGCAGCGCCGCGCCGACGACCACCATCGCGCCGAGCGCGTGAAGCGTGGCGGCGGTCTCGCGGGCGGGCGCGGAGGTCGCCATGACGCGGGCGAGTTCGCTGCGCGCGAGCCATTCCAGAAGCGGCGCGATGCTCTCCATGCGAGGCCTTCTTTCCATCCAGCGACAGTCGATACCTTCGCATACCCCGATTCTGCGACCCGAGGCGACCGGCGGGTGGTGCAGACGCAACACAAGAAGAAACCGCTCTCCGTGCGCGTGTGACGGTTTGCAACCCGGGCAAAGCAGGGTACCCCTTGCGCCGGCTCCCCCGTGCGGGGCGGGGGCGTGTTCGGGAGTTGAGCCATGATCATCCTGCCGCATGTGCGCGCCGGCGACGAGGCGGCGGCGACGCGCATCTACGTCGACGCGCTTTACCAGAAGCTGCGTCCCTTCTTCGCGAGCAAGGAGGCGGCGGTGGCGTTTCTTGCCCCGCATCTGCGCCACGACCGGGCGGCGACGGCGATCCTCGATGACCGTCTGGTCGGAGTGGCCGGCTTCAAGCATGCCGGGACCGGGCTTTTCGAGCCGGGCTTTCGGCATTTTCGCGACGCCTTCGGCCTGGTCGGCGCGCTCCTGCGCATGGCGGGACTGGCGCTCCTGGAGAAGGCCGAGGACGACGACGCCCTGCCGATGGACGGCATCGCGGTGGCGCCTGACGCGCGCGGGCTCGGCGTCGGAACGGCGCTGCTCGACGCCGTGGCGGGGATCGCCGCGCGCGAGGGTTATTCGGGCGTCCGGCTCGATGTGATCGACACAAACCCGCGTGCCCGCGCGCTCTACGAGCGCACCGGTTTCGTGGCCGGCGAGACCAGGCATTTCACCGTTCTCAAGCCGCTGTTCGGCTTTTCTTCGGCCACCACGCTGGTGCGTCCGGTCGCCCCGGACTCCGAGGCGCGGCAGACGCGGGAGACGGCCTGATGAGCGCCGCGCGCGGCGACACCGCCGGCCCCGATCTCGACCGGGTGGCGCTGGCGGTCGTTCTGCTGATGATCGCCGTCTTCGGAATGGCGCAGGGGCTGACCTATCCGCTGCTGTCCTTCATCCTGGAGCGGCAGGAGACGGCGGCCTGGCTGATCGGCGCCAATGCGGCGACCATGCCGATCGGGATCGTCGTCTCCGCGCCGTTCATTCCGGGTCTCGCCCTGCGCTTCGGCGCGGCGCGGCTGGCGCTGGCGAGCGCCGTGTCGCTCTTCGTCCTCTTCGCGATCCTCGGCCATTTCCAGAGCCTGTGGGTCTGGTTCCCGATCCGCTTCCTGCTCGGGATCGCGATCAACGTGCTCTACATCTGCAGCGAGACCTGGGTGAACCAGCTCGCGCCCGACCGCATCCGCGGGAGGGTCCTCGGCCTTTATGCCACGGCGCTGGCCGGCGGCTTCGCGCTCGGTCCGGCGGCGCTGACGGTGACCGGGACCGAGACGCTCGCCCCCTTCTATCTCTGCATGGCGGTGGCGGCGGTCTGCGCGGCGCTCACGCTCGTTGTTCGCCCGCGTCTGCCGCGCTTCGAGGCCGGCGACACGGGCTCGCTCGCCGCCATCGTGCCGCTCATTCCGTTTCTGATGGTCGTGACGGGCATCGCGGCGGCCTTCGATCAGGCGATCCTGACCTTCTTTCCGGTGTACGCGCTGGCGCATGGTCTCTCGGAGGCCGCCGCCGCCACGGCGCTCGCGGTGCTGATCGTCGGCAACATCGTGTTTCAGGTGCCCATCGGCACGCTGGCCGACCGCTGGGGGCCGCGCCGGATGATGGCGCTTCTGTGCGGCCTGACGATCCTCGGCGCGGCGCTGCTGCCGCTGGTGATCGAAACGCGCCTTGCGCTGTGGGCCATGGTCTTCGTCTGGGGCTCGGCCGCCTACGGCGTCTACACCATCGCGCTGATGGAGCTCGGCCGGCGATTCACCGGCGCCATGCTGATCGCCGGCAACGCCGGTTTCGCGATCATGTGGGGCGTGGGCGGCTTCGCCGGACCGACGCTGTCGGGCGTCGCGGTCGAGATGTTCGGCAATCGCGGCATGCCGCTGTTGCTCGGCGGCGCCTATGTCCTGCTGCTGGCGATCACGCTGTTGCGGCCGACGCCGCCGCCCGGGCGCCGGATGTCGGCGCCCGAGTGACCGTTGCGCCTCAGTGACCGGCGGCGAGCGCGCCCTGCCGGCGCGGGTCGGAGGCGCCGGCCAGTCCGCCCGGCACCACCATCACCGACTGGGTCGAGCCCATCACGCTTTTTTCCTCGACCGCGTGCCCCTTGTCGCGCAGCAGCGCGCGGGTGTCCGGTGAAATGCCGTCCTCGATGCGGATCTCGTCCGGCAGCCACTGGTGGTGCATGCGCGGGGCGGTGCTCGCCTCGGCGATGTTCATGCCGTGGTCGACGACGTTGACGATCACCTGCAGCACGGTTGTGATGATGCGGCTGCCGCCGGGCGAGCCGGTGGCGAGCACCAGATCGCCGTCGCGGAAGACCAGCGTCGGGCTCATGGAGGACAGCGGGCGCTTGCGCGGGGCGACCGCATTGGCCTCGCCGCCGATCAGCCCGTAGGCATTGGGCACGCCCGGCTTGGCGGAAAAGTCGTCGAGTTCGTTGTTGAGCAGGATGCCGGTGCCCGGCGCCATCATGCCGACGCCATAGGAGAAGTTCAGCGTGTAGGTGTTGGAGACCGCGTTGCCGTGCCGGTCGACAACAGAAAAATGCGTGGTCTCGTCGCTCTCGTAAGGGGCGGGCGCGCCGGCTGCGATCTCGGCCGAGGGCGTTGCACGGTCGGGATCGAAATCGGCCATGCGTTCGGCCGCATAGGCCTTGGAGGTGAGGCCGGCGACCGGAACGTCGACGAAATCGGGATCGCCGAGGAATTGCGCCCGGTCGGCATAGGCCCGCTTCATCGCTTCCGCCATGACGTGCATCGCGGCGGCCGAGCCGGCGCCCATTTCGGCGAGGTCGAAGGGCTCCAGCATGTTGAGGATTTCCACGATATGCACGCCGCCGGAGGAGGGCGGCGGCATGGAGGCGATCTCGTAGCCGCGATAGGTGCCGGTGACGGGCGCGCGCCACACCGTCTCATAGGCCGCCAGATCCTCCACCGTCATGGAACCGCCGGCGTCCTGCACGCGCGCCGCGATGGCCTGCGCGACCGGGCCGGAGTAGAAGCCCGAGGCACCGTCTTGCGCGATGCGCTCGAGCGAGCGGGCGAGGTCTTCCTGCACGAGGGTCTCGCCGACCGCATAGTAGCCGCCGTCCGGCTTGTAGAAGATCCTGGCCGCATCCGCATCGCTGGCGAGGCGCACGACGGAGCGCTGCAGCGACTGCGCGAGATCCGGGGAGACGGGAAAGCCCTCGCGGGCCAGACGGATCGCGGGCGCGATCAGTTCGGCGAGCGTGAAGTCGCCGCTTCCGAAACGCGCGTGCGCCGCCGTGAGTCCGGCGACCGTGCCCGGAACGCCGATGGCAAGGCCGGAGAAGCGCGACTTCTGCGCGTCCGCCTCGCCGTCCGCGTCGAGGAACATGTCGCGAAAGGCCCCCGCCGGCGCGGTCTCGCGGTAGTCCAGCGCATGCGTCTCGTCGCTCTCGGCCATGTGGATCATCATGAAGCCGCCGCCGCCGAGGTTGCCGGCGCGCGGCAGCGTCACGGCGAGCGCGAAGCCGACCGCGACCGCCGCGTCGACCGCATTGCCGCCGCGCTGCAGGATGTCGCGGCCCACCTGCGTCGCCAGCGCCTCCTGGCTGGCGACCATGCCGGAGCGGGCGAGCACCGGATGCACCCGGTCGTCGCCCGACAGGATCGGCGGGGGCGCCGGCGTGTCGGCGCGCGCGGGAAGGGCGGCGAGCGCGGGCACGAGGCCGGCGAGAAGCAGCAACAGCCCCGCGCGGCGGCGCAGCCGGGCCGGGCGTCGCGGCGCCGGCGTGGTCCGGTGGTTCTGGGTCCGGCAGATGGTCATCGCGGTCCTCCCCTCAACTCTCGCGTGAAATGGCGTGCGCGACATGCCGTGCGCAAGACAGATCGCGGACACCGACAGTCTGTCGTCAATCGCCGTTCGCCGCTACCCTTGATGGCAGACAGGATGCGGCAGACGAAAGGGGGCGGCATGAGAAACGGCAAGACGCAAGCGGACGGGCGGGGCGCGCGTTGGCAGAGGCGGGGTCCCGGCGGGGCGACGGTGGCGCTCGGTCTCGGTCTCGCCGTGACGGCGGGCGCGGCGCCGGCGGCGGCCGATCCGCAGGCGGGCCTGTCGCTGGCCCGCATCTGGTGCGCGGAGTGCCATGTGGTCGAGACCGGGCAGGCCGGACCGGTCGCCGAGGTGGCGACCTTCGCGGAAGTCGCCAACCGGCCGGACTTCAGCGCCGACCGGCTCGCCGCGTTTCTGGCCGCGCCGCATCCGAAGATGCCGGGCATGGGGCTGTCGAACCGCGAGATCGCCGATCTCGGCACCTATATCGAAAGCCTGCGGCGCTGAGCGGGCGGCGGGCCGTGCCCGCCGCGGTCCGCCCGGTCGATGCTCAGGCGAGTGTCAGCGTGACGGGAATGTTGTCGCGCGTGGCATGGGAATAGGGGCAGACCACATGCGCCTTGTCGACAAGCGCCTGCGCCTGCGCGCGCTCCAGGCCGGGCAGGGCAATCGTCAGGGTGACGGAGATGGAAAAGCCGCCGCCATCGGCGCGCGGGCCGATGCTGACATCCGCCGACACCGTGGTCTCGGCCGGCAGCGCGATCTTGTCCTGACCGGCGACATATTTCATCGCGCCCAGAAAACAGGCGGAATAGCCGGCGGCGAACATCTGTTCGGGGTTGGTGCCGGGACCGTCGTCGCCGCCGAGCGCGGCCGGGGTGGAAAGCGTCACGTCGAGGCGGCCGTCGTCGGAGCGGGCGGTGCCGGTGCGGCCGCCGGCGGCCGTGGCATGGGCGGTGTAAAGCGGGGTCATGGGATCTCCCTTCGTGGTCCTGAGACTATTTAAATAGCGCCCAATTTAATTTTGTGCAATATTTTGTCCGCATTGACGTGCCCGACGCCGCGCCGTAGCTGGAGGGCGGGCAGCTGGAGGACCCGCAGATGGAGGACCCGCAGTTGGAGGGAACGTGACCGGAGACAAGACGATGACCGGGGATGACCGCTCCCCTCACGCGCCCGTGCCTTTGCGCGAGGAGACCCGCCCGGGCGGCGGCGCGGCAAGCCAGACGCTCGACGCGCAACTGTGCTTCGCCCTGCAGTCCACGACCCAGGCGCTGGGCCGGGTCTATGCGCGCAAGCTCGCGCCCTTCGGTCTGACCTACACGCAATATCTGGTGTTGCTGGTGCTGTGGGAGCGCGGCGAGGCTTCCGTGAAGGATCTTGGCGCGGCGCTTTTTCTGGACTCGGGCACGCTGACCCCGGTGCTCAAGCGGCTCGAGGCGGCGGGGCATGTCACCCGCCGGCGCGACGCGGCGGACGAGCGCCGCGTTCTCGTGTCCTTAAGCGCCTCGGGGCAGGCCCTGCAAGATGCGCTTGCCTCCCTGCCGGGCGAAATCGCCGCGCTCGGCGCCGACACGGGCGTCGATCTTGCCCGCCTCAAGCGCGACCTGGAATCCTTGCGCGCCGCGCTCGTCGCATCCGCCGACGAGGCGTGACCGCGCGCCCGCGAAACGTCTGGCCAACTGCACTTTGCGCCGAAACGACAGGATCCGGGGCGTCATGCCGGGCACGCGTCAGCGCAACCCGGTATCGGGGAGCCGAAAGCTCTGCTTTTTCTAGAGAGTTTCCCCTTCGTGCTCCTTGCCTCTCCGATCCCGGATCTCCGCTTCGCTGCGTCCGGGAGGACGACCTTGCAAGGATTTCTCGGCAGTCTGACCCGGCCGCCGGGGCCGGGTCTTGCGGGGGGCGGTCAGGACCGGTGCCGGGTCACACCCAGGGGCGGCTTTCGGCGGTGGTCTTTTCGTAGACGTCGATGGAGGGCGCCTTTTCCATCGTCAGGCCGATGTCGTCGAGGCCGTTGATCAGGCAATGCTTGCGGAACGGGTCGATCTCGAAGGTGATCACGCCGCCGTCGGGGCCGCGGATCTCCTGGGCTTCCAGGTCGACGGTCAGCGTGGCGTTGGCGCCGCGCCGGGCGTCGTCCATCAGCTTTTCCAGTTCCTCGGGGCTGACGACGATCGGCAGGATGCCGTTCTTGAAGCAGTTGTTGTAGAAGATGTCGGCGAAGCTCGTGGAGATCACGCAGCGGATGCCGTAGTCCAGCAGCGCCCAGGGCGCATGCTCGCGGCTCGAGCCGCAGCCGAAGTTGTCGCCGGCGACGAGGATCTTCGCGCCGCGATAGGCCGGCTGGTTGAGCACGAAGTCCGGGTTCTCCGAGCCGTCCTCGTTGGTGCGCATCTCGTGGAACAGCGCGCTGCCCAGACCGGTGCGCTTGATCGTCTTCAGGAACTGCTTGGGGATGATCATGTCCGTGTCGATGTTGATGATCGGCAGCGGGGCAGCGACACCCGTCAGCGTTTCGAACTTGTCCATGTCGCGGATCTCCTCGGGAACGGATCGTCTTGAAGGGAATATGCTCAGGCGGCGAGGCCGGTGGCCGCGTCGACGCCGAGCATCAGGTTGAGGTTCTGCACGGCCGCGCCGCTCGCGCCCTTGCCGAGATTGTCGTAGACCGCCACGAGCACCGCCTGGGCGCGCGCGTCGTTGGCGAAGACATGCAGGCGCATGCGGTTGGTGCCGTTGAAGGTCTCGGGGTCGAGATCGGGCGTGCGGTTGGTCTCCACCAGCGGCGCCACGTCCACGAAGCTCTCGCCAAGGGCCGCGTAATGCGCCGTCAGCGCGTCGTGCAGCGCCGCGCCCGTGGGCACGCTGTCCAGCGTGTCGAGGCGCAGCGGCACGCAGGTCACCATGCCCTGCGCGTAGTTGCCGACCGCCGGCTGGAACAGCGGCGTCGCGGAAAGCGCGGCATAGCGCGTCATCTCCGGCAGGTGCTTGTGATCGAAGGTCAGGCCGTAGGGCAGGAAGGCGGCATTATGCGCGCCGTTCGCCTCGTAGCTTTCGATGAGCTGCCGCCCGCCGCCGGAATAGCCGGAAATGGCGTTGACCGTGACAGGATAGCTCGCCGGCAGCAGGCCGGCCTCGATCAGCGGCCGCACGCAGGCGATCACCCCTTGCGGATAGCAGCCGGGATTGGAGACGCGCGTCGACGCGGCGATGGCCGCCCCCTGCGTCGCCGTCATCTCGGCGAAGCCATAGTCCCAGCCCTCGGCGGTGCGATGCGCGCTCGAGGCGTCGATCACCCGCGTGGTGGCGTTCTCGATGAGCGCCACGCTTTCGCGCGCGGCGTCGTCGGGCAGGCAGAGAATGGCCACGTCGGCGGCGTTCAACAGCTCGGCGCGCGCCGCCGTGTCCTTGCGCCTGTCGGCGGCGATCGTGAGCAATTCGAGGTCGCGACGACGCGCGAGCCGCTCGCGGATCTGCAGACCCGTCGTGCCGGCTTCGCCGTCGATGAACACCTTCGCGACCATGATCGTTCTCCAGGAAAAAGGGTTGCGCCGGGGTCCGCGCCCCGGTCGGCCCCGCTTTCTACACCAGCGCCTGGCGGTTTGTCATGCGTTCGTGATGCGCTGTCCCGGGTCGGCGCGTCAGCGCGCCATGCCGTGATATTCGGGATTGGGCCGCATGTCGGTGGCCGCCGCGACCCGGTTCGACATGTTGAAGAAGGCGGCGACCGCCGCGATGTCCCAGATGTCGCGGTCGCTGAAGCCGGCGTCGCGCAGCGCCTGCCGGTCGCTCTCCAGGATTTCCGCCGGGCGCTCGGTCAGCTTGACGGCGAAGTCGAGCATGGCGCGGTGGCGCGGCGAGAGATCCGCGACGCGGTAGTTCATCACCATGAGTTCGCCGAGTTCCGGATCGCCGGACAATTGCCGCACGGCGGCGCCATGGGCCGTCAGGCAATAGAAGCAGCGGTTCACGGCGGAGACCGCGACCGCGATCATCTCGCGCTCCAGCTTGTCCAGTCCGCTGTCGGCGAGCATCAGGTCGTTGTACATGGCGGTGAAGGCGTCGAGCTTCGCCTGATTGAAGGCATAGGCGCTCAGCACGTTCGGCACGAGACCGAGCTTTTCCCGGCATTTGGCGAAATAGGCCTCGGTTTCCGGGCTGAGTTCCGTCTCCCGGGGCAGGTGAAGGGCCACCGGCGGTTGCGGGTCGGTCTGGCCGGTGTCGGTCTTGCCGGTGTCGGTCTTGGCAGTGTCGGTCATGGCGGTTTCCTCCCTCGTGTGTCGCGTGCGATGCGTCCGGTTTTCTTGTGCGGTGTCGCTTTTTTCTTCCCCAGCGTCGCTTTTCGCGCGCCCACAAAGATTAGGTGGATGGTCACCGGAAGTGATTCCATCGCGCGATAACTCGCTCTAGCATGCGGTTGCTCGGCCATGCCAGTGCCGGGCGACGGTCCCATTCGAGTCCGCGCCGCGCATCGACGCCGACGGACCGCCGACACACATCACCGAACCCGGAAGGTGGGGAAATGCCCGACGCACGTGAGCAGGCCAAAACCAAGCTGATCGATGCCGTGCTGGAGCGACTTGGCGAGGAGGTCCGCCCCTTCGCGCGCGACATGTACGCACGCGGGGCGGCCGAGGACCTCGTCACCTACAGTGCGGACGATCTCGCGGCGTTCGCGCGCGCGGCCTGGGACGGGCTCGCCCGCCATCCGCTCGACACCCATTCGGTGCGCGTCGACAATCCGGCCGCGCCGAGCGACGGCAGCCGCGCCGGCGACGTGACGATCGTCGAGATCGTCAATGACAACATGCCGTTTCTCGTCGATTCGGTGATGGGCGAATTGCAGTCCAGCGGTCTGGACGTGCGCCTCGTGCTGCACCCGATCCTGGCGGTCGAGCGCAACGAGGCCGGCGATCTCGTCGCCTATCACGGCAGCACGAACGCCCAGGGCAAGGGCCGGCGCGAAAGCCTCATTCACATTCACGTGCCGCGCATGGACACCGAGGTGGAGCGCGCCGCGCTGGCCGACCGGCTCGACCAGGTGATGCAGGACGTGCATGTCGCGGTGCGCGACTGGGGCGCGATGCGCGCCCGCCTCGCCGAGGCGATCGCCACCTACAAGGATATGCCGCCGCCGATCCCGGTCGACGAGCTCGCCGAGGCGATCCAGTTCCTGGAATGGCTGGCGGCCGACAATTTCACCCTGCTGGGCATGCGCGAATACTATTTCGAGGGCGGGGTCGCCCAGGGCGAGCTGTCGCACAAGAAGGGCACGGGCCTCGGCCTGCTCGCCGATCCGAGCGTGCGCGTGCTGCGGCGCGGGTCGGAATTCGTGCTGATCACGCCGGAAATCCGCGACTTCCTGATGAAGCCGGAGGCGCTGATCGTCTCCAAGGCCAACGTCAAGAGCCGCGTGCACCGGCGGGTCCACATGGACTACGTCGGCATCAAGCTGTTCGACGATGCCGGCGCGCTCGTCGGCGAATTGCGGGTGGTCGGCCTGCTCACGGCGACGGCCTACACGCTGTCGACCAAGAGCATCCCCTTCCTGCGCCGCAAGGTGGACAGCGTGCTGACCCGCGCCGGACACGACCCGGAAAGCCATTCGGGCCGCGCCCTGCTCAACGTTCTGGAGAGCTACCCGCGCGACGAG
Source organism: Stappia sp. (assembly GCF_040110915.1). Classification (NCBI taxonomy): domain Bacteria; kingdom Pseudomonadati; phylum Pseudomonadota; class Alphaproteobacteria; order Hyphomicrobiales; family Stappiaceae; genus Stappia; species Stappia sp. The sequence continues at coordinate 3,778,255 of NZ_CP157793.1, read as the reverse complement.
CTGTTCCAGATCGACCCGGACCTGCTCTATCACAACGCCATCGCCATCCTGCAGCTCGACGAGCGGCCGCGCATCCGCGTGCTCGCGCGCCGCGACCGGTTCGACCGCTTCGTGTCGATCCTGTGCTTCGTGCCGCGCGACCGCCACACGACCGAGACCCGCATCCGCATCGGCGCCTATCTGGCCGAGGCCTTCGACGGGCGCCTGTCGGCCTGGTACATGACCTATCCGGAAGGTCCGCTGGCCCGCGTGCATTTCATCATCGGGCGCGATCAGGGCGAGACGCCCGATCCGAGCCAGGAGGTGCTGGAGCAGGCGGTGGCCGACATCGTGCGCACCTGGGCGGACGACCTGAAGGGCGTGCTGCGCACCGCCTATGGCGGCACGCGCGCGCTGGAACAGGCGCAGCGCTATGCCGATGCCTTCCAGGCGGGCTATCGCGAAATCTATTCGGCCGAAACGGCGCTTGCCGACATCCGCATCGTGGAGCGGCTGAGCGACGCGGCGGACACCGCGCTGGAGTTCACCCGGCGGGCGGGCGACGCGGCCAACCGGGTCCTGCTCAAGGTCTATCACCACCTTCTGCCGATCCCGCTGTCGGCGCGGGTGCCGATCCTGGAGAACATGGGCTTTCGGGTGATCAACGAGCGCACCTACCGGATCACCCCGGCGGACCGGCCGCTCGCCTATCTGCACGAACTCACGCTGGAGCCGGCGGGCGGCGAGGCGATCGACCTCACCGACGACCTGCGCACCCGTCTGGAGGCGCTGTTCATGGCGGTGTGGCGCGGCCGTGCGGAGTCCGACGGCTACAATGCGCTGGTGCTTTCGGCCGGGCTCGCCTGGCGCGACATCGCCATGCTGCGCGCCCTGTCGCGCTACCTGCGGCAGGCGGGCATCCGCTATTCCGAGGACTACATGTGGCGGACGCTCAACCGCTACGCCGACATCACCACCAAGCTGGTGGAGATGTTCCATCTGCGCTTCGACCCCGACCCGAACGGCGAGGACCGCTCGCTCGGCGCCGCGCGGGTCGAGCGCGACCTGTTCGACCGTCTCGACACGGTCGACAGCCTCGACGACGACCGCATCCTGCGTCGCTTCGAGAATGTCATCAACGCGATGCTGCGCACCAATTTCTACCAGCTCGACGCACACGGGCAGGCCAAGCCGACCTTTGCCTTCAAGCTCGATCCGCGCCGCATCGAGGAGCTGCCGCTGCCGCGTCCTTTTCGCGAGATCTTCGTCTACAGCCCGCGCGTGGAAGGCGTGCATCTGCGCTTCGGCATGGTGGCGCGCGGCGGCCTGCGCTGGTCCGACCGGGCGCAGGACTTCCGCACCGAGGTGCTCGGTCTGGTCAAGGCGCAGCAGGTGAAGAACGCGGTGATCGTGCCGGTCGGCGCCAAGGGCGGCTTCGTGCCCAAGCAGCTTCCCGTCGGCGGCAGCCGCGAGGAGGTCTTCAAGGAGGGCACCAGCGCCTACAAGATCTTCATTTCCTCGCTGCTCGACGTCACCGACAATCTGAGCGGCGACGCGGTCTGGCCGCCGGAGCGGGTCGTGCGGCACGATGACGACGACCCCTATCTGGTGGTCGCCGCCGACAAGGGCACGGCCACCTTCTCCGACACGGCGAACGGCATTTCCGAAAGCCGCAACTTCTGGCTGGGCGACGCCTTCGCCTCCGGCGGCTCGGCCGGCTACGACCACAAGAAGATGGGCATCACCGCGCGCGGCGCCTGGGAAGCGGTCAAGCGCCATTTCCGCGAGATGAACCGCGACATCCAGAGCGAGCCCTTCACCGTCGCCGGCATCGGCGACATGTCCGGGGACGTGTTCGGGAACGGCATGCTGCTGTCGAAGGCGATCCGGCTGGTCGCCGCCTTCGATCACCGCGACATCTTCCTCGACCCCGATCCGGACCCCGCGACGACCTGGGAGGAGCGAAAGCGCGTCTTCGACCTGGGCCGTTCGTCCTGGGCCGATTACGACGCCTCGCTGATCTCGGAGGGCGGCGGTGTGTTCTCCCGCCAGTCCAAGTCGATCCCGCTGTCGGCGCAGGTGCAGGAGATGCTCGGCCTCGCCAAGCCCAAGGCGACGCCGCAGGAGGTGATGACCGCGATCCTCAAGATGAAGGTCGACCTTCTGTGGTTCGGCGGCATCGGCACCTATGTCCGTGCGGCCGGCGAAAGCGACGCCGATGTCGGCGACCGGGCGAACGATGCGATCCGCGTGACGGCGGCCGATCTCGGCGCGCGGGTGGTCGGCGAGGGCGCCAACCTCGGCATGACCCAGAAGGCGCGCATCGCCTTCAACCGCCGCGGCGGACGCTGCAACTCCGACGCCATCGACAATTCCGCCGGCGTGAACTCCTCCGACCTTGAGGTCAACATCAAGATCGGCCTGGGGGCGGCGGTGCGCGCCAACCGGCTGTCGCTGCCCGACCGCAACGCGCTGCTGGCGGAGATGACCGAGGAGGTCGCCGCGCTGGTTCTGCGCAACAACTACCTGCAGACGCTGGCGATCAGCCTGTCGGAAACGCGCGGCATGGAGGAGTTCGGCTACCAGCGGCGCATGATGCGCCAGCTCGAACAGGCCGGCCTGCTCGACCGGGCGGTGGAGGAACTGCCCGACGACGCGGCGCTCGACGAACTCGAGGCGGCGGAACTGGGGCTCACCCGCGCCGAAACGGGCGTGCTGCTGGCCTATGCCAAGCTCACGCTCTACGACCGGCTGCTCGACAGCGACGTGCCCGACGACGCCTATCTCGCCAAGGAGCTGTTCCGCTACTTCCCGCAGCAGATGCAGGAGGCCTATGCGGAGGAGATCGCCGGCCACCGGCTGCGGCGCGAGATCATCGCCACGATGCTCGCCAACTCCATGATCAACCGGGGCGGGCCGACCTATCTCACCCGCATCGCCGATCAGACGGGGGCCGAGCCCGCGCAGATCGCGCAGGCCTTCGCGATCGTGCGCGACGCCTATGGGCTCACCGCGTTGAACGGCGAGATCGATACGCTCGACACGCGCATCGACGGGGCGCTCCAGCTGGAGCTCTATCGCGCGGTGCAGGACCTCGTCCTGGAACAGACCGTGTGGATGCTGCGCAACGTCGCCGTGGGCGCGGGGCTCGAGGCGGAGGTGACGCGCTTCCGCGACGGGATCCAGGCGCTGGCGCCGGAACTCCTGTCGATCGTGCAGGACAGCGCGCGGGCGGGGATCGCCGCCGAAACGGCCCGGCTCGAGGCCGGCGGCGTGCCGAAGGAGCTGGCCGCCCGCATCGCCCGGCTGCCGGTGGAAACGGAGATCCCCGACATCATCCTGGTGGCGGAGCAAAGCGGGCGCGATCTCGCGGAGGTGGCGGACGTCTTCTTCAAGGTCGCCGCGCATTTCCGGCTCGGCGCCATGGAGGCCAAGGCGCGCGACCTCAAGATCCTCGACTATTACGACGGGCTGGCGCTCGACCGGGCGCGGGCGACGCTCGCCGGCGCCCATCGCGACGTCACCCGCGACGCGCTGGAGGCCGGCGGCTTCGAGACCTGGCTCGCGACCCATGAGACGCGGGTGACGCGCACCGCGCGCGCCGCCGGCGAGATCATCGAAGGCGATCTGTCGGTGTCGAAGTTCTCCGTCGCCGCCGGCCTGCTCGCCGAGCTCGCATGACGGCTCCAGCGCGGGACGACAGGGACCCCGATGCCGCCGACGGCGGCGTCGGGGTGCCGCGCGGGGCGGTGCCGGCCTGGTTGCTGTTCGACTGGGCCGCGCAGCCCTTCTTCACGCTGGTGACGACCTTCGTCTTCGCGCCCTATTTCGCCTCCGCCGTCGCCGCGACACCGGCTGAGGGGCAGGCCCTGTGGGGCTATGCCACGGCCGCCGCCGGGCTCGCCATTGCCGTGCTCGCGCCGGTGCTCGGGGCGATCGCCGACAGGACCGGCGCGCGCAAGCCCTGGATCGCGGCCTTCTCCGTGCCCTTCGTGCTTGGCTGTGCCGCACTCTGGCTGGCCGTGCCGGGCACGCCCGCAAGCGTCGCCATCGCGCTTGTCGCCTTCGCGGTCGCCACCCTCGGGGTGGAGTTCGCCACCGTCTTCACCAATGCGATGATGCCGGATCTCGTGCCGCGCCGACGGCTCGGTCGGCTGTCGGGAAGCGGCTGGGCGATGGGCTATTTCGGCGGGCTCGTCTCGCTGGTGGTGGCGCTCGGGCTGATGGCCGCCAATCCGGACACCGGCAAGACGCTGCTCGGCCTCGATCCGATCCTTGGGCTCGATCCGGCGACGCGCGCGGGCGACCGGGCGGCCGGTCCCTTATCGGCGCTGTGGTATCTCGTTTTCGTGCTGCCGCTGTTTTTTCTGGTGCCGGACGTGCCGCGCCGGGCCGTGCGGCTGTCGGAGGCGGTACGCCACGGGCTCTCCGACCTTGCCGACACGGCGCGCAAGGCGCGGGCCAACCGGCAGGTGCTCACTTTCCTGCTCGCCAACATGATCTACAAGGACGGGCTGGTCGCGCTCTTCGCCTTCGGCGGCATCTACGCCGCCGGCGTGCTCGGCTGGTCGACCATCGAGATCGGCACCTTCGGCATCCTGCTGACCGTGACCGGCACCTTCGGCGCGGTGATCGGCGGCCGGCTCGACGACCGGCTCGGGCCGAAGCCGGTGATCGCCGGTGCGCTCGTCGTGCTGATCGTCTGCGGGCTCGGGCTCGTGTCGGTGGATCGGGACACGGTGTTCTTCGTGATCGACACCGCCCCGCCGGCGGCGGAGAGCGGGCTCTTTTCGACCCTGCCGGAACAGGTCTTTCTGGTGCTGGGCGGCCTGCTCGGCGCGGTGGCGGGGCCCCTGCAGGCGGCCTCGCGGACGCTTCTGGTGCATCTCGCGCCGCGGCCGATGCTGACCCAGTATTTCGGGCTCTTCGCCCTGTCGGGCAAGGTGACGAGCTTCCTCGCGCCGCTGCTTGTCGGGCTGGTCACGGCGGCAACCGCCAGCCAGGCCGCCGGCATGGCGGTAATCCTGGTCTTCTTCGTCAGCGGGCTGGCCCTGCTCGCGCGGGTCCGCGACCCGCGCTGAGCTTATCGGCCGGCGCCCGTGTCAGGCGCTCGCCTTGGTCGCGGCGCGTTCGGCGCGCTTGCGGTCGTGCGGATCGAGCAGCGCCTTGCGCAGGCGGATGGTCTTGGGCGTCACCTCGACCAGTTCGTCGTCGGTGATGTAGGACAGCGCGGCTTCCAGCGACAGGCGGATCGGCGTCGTCAGCTTGACCGCCTCGTCCTTGCCGGACGCGCGCACGTTGGAGAGCTGCTTGCCTTTCAGCACGTTGACTTCCAGGTCGTTGCCGCGCGTGTGCTCGCCGATGATCATGCCGCGATAGACCTTGACGCCCGGATCGATCAGCATCGGCCCGCGGTCTTCCAGGTTGAACAGCGCATAGGCCACCGCCTCGCCGTCGCCATTGGAGATCAGCACGCCGGTGTGGCGGCTGGGGATCTCCCCCTTGTGCGGCGCATAGGCATGGAAAACGCGGTTGAAGATCGCCGTGCCGCGCGTGTCGGAGAGAAGCTCCGACTGGTAGCCGATCAGCCCGCGCGTCGGCGCATGGAAGACGAGCCGCGTGCGGCCGCTGCCCGAGGGGCGCATCTCCAGCAGATCCGCCTTGCGCTCCGACAGCTTCTGCACCACGGCGCCGGAGTGTTCCTCGTCGACGTCGATGATCACTTCCTCGATGGGCTCGAGACGCTCGCCGTTCTCGCCGGTCTGATAGACCACGCGCGGCCGGCCGACGCACAGCTCGAAGCCCTCGCGGCGCATGTTCTCGATCAGGATGGCGAGCTGCAATTCGCCGCGCCCCGAGACGATGAAGGCGTCGGCGTCGGCCGCGTCCTCGATCTTGAGCGCGACATTGCCCTCGGCCTCGTCCATCAGCCGCTTGCGGATGACGCGCGACTGCACCTTGTCGCCCTCGGTGCCGGCGAGCGGCCCGTCGTTGACGCGGAAGGTCATCGACAGCGTCGGCGGATCGATCGGCTGGGCCGGAATCGGCGCCTTGATCTCCGGCGCGCAGAGCGTGTCGGAGACGGTCGCTTCCGACAGACCGGCGATGGAGACGATGTCGCCCGCCTCGCCCTTGTCGATCGGCTGGCGCTCAAGCCCGCGGAAGGCGAGCACCTTGGAAATCCGGCCCGTCTCGACGGTCTTGCCGTCGCGCGACAGCGCCTTGATCGCCATGTTGGGCACCGCCTCGCCGGCGACGATCCGCCCGGTGAGGATGCGCCCCAGAAAGGGGTTCGATTCGATGGTGGTCGCCAGCATGCGGAAGGCGCCCTCCTCGAACTCGGGCGCCGGCACATGCGCGGTGACCAGATCGAACAGCGGCTCCATGGAGTCCCGCGGACCGTCCGGATTGGGCGCCATCCAGCCCTGCTTGGCCGATCCGTAGAGCACGGGAAAGTCGAGCTGGTCCTCGTCGGCGTCGAGCGCCGCGAAGAGATCGAACACCTCGTCCAGCACCTCGTCGGCGCGCTGGTCCGACTTGTCGATCTTGTTGATGGCGACGATCGGGCGAAGACCGAGCTTCAGCGCCTTGCCGAGCACGAACTTGGTCTGCGGCATCGGGCCTTCCGCCGCATCGACCAGCAGGACGACGCCGTCGACCATGTGCAGGATGCGCTCCACCTCGCCCCCGAAGTCGGCGTGGCCGGGCGTGTCGACGATGTTGATGCGGGTGTCGCCGTGGGTGAGCGAGGTCACCTTGGCAAGAATGGTGATGCCGCGCTCGCGCTCCAGATCGTTGGAGTCCATCATGCGCTCTTCCGTGCGCTGGTTGTCGCGGAAGGCGCCGGACTGTTTGAGGAGCACATCGATCAACGTCGTCTTGCCATGGTCGACGTGAGCGATGATGGCGATGTTGCGCAAGTCCATGAATCCCGGCTCCAAAAAGAGACCGCGGGCCCCTCGGACCCGCGGATTTTCGCGCTCTCTATACAGGGACGCAGGGTTTCTTGCAACGCAGCATGGGTTTGCGGGCGGGTTGACAGCGCCGGTTTGACGGCCAATTGATAAGGTAAGCATATAATAAGGTCCGCTGATCCATGTCCCAGACCGTTTCGTCGCCGCCGCTGCGGCCCATCGGGTTTCTCGTCGGCGATCTGGCCCGGCTGATGCGTCGCCGTTTCGAGCGCGCCCTGGCGCAAGCCGATACCGGCCTCACCGTCTCGGAGGCGCGCACGCTCGCCTTCGTCGAGCACTACTCCGGCCTGCGCCAGAGCGCGCTGGCCGAGCGTCTCGGCGTCGAGCCGATGACGGTGAGCGGCTGTCTCGACCGGCTGGAAGCCGCCGGTTACGTCGTGCGCATGCCGGACCCGGCCGACCGCCGGGCCAAGCTCGTCGTGCTCACCGAGGCCGCCGAACCGGCACTCGCACGCATTCACGAGGTCGCGCTCGGCATTCGCGCGCAGGCCGTCGAGGGCTTTTCGCCCGAGGAGATCGACACGGTGTTCGCCCTGCTGGACCGCATGCAGATCAATCTCGCGGTCTGCGGCCCCGGAGGCCGGCGATGAGAGACGTTCCCGACCCTTCCCTGTCCGGAGGCGCGTCGCCCGGCGACACCGCGCGCCCGCCGATGAGCGAGGCGCGCACGGCCGCGCTCGGCGCCGGGCTCGTCGCCATCGGGCCGATCACAATGGCGCTCTACACGCCGGCGATGCCGGTGCTGGCGCAGGTGTTCGATACCTCGGACTCCATGGTGAAACTGACGCTCACCGCCTATTTCACCGGCTTCGCGCTGACCCAGCTCGTCTGTGGACCGCTGACCGACGCCTTCGGGCGCAAGGCGGTGACGCTCGTCTTTCTCGCGCTCTATCTCGTGTCCACGGTGATGGCGACCTTCGCGCCGACCATCGAATGGATGCTGGTCGCGCGCACCATGCAGGGCGTCGGCGCCTCGGTGGGCGTGGCCGTGTCGCGGGCCATCGTGCGCGACCAGTTCACCGGGCAGACCTCGGCGCGGATCATGAACACCATCGCCATGATGCTGGCGCTCGGGCCCGCGCTGGCGCCCTCGATCGGCGGGCTGACGCTGGAGTTCTTCGGCTGGCGCGAGATCTTCTGGGCGATGATCGTCTACGGCGTGGGGCTGACCGGGGCCGTGCTCGTCGCCTTGCGCGAGACCAACGCCTATATCGACCGGACCCATCTGCGGCCCGGCGTCCTGTTGCGCAACTACCTGAGCCTGATGATCGATCCGCGCTATCTCCAGCCCAGCCTGCTGGTCGGCTTCGGCATCGGCACGATCTACACGCTGGCGACGCTGCTGCCCTTCGTGCTGATCGACGGCGTCGGCCTGACGCCGGTGGAGTTCGGCTTCGGGATGATGCTGCAATCGGGCTCCTTCATCGCCGGGACCATCGTCACCGGGAGGTTGCTCAAGCGGGTCGACGCGACCCGGCTGCTGCCCTTCAGTCTCAGTTGCATGGTCGTCGCGGGCTGTCTCATGATCGCGCTGCTCACGCTGCGCGCGCCGACGTTTCTGGGCGTGATGGGGCCGGTCGGCCTCTTCGCCTTCTCGCTCGCCATGTCTCTGCCCTCGACCTCGACGGCCGCCTTGCAGGGATTTCCCAGGATCGCGGGCGCCGCCTCGTCGATGATGGGCTTCCTGCAGTTCGGCGCCGGGCTGCTCGGGTCTCTGGTGGCCGCCGCCCTGGGCGATCCGCTGCTCGGCATGATCGTGGTGCCGCCGGCGATGCTGTTCCTGGCCGTCGGGTCCTATGTGGGGCTCGGGCGCTACAACCGGCGCGGGGAGGCCTCCGCGCCCTGAGGGCCGGCCGCGGTCGCCGAGACGGAAGCGGTGGCGGGCGTGCCGCGACGCCCTGCCCTTGACGCCCCGCCCTTGGCGCCCCGCCCTTGACGCCCCGCCCTTGACGTATGGGCGCGATGGGCGCATGACGGCTTCCGTTTCGACCGGGCGGTGCGCGCCGGTCGGGCGAATGCCGTCAAGACCTCTCGCGCGGAGCAGCCAGGCCGACCATGACACGTCTCCCCGATCCGGCGCGCCTCGCCTTTGCGGGCGGATCGCTCGACCTCACCGTGCCGCGCGTGATGGGGATCCTCAACGTCACGCCGGACTCCTTTTCCGATGGCGGGCGCTTTCTGGCGCGCGAGGACGCGCTGGCGAGCGCGCGCAAGATGGCCGCCCATGGCGCTGACGTGCTCGACATCGGCGGCGAAAGCACACGGCCCGGCGCCACGCCCGTTCCGCTGGACGAGGAATGGCGACGCCTTTCCCCGGTTCTCGACGACGTGGTGGCGCTCGGTCTGCCGGTGTCCATCGACACCTACAAGGCGGAGATCGCGCGCCGGGCCTGCGCGGCCGGGGCGGTGATCGTCAACGATGTCTGGGGCTTCCAGAAGGACCCGGCGATGGCGGACACGGTGGCCGAGGCCGGCGCCGCCGCGATCATGATGCACAATCGCGCGGCGGCCGATCCGCAGATCGACATCCTCGCCGACATCGACCGCTTCTTCGAGCGCTCCATGGAGCTTGCGGACCGCGCCGGCATTCCCCGCGCGCGGCTGATGCTCGATCCGGGCATCGGCTTCGGCAAGACGCTCGACCAGAACTATCTGATCCTCAACCGGCTGGAGAGCCTGCACAAGCATGGCCTGCCGCTGCTCGTCGGGGCCTCGCGCAAGCGGCTCATCGGCGCGGTGCTGCGGGTAGAGACCGACGACCGGCTCTACGGATCGCTCGCCGCGCATACGATCGCAATGATGAAGGGGGCCGCGATGGTGCGCGTTCACAATGTGCAGCCGCACGCCGATGCGGCGCGGATCGTCGGCGCCACCCGGCGCGAGGGCCTGTCATGAGCGCGGTCGCGAAGGACGCGCCGGTGCGCGCGGCCCTTGGGCTCGGCTCCAACATCGGCGACACGCGGGCGCATCTGGAGGCGGCGCTCGCCGCCCTTGGCGAAACCGATGGCATTCGCGTTGTCGCGCGCTCCGACGACTATCGCACGCCGCCCTGGGGGCCGGTGCCGCAGGACGACTACCGCAACGCCTGCGCGGTGATCGAGACGACGCTTGGCCCCCGCGCGCTGCTCGACCGCTGTCTGGAGGTGGAACGCGCGCTCGGCCGCGAGCGCGACGTGCGCTGGGGGCCGCGCATCATCGACATCGACGTGCTGATCTATGGCGAGGCGCGCGTCGAGGAGGAGGGCTTGAGCATCCCCCATCCGCGCATGGGGGAACGCGCCTTCGTGCTGGTGCCGCTCGCCGAGATCTGGCCCGGGGCGCCGCTCGGCGACGGGCGCACGGCAAGCGAGGCGCTCGCCACCTGTCCCGGCCAGGACGAGATCCGCAAGCTGTAGACGCCGGCGCTCCGCCCGACCGGCGGAGGCGGGCGCGCGTCTAGTCGGAGGTCTGCCCGCCGCCCGCCGAGGGTCGGGCCGCGTGGCGGCCGAAGTCCGGCGCGTCGGTGTCCTGCCCGGCCTCCACGATGGAGCGGCGAATGCCGCGCGTGCGCGTGAAGAGGTCGAACAGCGCCTCGCCGTCGCCCCAGCGGATGGCGCGCTGAAGCGCGGCCAGATCCTCCGAGAAGCGCGCCAGCATCTCCAGGATCGCGTCCTTGTTGTGCAGGCAGACGTCGCGCCACATGGTCGGATCGGAGGCGGCGAGGCGGGTGAAGTCGCGGAAGCCCGATGCGGAGTATTTGATCACCTCGGACTTGGTGACCGCTTCCAGATCATCCGCCGTGCCGACGATGTTGTAGGCGATGATATGCGGCAGATGCGAGACGATGGCGAGCACCAGATCGTGGTGGTCGGGGTCCATGGTCTCGACGGTCGAGCCGCAGGCCTCCCAGAAGGCGGTGAGGCGGGCGAGCGCTTCCGCATCGGTGTCCGGCACCGGGGTGAGGATGCACCAGCGGTCCTCGAACAGCTCGGCGAAGCCGGCGTCGGGTCCGGATTCTTCCGTGCCGGCGATTGGATGACCGGGGATGAAATGCACGCCGTCGGGCAGATGCGGCGCCATCTGCGCGACGACCGAGCCCTTGGTGGAGCCGACGTCGGTGACGATGGCGCCCGGCGCGAGCGCCGGGGCGATCCATTTGGCGACCTGCTCGCTGGCGCCGACCGGCACGCAGAGAATGACGAGATCCGCACCGGTGACAGCCTCGGCCGCGTCGAGGTGATAGCGGTCGCCGAGCCCGAGCTCCTGCGCGCGGGCGAGGGTGTGCTCCGAGCGGGTTGAAACGACGATTTCGCCGGCGAGCCGGCGGGCGCGCATGACATGCGCGAGCGACGAGCCGATCAGGCCGATGCCGATCAGCGCGACGCGGGTGAACTGCGGTTGGGACATGGGTCAGCTTGTCTTGGCGGGGCGGCACGCGCGCGCGCCCCCCGCGGGCAATGGTCAGGCGCCGAGGAACTCCTTCAGCGCCGCGACGACGTCGCGATTGGCCTCTTCCGTGCCGATCGACATGCGCAGCGCGTTCGGCAGGCCATAAGCGCCCACCGCGCGCAGCACGCATCCGCGCTCGGCCAGATAGGCATCGGCCTCCGCCGCCGTCCTGCCCGGCGCGTCCGGGAAATGGACCAGCACGAAGTTGCCGACGCTCGGCGTGACGCCGAGCCCGAGGGCTTCCAGCTCCTGCGTCACCCAGGGCAGCCAGGTCTCGTTGTGCCGCACGGCCTCTTCCAGGAAGGCACGGTCGCGCACCGCCGCCACGCCGGCGGCCTGGGCGGCGGCCGACACGTTGAAGGGGCCGCGAATGCGGTTCAGCGCGTCGAGGATATGCGCCGGCCCGTAGGCCCAGCCCAGACGCAGGGCCGCGAGCCCGTAGATCTTGGAAAAGGTCCGGGTCATCAGCACGTTGTCGGCGGTCGCCGCCAGTTCCATGCCCGCCTCGTAGTCGTTGCGGCGCACATATTCGGCATAGGCGGCGTCGAGCACCAGAAGCACATGCGGCGGCAGGCCGGCATGCAGGCGACGCACCTCCTCGAAGGGCAGATAGGTGCCGGTCGGATTGTTCGGATTGGCCAGGAAGACGGCCTTGGTGCGCTCGGTGACGGCGGCGAGAATGGCGTCGACATCGGCCGTCAGGTCGCGCTCGGGGACCGCGACCGGCGTGCCGCCGGCGGCCAGGATCGCGATCTTGTAGACGAGGAAGCCGTACTGGGAAAAAATGCCCTCGTCGCCCGGGCCGATATAGGCGCGGGTGATCAGCTCCAGGATCTCGTCCGAGCCGTTGCCGCAGATGATGCGGTCGGGATTGAGGCCGTAGACCTCGCCGATGGCGGCGCGCAGGCCGTGCGAGGCCCCGTCGGGATAGAGCTCCAGATGCGCGGCTTGCGCCCGATACGCCTCGATCGCCGCGGCACTGGCGCCGAGCGGCGTTTCGTTGGACGACAGCTTGTGCAGCTTCGCGCCGCCCGTCGACTTCGACCGGCCCGGAACATAGGGCGCGATGTCGAGGATACCGGGGCGGGGCGTCGGACGCGTCATGTCTGGGTGCATTGCCTTTGCCGTTTCACGCGTGTTCCATGGGGGCGGCCGGCGGATGGCGGCCGGAAGAAGCGCCGCGCGCGACGCGCCGACGCCGGTCGAAAACCGAGGAAAGCCGAAGCAAACCGGGCCGAGTCATAGGCCGACTGCCTTGCAATGGCAAAAGAAAACGTTGACCTCGCCCGGCGCCCCTCCTACCTCTCGGTCTCGCCGGCGCCCGGTGCGCTGTCGACGCGCATCCTTGCCGGTGCGCGCAGGGGCCCGGGCAGGATCGAAGGCAGGGTCGAAGAAGGATCACGCGGGCGCCATGGCGCAGGACGTTTCAGGCAACACCCCGGGCGGTGCCGGCACGCAGGACGCCGAGATCACGACGGGCGTGCGCGCCGCGCCGTCGAGCGAGGCGGATGCGCCGACGAGCCGGATCGTCCGGTTTTCCGGCGACGATGCGTTGCGGCTCGATTCCGGCGCGGTGCTCGACGACTGGCAGATCGCCTATGAAACCTACGGCACGCTCAACGCGGAGCGCAGCAACGCGGTGCTGATCTGCCATGCGCTGACGGGCGATCAATATGTCGCCTCGCCCAATCCGCTGACGGGCAAGCCCGGCTGGTGGTCCCTGCTGGTCGGCCCGGGCCGGCCGGTCGACACGGACCGCTATTTCGTCATCTGCGCCAATGTGCTCGGCGGCTGTCTCGGCACCACCGGTCCGGCCTCGACCAACCGGGCCACCGGCCGGCGCTGGGGCCTCGATCTGCCGCTGGTGACGATCCGCGACATGGTCCGCGCGCAGGCCGTGCTGCTCGATCATCTGGGCATCGCGACGCTGTTTTCCGTCATCGGCGGCTCGATGGGCGGCATGCAGGTGCTGCAATGGGCGGCGAGCTATCCCGAGCGGGTGTTTTCCGCCCTGCCGATCGCCACGGCCGCGCGCCATTCCTCGCAGAACATCGCCTTCCACGAGGTCGGGCGGCAGGCGGTGATGGCCGATCCGAACTGGTGCGGCGGGCGCTATTTCGAGCGCGGCGTACGCCCCTCCAAGGGGCTCGCGGTGGCGCGCATGGCGGCGCATATCACCTATCTCTCCGACCCGGCCCTGCACCGCAAGTTCGGCCGCAACCTGCAGGACCGCGAGGCGATCACCTTCGGCTTCGACGCGGATTTCCAGATCGAGAGCTATCTGCGCCACCAGGGCATGACCTTCGTCGACCGTTTCGACCCCAACTCTTACCTCTATCTGACGCGGGCGATGGACTACTTCGACCTGGCGATGGACTTTGAGGGCTCGCTGGCGCGCGCCTTCCTGCATTCGCCGACGCGGTTCTGCGTGATGTCCTTCACATCCGACTGGCTGTTTCCCACCGCCGAGAGCAAGGCGGTGGTGCGCGCGCTCAACGCGGCGGCGGCGAATGTGTCCTTCGTCGAGGTGGAGAGCGACCGCGGCCACGACGCCTTCCTGCTCGACGAGCCGGAGATGTTCCGCACGATCACCGGCTTTCTCATCGGCGCGGCCAATGCGCGCGGTCTGGCGCCGGCCGGCGCGGGAGGCGCGTCATGACGGCGGCGGAGCGGCAGATGAACCAGGCGGGCGGTACGCGCGCCGACCACCGGCTGGTGGCGGATCTCGTGAGCCCGCGCGCGCGGGTGCTCGACATCGGCTGCGGCGACGGCGCGCTGCTCGATCTCCTCGTGCGCGAGAAGCAGGTCGACGGACGCGGCATCGAACTGTCGCAGGCCGGGGTGAACGCCTGCGTGGCGCGCGGCCTGTCGGTGGTGCAGGGCGATGCCGACAGCGATCTGATCCATTATCCCGACGCGGCCTTCGATTTCGTCATCCTCAGCCAGACGCTGCAGGCGACGCACCGGCCCCGGGAGGTGCTGGAGCAATTGCTGCGCATCGGGGCGCATGTGATCGTGTCCTTCCCCAACTTCGGGGTCTGGCGCAACCGGCTGCAGCTGATGTTCCTCGGACGCATGCCGGTGACGGAGTATCTGCCCTATTCCTGGTACGACACGCCGAACATCCACTTCTGCACGATCCGCGACTTCGTCTCCATGTGCGAGGACGTGAACGCCCATATGGTCAAGGCGATGGCGCTGAACGCGCGCGGCGAGCCGGTCGGCTTCAGCGCGCCGTGGTGGGTGTGGAACCTGATCGGCGAACAGGCGCTGTTTCTCCTGAAACGCTGAGGCGCGTGATATGCCCGTTCACGCCGGTGGGCGTGGCCCCTTCCGGCACGAAGACCGGGCGGAAGGCCCGCAGCAGGCGCGATCCGTCGGCGAGCGCGCCGCGATAGACCTGCTTTTCCGCCTCGATCACAAGAAGACCCGCGAAGGCCGGCCAGAGCCGCCGGCCCACCCGCTCCCACGCCGGCGCGCTGCGCAGCAGGAAGCGCGAACGGGTCGGCGGCAGGCACAGCGCCTCGTCGCTGCCCGCGATCTGGAACTGGGCGGCGCGCAGCAGCGCCTCGATCTGGCCGCGCGAAAACGGCCGGCCGTAGCCGAAGGGCGAGATTTCCGAGCGCGCCCAGAGCCCGCGCCGGTTGGCGACCACCAGGATCATGCGCCCGCCGGGCGCCAGCACCCGCCAGATCTCGCGCAGCATGGCGTCGGGATCGCCGCTGTGGTCGATGCCGTGCACCACCAGTACATTGTCGAAGACGCTGTCGGAAAACGGCAGCTCCGCGTCTTCCACCAGCGCGGCGGAATTGCGTCCGCCGCGCGGCCAGGCGACCACGCCCTGCGCCGCCGGCATGCCCGCCACACAGCGGTCCGCCTCATCCAGATAGGGCCGCATGTAGGGCGCGGCATAGCCGAGCCCGAGCAGCCGGCGCCCCTCCAGCGAGGGCCAGAAGGCACGGATCCGCGTGCCCACGAGCACGCGCAGCATGCGCCCGAGCGGCAGATCGTAGAAGGTGCGCTGATGTGCGACGTCGAGATACATCACGTCCCGCTGGGCCGGCCCGGACTGGCTTGGGGGCCGATTGAAGCGCTCCCGGCCCGGCGATGCAACCATTCCCGACACGGCAAGGCGCATTGACGCACGGCGCGCGTGAGGCGCGCGCGAGGGGGTTGTCGCGGCCGGGCGGGCGGGCCACTGTGGGGCGAGGCGCGGCACGGTGGGGCGCGCGGCAGGCTGAAAGAGGGGTTTCATGACGACAGCGCGGGTCGAGGTGCGGCAGTTTTCCTGCCTGAGCGACAATTTCGGCGTCCTGATCCATGTGCCGGAGACCGGCGGCACGATCGCCGTCGACGTGCCCGACGCGGCCCCCTATCGGGCCGTCCTGGCGGAGACCGGATGGCGGCTCACCGACATTCTCGTCACCCACCATCACTGGGATCACGTCCAGGGTCTGGGCGAGCTGAAGAGCGAGACGGGCGCGCGCGCCGTCGGGCCCGAGATGTCGCGCGAGCGAATCGAGGGGCTCGACGAGACTGTCGGCGACGGCGACGAGATCACGGTCGCGGGGCTCGGTTTCCGCGCCATCGCCACGCCGGGGCACACGCTCGACCAGATCTCCTGGTGGGCGCCGCAGGCGGGGCTCGCCCATACCGGCGACACGCTCTTCGCGCTCGGCTGCGGGCGGATCTTCGAGGGCGATGCGGCGATGATGTGGGCCTCGCTCGACAAGCTCGCGACGCTCCTGCCGCCGGAGACCACCGTCTATTGCGGCCATGAGTACACGCTGGCCAACGCCCGCTTCGCCGTCACGGTCGATCCCGACAACGCGGAGCTCGCCGCGCGCGCCGAGGAGATCGAGCGCCTGCGCGGCGACGGGCAAGCCACATTGCCGACGACCATGGCGGCGGAGCTCGCCACCAATCCCTTCCTGCGCGCCCGCGATCCCGCGATCCGCCGGCATCTCGGCCTGGAAGGCGCCTCGGACGCGGAGGTCTTCGCGGAGATCCGCCGGCGCAAGGACAGCTTCTGACGCAGCATCACCCTGTCTCGACGCCTCAGGACCCCCCGCGATGATCGATCCGTCTCTCTCCGCCGCCGATGTCGTGCGCCTTCTCGACCTCGCCCCCCATCCGGAAGGCGGGCATTATCGCGAGACCTTTCGCGATCCCGCGACCGACGCGGCGGGGCGGGCGCGCTCGACGGCGATCTACTATCTTCTGGAGGCGGGCGAGGTGTCGGCCTGGCACCGGGTCGATGCGGTGGAGGTCTGGCACTGGCATGCGGGCGGGCCGCTGGCGCTCACGATCTCGGAGAACGGGCATGACGCGCGCGCCCTGCATCTGGGCGTCGATTTCGCCGCGCATCAGCGTCCGCAGGCCGTGGTGCCGGCCGGTGCCTGGCAGACGGCGGAAAGCCTCGGCCGCTGGACGCTGGTCGGCTGCACGGTCGCGCCCGGCTTCGAGTTTTCCGGCTTCGAACTCGCTCCGCCCGACTGGCGGCCGACGCCGCGCTGACGCCCCGCGCTGACGCAACTGCCGGTCACGGCGCGCCGGCGCGCGCTTTGGCCGGGTTTCGGGGCGGGGTTTTCCCGGCTTGCGTCGCCGGCGCGGGCCGTTACAGTGCGCGGCGGATTTTTGCCGGGTTTCCCCCCGGCCTGACCCCATTCGGAACTGGATCTCATGGCAAAGAACGACATCAAGAAGGTGGTGCTCGCCTATTCCGGCGGTCTCGACACCTCGATCATCCTGAAGTGGCTCCAGACGGAGTACGGCTGCGAGGTGGTGACCTTCACCGCCGATCTCGGCCAGGGCGAGGAGCTGGAGCCGGCGCGCCGCAAGGCCGAGATGCTCGGCATCAAGGAGATCTACATCGACGATCTGCGCGAGGAGTTCATCCGCGATTTCGTCTTTCCGATGTTCCGCGCCAATGCCGTCTACGAGGGCATCTATCTGCTCGGCACCTCGATCGCGCGGCCGCTGATTTCCAAGCGCCTGATCGAGATCGCGCATGAGACCGGCGCCGACGCCATCGCCCATGGCGCCACCGGCAAGGGCAACGACCAGGTGCGCTTCGAGCTCTCCGCCTATGCGCTGGACCCCGATATCAAGGTGATCGCCCCGTGGCGCGACTGGACCTTCAAGTCGCGCACCGACCTCATCGATTTCGCCCAGAAGCACCAGATTCCGGTGCCCAAGGACAAGCACGGCGAGGCACCGTTCTCGGTCGATGCCAACATGCTGCACTCGTCCTCGGAAGGCAAAGTGCTCGAGGATCCATGGGAAGAGGCGCCGGAATACGTGCACATGCGCACCGTCTCGCCGATGGATGCGCCCGATGCCGTCACCGAGATCACCATCGGCTTCGAGCGCGGCGACGCGGTGTCGCTCAATGGCGAAAATCTGTCGCCGGCGACCCTCTTCGCCCGGCTCAACGACCTGGGCCGCGACAATGGCATCGGCCGGATCGATCTGGTGGAAAACCGCTTCGTCGGCATGAAGTCGCGCGGCGTCTACGAGACGCCGGGCGGCACCATCCTGCTTGCCGCGCATCGCGCGATGGAGTCCATCACGCTGGATCGCGGCGCGGCGCATCTCAAGGACGAGCTGATGCCGCGCTACGCGGAGCTCATCTACAACGGCTTCTGGTTCTCGCCCGAGCGCGAGATGCTCCAGGCGGCGATCGACAAGAGCCAGGAGAAGGTCACCGGCGAGGTGCGGCTGAAGCTCTACAAGGGCAACATCATCACCGTCGGCCGCCAGTCGCCCTATTCGCTCTACTCCGAGGAACTCGTGACCTTCGAGGACGACCACGGCGCCTACGACCAGAAGGACGCGGCCGGCTTCATCCGGCTGAACGCCCTGCGCCTCAGGACGCTCGCCAAACGCGACCGCAGCCGGTAAGGCGCGCGCCCCCATGGACACGGCGCGGGCGACACGGCTTTCCAAGGCTCTCGTCCGCGCCGGATTTCTCGCCTTCGGCGGCTTTCATCCCGACCTCGGCGACGACGTGCCGCCGCTCGCCGATGGCCGGCCGGTTCGCACGCTGCTTTTGATCGGCAGCGCCGGGTCGGGGCTGTTCGCCGCCTTCGATGCGGCGCCGGAACGCGCGGACGGTTTGCCCGACCCCCTCGACCGCTACACGCGGCGCACCCTGTCGGCGATTGCCGCCGACGCCGGGCTGGAGGTCGTCTTTTCCTTCGAGGGGCCGCCGTGGCATCCCTTCCAGCGCTGGGCTATGCGGGTCGGCGGCTTTTCCCCTTCGCCCATGGGGCTGCTCGCCCATCGCACCCATGGGCCCTGGGCGGCGCTGCGCGCGGCCTTCCTGTCGGCGGAGCGCTTCGGCCGTTTCGACATGGCGGGAGCGCCGGGGCCTTGCCAGAGCTGTGCCGACACGCCCTGCGTTTCGGCGTGTCCGGCCGGCGCGTTGTCGTCGGACACGGGGTACGACGTGCCGCGCTGCCGGGCGTATCTGATCGGCGCGGGCGCGGAGGCGAAATGCCTCACCGGGTGTCTCGCGCGCCGGGCCTGCCCGGTCGGGCGCGACCATGCCCATGATGCCGTCCAAGGCGCGTTTCACATGGCCGGCTTTCTGCCGGGCCGGTGAACGCGGGTCGTCCGTACATTGCGTGCGTCAGAACAGATAGCCGAAACGCAGGCCGACGTTCGTGAGGCCGTTGTTGGCGCTGCAGCCGCCGGCATTGGAGGAATGCTCGATCATCGCCGACAGGTTGAGCTGTTCGCTGATCCGCACGCCGATGGCGGCGGCTTCGCGGAACATCAGGTTGCAGCCAAGCGACAGGGCGTTCGGGGTGCCGGCCCGCGTGCTCCCGTCGTGCACCATGCCGCCCAGGCTGCCTTCCACGAACAGCCGGGAGGTGAGATCGAGCGTCAGGCTGTAGCCGAAATAGGCCATGCTCGTGTTGCCGCCCGTGTTGATGTTGGCGCCGAGATGCGGGCGCAGCATCATCCGGGTTCCGAGCAGCGGGAGGGTTCCCTCCAGCGCGGCGAACCGGCTCAGAACCTCGACATTGATATCGAGGCCGCTCTCCCGGTTCATCGTGTCGTGATACAGAACCCCGCCGCGCACCTCGCTGAGAAACAGCGCATGCGCCGCCGAAACCCGGCTTTCGGCCGGATCGGCGGCCTGCGCCGGCCCGATGCCGGCTGTTGCAACGGCCATTCCGACGGCCGTCGCCACTGCGAGACCGGTTCTCCATCCTGTCATGATCGCCCCCGCCGCAGATGTTGCCTCTGCCCATGCGTTCAGCGGGACAGTGACCAGACCTCACCCGTCGCGCCACCGAAAAACGATCTACTGGCCGCCGCGTCATATAATTAATTATGAATTGTTGAAACTAAGTCACACTCCCGGAAGACCCTGCGTAACCGCGCGTCCGCGGGTGCCGGGGGCGGGTGCGTCAAACCGCCCTTGCGCCCCGACGTCGCCTGCGGCTGTCGCAAATCTTCAAGACCGCCGCCGGGCGACGCGCTATCCCGATGCCGGAACCGTCGATGAAGGGGTCTTTCCATGAAGTTTCGATACACGATCCTCTATGTGGAGGATGTCGCCCGCACGCTTGCCTTCTATGAGCGCGCCTTCGGTCTCGAGACCGGTTTTCTGCATGAGAGCGGGGACTACGGCGAACTGGTGACGGGCCGGACGAAGCTTGCCTTTTCCTCGCGCGCCCTGATGACGCAACTGGGCAAGGCGCCGGCGCGGGCCGACCCGCAAGCCCCGGTCTTCGAGATCGCGCTGGAGACCGACGATGTCGCCGGAACGCTTGCCCGGGCGCGCGCGGCCGGGGCCGGGCTGGTGCAGGACGTGCGCGCGGAAGCCTGGGGGCAGACGACGGCCTATGTGTCCGACCCCGACGGCTATCTGGTCGAGATCTGTTCCCCCGTCGCGGGAACCGCGAGCCCGGACTGAGCCAGCAGCAAGAGGCGGTAGGGATCGCATCGAAGCTGCGCCGGCGTTGCGGCGAACCACTGGCGGAAGGCGCGTGTCATATGGGCCTGATCCGCATAGCCGGCGTCGGCGGCGATCTCCGCAAGCGGGGCGTCGCCGCGCAGGCGCAGCGCCGCGCGCCGCGCCCGGGCAAGGCGCAGCCAGAAACCGGGCGCGGGCAGGCCGTTCGCCGCGAAGAGCCGCTGCAGGGTGCGCGGCGTGAGCGCGAGCCGGCGCGCAAGCTCCGTGGCGGTCGTCGCGGTCGCCGCCTCGATCGCGGCGAAGGCCTCGACGATGCCCGCGTCGCGCCGGCAATACGCCGCGATCAGTGGCAGCGGGGCGGCCGGGTCCCCGGCGGCGCGCGCGATCTCCGCCAGCAGACGGGCCGTATCGATCCGCGTGCCGGGCGCGAGACGGTGGCCGGTCAGCCGGGTGCCGGGCGCAAAGCCCGTGGCCTGCACCGGCGCGTCATGAAGGTCGCTGACGAAGGCGCGGGGGGCTGCCCCCGGCGTGTGGACCAGGATCAGGTCGCGGCACCCGTCGGGCAGGACCAGATCGCGGCCCGGTGCGACGACCGTGTGCTCCCAGATATCGAGACAGAGTGACATGGCGGGACGGGGCGCACCTCAGGGCGGGATCGCGCGTCTTATCTGTCGCGCGTGGCGACGAAACGGGCGAGCGCCAGCAGCGGCGCGGCTCTCTCGCCATAGGGGGCGAGCAGGGCGGTCGCATCGTCGACAAGCCGGGCGAGTTCGCTGCGCGTCCACGCCGCGCCCTTAAGCGCCACCAGCGTCGCCTTGCCGGCGGCGGCGTCCTTGCCCGCCGCCTTGCCGAGCGCGGCGGCATCGCCCTCCACGTCGAGCAGATCGTCGGCGAGCTGGAAGGCGAGCCCCAGGATCTCGCCGAAGCGCGTCAGGGCGGCGAGGTCCGCGTCGCCGGCATCGGCAAGCCGGGCGCCGGTGCGCGCCGCGTATCGGATCAGCGCGCCGGTCTTCATGGCCTGCAGGGTGCGGATGTCCGCCTCGGTTCGCGTCGCATGCTCCGAGGCGAGATCGAGCATCTGTCCGCCCGCCATGCCGCCGAGCCCGGCGGCGCGGGCGAGATCCCGGCTCGCGTCCAGCCGCACGGCCGCGTCGGGATGCACACGCGGGTCGGCGATCAGATCGAAGGCGAGCGTCAGCAGCGCGTCGCCGGCGAGGATCGCGGTCGCCTCGTCATAGGCCTTGTGCACGGTGGGGCGGCCCCGGCGCAGGTCGTCGTCGTCCATGGCCGGCAGATCGTCGTGCACCAGCGAGTAGCAGTGAATGCATTCGAGCGCGGCACCCGCCAGCAGCACGCCGTCGTCGTCACGGCCGAACAGGCGCGCCGCCTCGAGCATCAGCACCGGGCGCAGCCGCTTGCCGCCGGCGAGCGCGGCATGGCGCATGGCGTCCAGCAGGCGGGCGGGGCGCGCGGTCTCTCCGTCGAGCGGCGCCTCGGCGAGCGCCTCGGCGAGCACCGCCTCGAGACGGGCGGCGTCTTCGGCCATGCGCGCCTCCGGTGCCACGCGGGCCTCCGGTGCGGTGTGGCGGTCGGGATCGGCGGTCACGGGCGGCTCCGGGCGGATGGAGAAACGTAAGGGGCGAGGCGGATGCGAGAACGGGCGGCCCCGTCAGTGCGCGGCGCCGCCCGTTGTGAGTGTCGCGAAACGGCGGAAAGGTCAACCGCCGTCGCCAATGGTCCTTGTCATCGCCCTTGTCAGGCGTCGGCGGCGGCCTCCAGCGCGACGGCCACCGACTGGATGATCGCGGCATAGCGGATGGCGGCCTGGATCTGCTCGCTGGTGACGCCCGCCTTGCGCAGCACGTCCTCATGCGCGTCGATGCACATGCCGCAGCCGTTGATGGCGGAGACGGCCAGCGACCACAGCTCGAAGTCCGTCTTGTCGACGCCCGGCTTGCCGATGACGTTCATGCGCAGCTTCGCCGGCATGGTCTTGTACTGGTCGTTCGAGGCGAGATGAACGAAGCGGTAGTAGACGTTGTTCTGCGCCATGATGGTGGCCGCGGCCTTCGCCGCCGTCAGCGCCTCGGCGCTCAAGTGGGCGGCGGCCTCGCCGATCAGTTCGGCGCGCAAGGTGGCGTTGCGGCTGGCGATGGCGCAGGCCACCATCAGGCCGTACTTCTGCTGGTCGGTGAAGGTCTCGTCGCTGGCGAGCGAGGACAGGTTGAGCCGCGTGTCCTTGGCGAAATCCGGCAAGGCGGACTTGAGCGTGTCGATCGACATCCTGAAAACTCCTGGTGCGAACCGCAAGAGGCCGGAACGGGTCCGGCCTCTCGATCGGTCGATATGCGGACCCTAGAGCATCTCTCGTGAATGCTGAATCACTCGAAATGCTCTATGTCTCTGTTTTTACGCAATTTCGCGAGCGCAAAAGTCTCCAACTTTTGCTGAAATTGCTCTAGCCTCAGGCCGCGAGCGTGTCGCCGCCGACCTCGCGGTTGCACGGGCACAGCTCGTCGGTCTGCAGCGCGTCGAGCACCCGCAGCGTGTCCTTCGGGTTGCGGCCGACGTTCAGGTTGGTCGCATAGACGTGCTGGATGGTGTTCTCGTTGTCGACGATGAAGGTGTAGCGGTAGGCCACGCCCTCCGGCGCACGCACGCCGAGACCGTCGACCAGCGAGCCGTTGGTGTCGGCAAACGACCAGATCGGCAGCTTGTCGAGATCCGGATGATCGCGGCGCCAGGCCAGCTTGCAGAACTCGTTGTCGGTCGAGCCGCCGAGCACCACGCAGTCGCGGTCCTCGAAGTCCGGCGCGAGGCGGGCGAACTCGGCGATTTCGGTCGGGCACACGAAGGTGAAGTCCTTGGGGTAGAAGAAGATGACCTTCCACTTGCCCTCGAAGCTCTTTTCGGTGAGCGTCTCGAAGGCGCTCTCGCCGTTTTCCTCGTGCCGGTTGAAGCCCGGCTTCACGCCGACGATCTCGAATTCGGGGAGTTTGTCGCCAATACCGATCATGGGTCGCTCCTGGGATGAGGCTCCGCCCGGGAGGTGGCGGAGCGGAAATGAGATGCCGAACCACCGCGTGTTGTGCGGTGCAGCGCGACCGGTTATGCAGACCGCCGGCCTTCGGTCAAACCGATAAATCCGATTGGGACAATCGGTTCATCCGATGCCCGGAAGCTGCCCCTACGTGAGCGCGCGGCGAAAGCGATGTGCTTGCAGTGCCTTGCGATTTCAGGGCTTTTCGCGTGGAGTGAGGATGTTACCGACCGTTCGGCAGATGCAGT
This sequence comes from Stappia sp., assembly GCF_040110915.1. Taxonomy (NCBI): domain Bacteria; kingdom Pseudomonadati; phylum Pseudomonadota; class Alphaproteobacteria; order Hyphomicrobiales; family Stappiaceae; genus Stappia; species Stappia sp. Next base: position 3,754,657 of record NZ_CP157793.1, on the reverse strand, counting down.
ATTTCGTCGCACTGGCGCAGCATCGCTCCTTCGTGCGCGCGGCGCGTGCCTGCCATGTCACCCAGTCCAGCCTGTCGGCGGCGATCCGGCAGCTGGAAGCCGCGCTCGGCGCCGAACTGGTCGACCGCTCGGGGCGCGCGCTGGCGTTGACCGAGGCCGGGGAGCGCGTGCTTGCGCGCGCGGTCACCATCCTGCGCGAGGTGGAGGATCTGGCGGCTTGCGCCCGCAGCGCGCGCACGCCCCTGTCGGGGCGCCTTCGGCTCGGTGTCATTCCCTCCATCGCGCCGTTCCTGTTGCCGCAGGCCCTGCCCGACCTGCGCCGGGCCCATCCGGAGCTGCGGCTGGTGCTGCGCGAGGAACTGAGCCGGGTGCTTGTCCGCGACCTGCGCGAGGGGCGGCTCGACGTGCTGCTGATCGCGCTGCCCTATGATATCGGCGATCTCGCCTGCGAGGTGATCGGCCGTGACCGTTTGCTGGCCGCGCTGCCCGAGGGCCACGTCCTCGCGCGGCCGGGAGCGATCCCGCTCGCGCGGCTGGCCAGGGAACCCCTGCTGCTGCTGGAAGACGGGCATTGCCTGCGCGATCATGTCCTCAGCGCCTTCGCCGGCACGCCGCCGCCGCTGGAAAGCGACGAGATCCAGGCGTCCTCCATGACGACGCTGGTGCAGATGGCCGACAACGGGCTCGGCGTCACGCTGGTGCCGGAAATCGCCGTCGAGGCGGGGATCACGCGCGGCACGCGGCTGACCGTTTTCCCGATCGCGGACGGTGCGGCGGCGCGCGATCTCGGGGTCGTCTGGCGCCGGCGCTCCGCCCATGCCGCCGATGCACAAGCGCTTGCGGCCGCGCTCAAGGACCATCTCGCCCGCCGCGCCGCCCCCGACCGGACGGCGATGGCCACCGACCCGCACGGCAGCGGCGCGTCCGGCATCGGGGTGCCCGCGTGAGCCCGGCGCGCGGGCCGGACGGCGGCACGCCCGGAGAGGGAAAGCCGCGTCGCTTCGGCCTGCGCCGCTGGCTGCGGCGCTGGGTCTGGCGCCTTGCCCTCTTGCTGCTTCTGCTGCCTCCGGTGCTGACGCTGGTCTACGCGGTCGTGCCGCCGGTCAGCACCCTGATGCTGGGACGCATCGCACAGGGGCTCTGGGTCGATCGCGATTACGTGCCGATCGAGGCCATCTCGCCGCATCTCATCCGTTCGGTGGTGGCCTCCGAGGATGCACGCTTCTGCGCCCATGCGGGCATCGACTGGGCGGCGCTCGAAGGGCAGCTTGAGGCGCTGGGCGAGGGCGAGCGCGTGCGCGGGGCTTCCACGATCACCATGCAGGTGGCGAAGAACCTCTATCTGTGGGGTGAGCGCAGCTATGTGCGCAAGGCGCTGGAGCTGCCGCTGGCGCTGATGCTCGACGCCATGCTGACCAAGACGCGGCTCATCGAGATCTATCTCAACATCGCCGAATGGGGCGAAGGGGTTTTTGGCGCGGAGGCCGCCGCGCAGGCGTGGTTCGGCAAGCCGGCGGCGGAGCTCACCCGTACCGAGGCCGCACGGCTCGCGACCGCGCTGCCCAACCCGCTTGTGCGCAATCCGGCGCGGCCGAGCGCCGGACACGTGCGCCTTGCGCGCCTCAACCGGGCCCGCGCGGCGGAGATCGATCCGCATCTGGACTGCCTGCCGCAGACCTTGCTTGCCCGGTAGGGCGAAATTTCGGGGCGCGGGGCAAAAAATGCGGATTGCGGGCTGGCAAAGCGGCCAAAGGTTCTGTATAAGCGCGGCCATTCCTGTACACCGTGAGACCCCACGCCCCGGGCAGACCCGGTCCGGGTTCGCGGGCGTTGCACGACGGAGAGATACCAATGGCCGTTCCGAAGAGAAAAACCACGCGCATGAAGCGCGGCTTTCGCCGCTCCGCGGACGCCCTGAAACAGCCGACCTATGTCGAGGACAAGGATTCGGGCGAGCTGCGCCGCCCGCACCACATCGACCTGAAGACGGGCATGTATCGGGGCCGCCAGATTCTGGCGCCGCAGGACGACGCCTGACGCTTCACGCGCATGATCGTGCGTTCGATAGGCCGGTGCCGCAAGGCGCCGGCCTTTCGCGTTTGCGGGCAAGCGTTTGCGGGCATCGCATCCGCCACCGTAGTCCCGCGCCGTTCGCGCCGTATCCGGATGCAGGTTCGGCCTCACGAAAAACCCCCGGCCGTGGGCCGGGGGCGTGGGGTGTCGCTGTTTGTCTCGCTCGGCGCGGACCTCAGCCGTTGGCGAAATACTGGCCGCCGTTGATCGACATCACGGCGCCGGTCATGAAGCCGGCTTCCTTCGAGGCGAGATAGACGACCGCGGCCGCGATTTCCTCCGCCTGGCCGAGCCGGCCGACCGGAATGCCGCCGATGATACCTTCCAGCACCTTCTCCGGAACGGCGGCGACCATGTCGGTGTCGATGTAGCCCGGGCAGATCGCGTTCACGGTGATGCCCTTGCGCGCGGTCTCGGCGGCCAGCGACTTGGTGAAGCCGATCACGCCCGCCTTGGCGGCGGAGTAGTTGGTCTGGCCGAGCTGGCCCTTCTGGCCGTTGATCGAGGAGATGTTGATGATCCGGCCGTGGCCGCGCTCACGCATGCCGTCGATCACCGGACGGGTCATGGTGAACATGGAATCGAGGTTGGTGCGGATCACCGCCGACCACTGGTCGTAGTCCATCTTGTGGAACCAGCCGTCGCGGGTGATGCCGGCGTTGTTGACCAGCACCTCGACCGCGCCGAGGTCCGACACGACCTGGGCGATGCCATCGTGGCAGGCCTGGGCGTCGGCGACGTCCCACTTGTAGACGTGAATGCCCGTTTCCGCCTTGAAGGCCTCGGCCTTTTCGGTGTTGCCGGCGTAGGTGGCCGCCACCGTATAGCCGGCATCCTTCAGGCCCTTCGAAATGGCGGCGCCGATGCCCCGCGTTCCGCCCGTCACGATTGCCACATTGCTCATAAAAATCCTCCCCGATCGCGGTTTCAAAATATCCTGCCGGCGCTGAACTGCCGTGCCTTGCGTTGGCGGCGCGGTACGCCCGCGCCAGGACTGTATCGCGCGGCCGTTCCGCGCTCTGGCTGTCATGGCGACAACCGTGCGGAGGTGCTTTGATCCTGCTCAATCGGAGTGTGCCGGTCGGGCAGGCTCCTCGCGCGGTTGGCCCCAAAAAACATTTGAAATCAAAGGCCAGGGCGGGCGACCGACGCCCCCGCCCTAGCGGAAAGTCTAAGGCCGGCGGCTCACCTCTCGACGCAGAGCGCGACGCCCATGCCGCCGCCGATGCACAGGGTGGCGAGGCCCTTCCTGGCGTCGCGGCGGCCCATCTCATGCAGCAGCGTCACCAGCACGCGGGCGCCCGAGGCGCCGATCGGATGGCCGATGGCGATCGCACCGCCGTTGACGTTCACGATGTCCGGGTTCCAGCCCATGTCCTTGTTGACCGCGCAGGCCTGGGCGGCGAAGGCCTCGTTGGCTTCCACCAGATCGAGGTCCTCGACCTTCCAGCCGGCCTTGTCCAGCGCCTTGCGCGAGGCCGGAATCGGACCGGAGCCCATCACGGTCGGATCGACGCCGGCGGTCGCCCAGGAGGCGATGCGCGCCAGCGGGGTCAGGCCGCGGCGCTCGGCCTCGGCGGCGCTCATCAGCACGAGCGCGGCCGCGCCGTCGTTGATGCCCGAGGCGTTGCCCGCGGTGACCGAGCCGTCCTTGGCGAAGGCCGGGCGCAGCTTCTGCATGCCCTCGAGATTGGCGCCGTGGCGGATGTACTCGTCGTCCTCGACGACCTTCTCGCCCTTGCGCTCCTTGATCGTGACCGGCGTAATCTCGTCCTTGAAGCGACCGGCCTTCTGCGCGGCCTCGGCCTTGTTCTGGGAGGCGACGGCGAATTCATCCTGCTGCTCGCGGGAGATCTGCCACTTCTCGGCGACGTTCTCGGCCGTCTGGCCCATGTGGTAGCCGTTGAAGGCGTCCCACAGGCCGTCCTTGATCATCGTGTCGATCATCTTGTAGTCGCCCATCTTGTAGCCGGCGCGCATATGGGCGCAATGCGGCGAGAGCGACATGTTCTCCTGGCCGCCGGCGACGATGATCGAGGCGTCCCCCGCCTGGATCTGCTGCATGCCGATGGCGACCGTGCGCAGGCCCGAGCCGCAGACCTGATTGAGCACCCAGGCGGTGGCGCTGTCGGGAATGCCGGCGTTGATGGCGGCCTGGCGGGCCGGGTTCTGGCCCTGGCCGGCGGTCAGAACCTGACCGAACACCACCTCATCGACGTCCGCCGCATCGACGGAGGCGCGCGCCAGCGCGGATCTGATCGCGGTGGCGCCGAGGTCGTGGGCCGGGGTGTTGGCGAAGGATCCGTTGAAGGACCCGACGGGGGTGCGCGTTGCGCTGACAATGACGACGTCGGTGGATGCGCTCATGTACGGTCTCCGAAACTCCGGTCCTCCCAGGGTGCGCGCCGGCCCCTCTTTGGTGCTGTCGCGAGCGCGCGGGTCCCGCAAACTAGAGACGGTCACCCGGCCGTAGTCAACCGCAACACACCGTATTCGCAGCCCGAAAAGAGACGGCGGCGCATCGTTCTTTCGTCGCAGGATGCTGCGCTGCGGGCATCGCGAAGCACCGGCGGGCCGCCGCATGCCGGGATCGCGCGGGTGCAATGCGGCACGCAGCGTGCGGGTGCGGAAAAGGTCCGACAAAACGGTGGTGCCGTCGGGGTGGATTGGCGTATCGTGCGGAACACGAGCAAGGGTCCGCGCGGTCGGGGGAGGCGGCGCGCGATCGGGAGGAATGCGCGGCGACCGTCTCCCGACGGTGCCCGCCCAGCCGGAATCCGGAAGACGACATGGCCAAGACGACCGAGCCGACGATCATCAAGAAATACGCCAACCGCCGCCTCTACAACACGGGCACCAGCACCTATGTGACGCTCGAGGACCTCGCCACCATGGTGAAGGACGAGGAGGATTTCGTCGTCTTCGACGCGAAGTCGGGCGACGACATCACCCGCTCCGTGCTGACACAGATCATCTTCGAGCAGGAGAACAAGGGGCAGAACCTGCTGCCGATCACCTTCCTGCGCCAGCTGATCCGCTTCTACGGCGACAGCATGCAGTCGGTGGTGCCGAGCTACCTCGACTTCTCGATGAGTTCCTTCACCAAGGAGCAGGACCGGCTGCGCGAGCAGATGTCGAGCGCTCTCGGCGCGACGGCCTTCGACGCGATCGAGGATCAGGTCAAGCGCAACGCCGAGATCTTCGACCGCGCCATGCGCATGTTCCTGCCCTTCGGCCCCGGCAAGGAGGGCGGCGAGATGGGCGCGAACGGCCTGCCGACGCAGCCCGGAACGCCCGCCGGCGGCGCGGCCGGGGCGGACGAGCTCGACACGCTGAAGAAGCAGCTCGACGCCATGCAGAAGAAGCTCGATGCCATTGCCGGCGACAAGGAGTAGGGCCGGCGACAAGGAGTAGCGCCGGCGACAGGGAGCAGGGGCCGGTGCGCATCGAGACGCACCGGTGCCTTCTCGTCAGCCGACGTCGGGCGTGAGGCCCGCCGCCTCGATGCCGGCCACGGCGCAGGCCTCGTCATTGTCCGAGGTGTCGCCGGTGATGCCCACCGCGCCGAGGATCTCGCCGCCGGCGCCGTCGCGAATCAGCACGCCGCCGGGAACCGGAACGATGCCGCCGCCGGCTGCGCCGTTCAGCGCCTGAACGAAATGCGGGCGGGTCTGGGCGTTGGCGTCGAGCCAGCGCGATCCGGCCCCCACCGCAAGCGCCCCGAACGCCTTGCCGGCGGCGATCTGCGGCCGCAGGATCGAGGATCCGTCCTGACGCATCATCGCCACCGCATGCCCGCCGGCGTCGAGCACCGTCACCGTCAGCGGCTTCAGGTTGAGCTCCGCGCCCTTGGCGAAGGCGGCCTTCACGATTGTTTCGGAAACGGAGAGAGTGAGTTTGCTCATTGTCAGTAATCTCCATAATGGTGGGGATGTAAGGTGCCTTTGCGCTAGCAGGCTTTGCGGGCCGGGCCAATCGACGGGGCGCGACAAGGTGTTCTTCCCCGAGACCCTGGCCTGCTTGAAATGACAGGGGACCCCTGTCACCCATAGTCCTTGCGAGCTTCGCCAAACGGCACCGGGTGTTCAAGCCGGGTTTTGGGCCGGGTTTTCGGGCCGTCACGAGCCAGACAGGCAGTCAACACGACAGGCAGTCAAAAAGACCGATAAGGGGGATCATCCCATGCGCGACTTCCACTTTCCGGGACGCTCGGCGGCCCATGCCACCACCGCGATGGCGGCGACCTCGCATCCCCTGTCGACGGCGGCCGCGCTGGAAATCCTGCAGTCGGGCGGCAATGCGGTGGATGCCGCCGTGGCGGCGGCGGCCGTGCTGGCCGTGGTGGAGCCGCAGATGACCGGCATCGGCGGCGACTGTTTCGCCATCGTGGCGCAGCCGGACGGCACGCTCAGCGGGTTGAACGGCTCGGGTGCGGCGCCGGCGGCCGCCACGCCGCAGCGCCTCGCCGAGCTTGGCGTGACGACGCTCGATCCCAACGGAGCCCATGCCGTCACCGTGCCCGGCGCGGTGCGCGCCTGGGAGGTTCTGCTTGCCCGCCACGGCACCCGCCGGCTCGGCGAGGTTCTGCAGCGCGCCATCGGCTACGCGGAGGACGGCTATCCGGTCACGCCGCGTGTCGCCTACGACTGGTCGCGCAATCTCGACAAGCTCTCCGCCGATCCCGGCGCCGCCTCGGAATATCTGGTCGACGGCGCGATCCCGAAGGTGGGGCAGGTGATGCGCCACCGGGCGCTCGCGCGCACGCTGCGGACCATCGCCGAGGACGGCGCGCGGGCCTTCTACGAGGGCGAGGTGGCCGAGGACATCGTCGCGACGCTGGCCGCCCGGGGCGGGCTGATGACGCGCGAGGATCTCGCGGGCTTCGAGCCGCTCGACATGACCCCGGTGTCGCGTGGCTACCGGGGGCTCGACGTGGTCGAGCTGCCGCCCAACGGGCAGGGCTTCATCGCGCTGGTGATGCTGGGCCTGCTGGAGCGCTTCGATCTCGCAAGCCTCGATCCGAACGGGACGGAGCGTTTCCACCTGGAACTGGAAGCGGGCCGGCTTGCCTATTCGGTGCGCGATCTCTTCCTCGCCGACCCGGATCACATGGCCTTCGGCCCCGACGCCTTCCTGGCGCCGGCCTATCTCGACCGGCTCGCGGCGCGCATGTCGGCGAGCGCGCGGATCGCGGATATCCCGCCGAGCCTGCTCGGGCCCTCGTCGGACACGATCTATCTCTCCGTCGTGGATGGCGCCGGCATGGCCGTGTCGCTCATCAATTCCGTCTACAAGGATTTCGGCTCCGGCATCTGCGCGCCGAAGAGCGGCGTGCTGCTGCAAAACCGTGGCGCCTGTTTCCGTCTGGAGCCGGGCCATCCCAACTGCATCGACGGCGGCAAGCGGCCGCTGCACACGATCATCCCGGCCATGGTGATGAAGCAGGGGCTGCCGCATCTCTCCTTCGGCGTGATGGGCGGCGGCTATCAGCCCTGCGGCCATGCCCATGTGCTCACCAACATGGTGGATTTCGGTATGGACCCGCAGGAAGCCATCGACGCGCCGCGCATGTTCTTCGACGAGCAGACACATGTGCTGCAGGCGGAGCGCAGCGTGCCGTCGGCCACGGTCGAGGGTCTGCGCGCGCTCGGTCACGAGGTGGTCGAGGCGCCGGGGCCGATCGGCGGGGCGCAGGCGATCCTGATCGACCGCGAGGCCGGCACGCTGGTCGGCGGCTCCGACCCGCGCAAGGACGGGGCGGCCGTCGGTTACTGACCTGCTTCAAGACTTCGGGCGGGGACGCCGGACCGGCACCCGCCCGCCTGCTACGCGACCACTGAAAAAGCGACCACTGAAAAACCCCTGCGCTGACGTTCGCGGGCCGGCTTGGTCCGCCGGTGCGCGTCAGCGGCTGACGGCGAGAACGCGGCCGGCATCGAGATGCCGGGGCGCCCGCTCGGTCGTGCGATAGCGCTCGAGCGCGTGGTCGGCCGGCGCGCGGCGCAGCGCCCGCATCTGCGGCAGGTTTTCGTGGGTCGCGATCAGCTGCGCGAGAAACGGCGCGTTGGGCCGGTAGCGGCGGAAGAGGCGCGGCGCGTCGGTCGCGGCCACCGGCTCAACGGCGACGAGCGCGCTGGCCGAGGTCTCTGGCGGGGTTGGGCCGCGCGCGGCCGCCTCGGCGCGGGACGGTCCGCGCCCTTGCGATCCGGTTCGCGATCCGGCTTGCGATCTGGTCGGTCCCGATGCGGGACGCGGGCCGTTGACGATCCGCACATGCGCCTCCCAAGCGTGCCAATTCGAGACATTGGCGTTGGTGTCAGGGAGTTTAGCGCAAATGCCATGCCACGCGGTAACGACTTGTTAACTTTTTCCTCAGCGGCGCGCAGGGGGCGACGCACCGCGTTCTGCGCGGCGTGCGTTCGGCCAGCGCGGCGCGCGGGCAGGCGTCAGGGAAGATCGTCGCCGCGCGAGATGCCGAAGTCGCGGCGCGCGCCGCTGATGGTGATGCTGAAGCCGGCGATCACATCGACCAGCGAGATGCACATCAGGATGAAGAACACCGAGGTCGCGGCCTCGCGCACGGTCAGGAATTCCACCAGATAGGCGACGAAGACGAGGGTGGAGAGGATGTGGTCGGTCAGCGCGACCACGCCGGTGCGCGTCGCCTTGAGCAGTTCGACGAAGAGCAGGGTCAGCCCGGCCAGGATCATCAGGTCGCCGATCACCAGCGTGAAGCGGGCGCCGGAGACGAGTTCGACCGTCAGGATGGGGGCGAGCCAGGGGTCGCCGCCGACGTCGCCCAGAAACCAGAAGGCGAGAAGGTTGTAGACCAGCAGCGGCGCGAGCGTCAGCGGGATCGAAACGATCATGGGCATGCCGGTCATCCTCTTCGGCCAGCGGCGGGGTCCGATGTCGGGCGAGGGGCGGCCGCATGCGCGTCGCACGGCCGGGTGGCGGGCGAATCGCCGTCTCGCCTCGCCGGCGAGCATGGCGGGCGCCGGCCGTACGGGCAAGGGGGCGGGCAAGGGGCGGGCAAGGGGGCTGGCAATAGGCGGGTGCCGGGCCGGGGATGCACAGCGGGCCGGCGGCGGATAAAAAAAGCCCGGGGCGCGAACCCCGGGCTTCAAGGTGCGATCGGTGCAACGACCGGTCGCTACGGGAGATCGTGGGCCGGGCTCACACGCGCTGGCTGCCCTGACCGAACTCGGGATAGGCCTCGACGCCGACTTCCGTCTTGTCGAGACCGAGCGCCTCTTCTTCCTCGGAGACGCGGATGCCCATGGCCGCCTTGAGGGCGAACCAGACGATGCCGCTGACCACGAAGGTGAAGACGCCATAGGCGACGATGCCGGTGATCTGCACGCCGTAGGAGGCGTCGCCGTTCGACAGCGGCACGATCAGCGTGCCCCAGATGCCGGCGAGCAGGTGGACGGGAATCGCGCCGACCACGTCGTCGATCTTCAGCTTGTCCAGCAGCGGGACGGTGAAGACGACGATGGCACCGCCGACCGCGCCGATGAACACCGTCTGCCAGACACTGGGCGCCAGCGGCTCGGCGGTGATCGACACCAGACCGGCGAGCGCGCCGTTGAGCACCATGGTCACGTCGACCTTCTTGTAGAGGATCTGCGTGAGCACGACCGCGGCGACCACGCCGGCGGCGGCGGCCAGATTGGTGTTGGCGAAGATGCGCGAGATGTCGGAGGCGTCGCCGATGGTGCCCATGGCGAGCTGCGAGGCACCGTTGAAGCCGAACCAGCCGAGCCACAGGATGAAGGTGCCGAGCGTGGCGAGCGGCATGGAGGAGCCGGGCAGCGCATGCACGGTGCCGTCGGCGCCGTATTTGCCTTTACGCGCACCGAGGATCAGCGCACCGGCAAGTGCGGCCCAGCCACCGACCGAGTGCACCAGCGTCGAGCCGGCGAAGTCGGAGAAGCCCATCTCGGACAGCCAGCCCGCACCCCACTGCCAGGAGCCGGCGATCGGGTAGATGAAGCCGGTCAGCACCACGACGAAGAGCAGGAACGGCCACAGCTTGATGCGCTCCGCCAGCGTGCCGGAGACGATCGAGGCCGCGGTGGCGACGAACACCATCTGGAAGAACCAGTCGGAGGCCGTCGAATAGCCCGTGTCGAGCGCGTCGCCGCCGACGGGATCGAAGCTGTAGGGGCCGAAGGAGCCGATGAAGCCGCCGTCGACGCCCGTGTACATCAGGTTGTAGCCGGTGATCCAGTACATCAGGCCGGCGATCGAGTAGAGCGTGATGTTCTTCAGGCACTGCATCGACACGTTCTTGGACCGGACGAGGCCGGCCTCGAGCATGGCGAAGCCGGCGGCCATCCACATCACGAGGAAGCCGCCGAGAAGGAACAGAAGCGTGTTGAAGATATAGGCGGTATGCGAGGCCAGCGCGTATTCCGGCGTGTCCTGCGCGAGCGCGGGCAGGCTGCCCGCCACCAGCGCGAGCGATGCCACTCCCAGGATTTGAAGACGGTTTTTCATCGGATGTTCCTCTGCTCGGGATCGATCAAAGCGCGGCGGCATCGGACTCGCCGGTGCGGATGCGCTGAACCTGGTCGAGCGCGTAGACGAAGATCTTGCCGTCGCCGATCTGGCCGGTCTTGGCGGCACCGGCGATCGCCTCGACGACCTTCTCGGCAAGGTCGGAGGGCACGGCGACCTCGACCTTCAGCTTGGGCAGGAAGCTCACCGCGTATTCCGTCCCGCGGTAGATTTCCGTGTGCCCCTTCTGGCGGCCGTAGCCCTTGACCTCGGTGACTGTCAGTCCCTGAACGCCGATGCTCGTGAGGGCGTCGCGCACCTCGTCGAGCTTGAACGGCTTGATGATGGCCATCACGATTTTCATGCTCGCTTCCCGTTCCTTTCCCTGCTTGCCTCCACCAGCCGGCGCGACGGACCCGTCCCGCGGCGGTTGACGGCGGCACCCGGTCCGAACGACGCAAGGCGTGCAAGAGATCGGGGCCGCGTATCGCCGATCACAGACATTTCAAGGAGCGTGCCAACTCGTGTTGCGGCGCAAAAAACACCGCCGCAAACCAGCGGGAAGGTCATGAAAATACTGATGGTTTTGACAGGAAGCGGGTAGGCCGACCGGGCCCCGGCACCGGTCAGGCGCGGACGGAGGTCTTCCGATCACTTGAATAAAAAATAAGCACATGCGCCGCGCGCATGTGCTTAAAAAATGTTCAATCTCACTTTGCGTCAGGCGCTGAAGCCGCCGTCCTCCAGGTAGGCGCGTTCCTCCGCCGTGGTCTCGCGACCGAGGGCCGCGTTGCGATGCGGGAAGCGGCCGAAGCGGCGGATCACGTCCAGATGGACCAGGGCGTAGAAATAGGTTTCCTGGTTGCCGAGCCGGCGAAACAGGTCGACGCTCGTCTGCTGGGCGTCCATGTCCTCCGCATGTTCGAAGGGCAGATAGAAGAAGGTGCGCGCCTCGCGCGGGAAGGCGCGGTCGAAGCCGGCGTCCAGGCTCGCCTGTGCCAGACGCAGCGCCCGGCCGTCGCCGGCAAATGCCCGGGCCGTGCCCCTGAAAAGATTGCGCGGGAACTGGTCGAGCAGCAGCAGCAGCGCCAGCGCCCCATGCGGGCTCGTCTCCCACTCGGCGAAATCGCCATCGAGCGCGCGCGCCACCAGCGTGCCGAAGCGTGTCTCGATCTCCGCGTCGAACCCCGCGTCCGAGGCGAACCATTTCGCCGGACCGGCCCGCCACCAGAAATCGAGGATATCGAGTGCGGTGCTCTTGTCTGTCGTCATGCGTCCCATATCCTTTGCGTCAGCCGATGCGGGCGCATCCCGCGATCCGTCTCCGGCGCATAGCATATCGTTCGCGGCGCCGACAGGACGCCGGCGGGCCTCACCGACCACACCGAAACGGGAGCTTGCGGGTGGACGCAACCGATCTCGATCTCGACCTCAAGGGTCTGAAATGCCCCCTGCCCGTGCTCAAGGCGCGCAAGGCGATGGCGCGCCTGGCCGCCGGTACCCGCGTGCGGATCGAGGCGACCGATCCCATGTCGGTGATCGACATTCCGCATTTCTGCCAGGAGGCCGGTCATGCGCTGGTCTCGCGGGACCAGGACGGCGAGGTGCATGTCTTCGTTATTGAACGCGGGCCGACGACCTGAACGCGCCGGCTGCCGTCGCCCGTCGACGCATGCGCTCAACCGGCCGCGAGGCCGTCCATCGCCTTTGCCAGCTTGAGGTCGAGCTCGCTCAGCCCGCCCACGTCGTGGGTCGTGAGCGTCACCTTGACCGTCTTGTAGACGTTGAACCACTCCGGGTGATGATTCATCTTCTCCGCGACCAGCGCGGCGCGCGTCATGAAGCCGAAGGCGGCGACGAAATCGGCGAACTGATAGGTTTTCTCGATGGCGTCCCGACCGTCGCTCGCCGTCCAGCCGTCCAGTTCGGCGAGCGCGGTTGCGCGGGCGGCGTCGTCGAGTTTGGTGGCCATGGGTGTCCTCCGGTTTGCCTTGGGGGATCGGGCGGACGGATGGGCGACGTCGCCCGTGTCCGTGGACCCCGTTCCATCGGAGCCCGTGTTTGTTGGGGTCCGTGTTCATTAGAGCCCGTGTTCATTGGAGCCCGTGTCCAAGGGAGATAGGGCGGCGCGGGGCGCGCGAAAACCGTGTGACCCGAAACCATATGGTCCCGGACCCATGCGCCTCAAAGCCCGGTGTCCTGGCCGGCGGACGTTCGGTCGCGGCGCCCAAAGGGAAACGCGACGCGACAAATGGCGCGAGACGGGGCGCCGAACCGAGAGGAGGACCCGCCGATGACGTCGATCCTGTTCGTCTGCCTTGGCAATATCTGCCGCTCGCCACTGGCGGAAGGGATCTGCCGGGCCCGGCTCGAGGCGGCGGGGCTCGCCGGGCGGGTGCGTGTCGATTCGGCCGGAACCGGCGACTGGCATGTGGGCAAACCGCCCGATCCGCGGTCGGTGGCGGTGGCCCGTGCGCATGGTATCGACCTGACGCCCTTGCGCGCGCGGCAGGTTTCGCGCCGGGATTTCACGCGCTTCGAGCACATTCTGGCGATGGACGCGTCGAACTTATCCGATCTGCGCGCGTTGTCGCCCGATAAGGGCGGAGCACGCCTTGTCCGGTTTCTCGATCGCGACGTGCCCGACCCCTATTTCGGCGGCCCGGACGGCTTCGAACAGGTGTTCGCCATGCTGTCGGACGGGGTCGACGTCTTGTTGGCGGATTTGATCGAACGCATATGAGGGCGTGTCGGCATCGGCTTATGTGACGGAGACCGGCGGCGCGGACCCCCTTGGGCGCATCCGCCGTGGCCGCGATTCGAAACACCGGCGATCCGAACCACACGAATCAGGAGGTCGACCATGAGTGGTCTGCGTATCGAGAAAGACACCTGGATCCTCGTTGGAGACGGCGAGAAGGCGCTCGTCTTCCGCAACGACGGCGATGCGGATTATCCCAACTTCCAGGTGATCGAGCTTCTCGAGACCGAGAACCCGTTGACGTCCGAGCAGGGCACGGATGCCCCCGGCCGCCGCCCCGACGGGCTCGGTCCCAACCGCAGCGCGATGGAGCCGACGGACTGGCACACCATCGAAAAGCATCGCTTCGCCAAGGATATGGCCGAGCTGCTCTACAAGTCGGCGCACAAGGGCGACTTCTCCAAGCTCGTCGTGGTGGCGCCGCCGATGACGCTCGGCGACCTGCGCAAGGCGTTCCACAAGGAGGTGGCGAGCCGTGTCGTCGCCGAGGTCGACAAGACGCTGACGGGCCATCCGCCGCACAAGATCGAGACGATTCTCACCACCAAGGACTGACGCGGGGCGCTGCGCCCGCGCGCGCGTTCCGGGCGGCGGCGGCCGTCCGGGACGATGCCGCGCCGCAGCGGATTAAAGCGGCTTTAACCATGTTGCGCGTTGAGTACTCTGGAGAACGAGGACTCAACGCAATGTCCCACCGGGCCATCAGATCCTGTGCCGCCATCGCCGCACTCTGCCTCGCCCTGGGCATCGGCCCTGCGCAGGCCGAAAGTCTGCGCGATGCCATGCGCTCCGCCTATCAGGCCTCGCCCGCGCTCAAGGCCGAGCGCGCCCGCCAGCGCGCCACCGATCAGGGGATCTGGAAGGCGCGCAGCGCCTTCCTGCCGAAGGTGTCGGCCAGCTATGGCGTGGAGAACCGGGACTACCGTGATCATCTGAACGCCGAGGACAACGACCGGATCGAGCACAATCTGGAAGTGCGTGCCGAGCAGACGCTTTTTCAGGGATTTTCCGGGATCAACCGCCTCAATCAGGCGCATGAGGAAAGCGCGGCCGGGCGCGAGCAGCTGATCGGCGCGGAGCAGGATCTGCTGTTCGGCACGGGGCAGGCCTATCTGTCGGTCCTCCGCGACCGGCGCAACCTCTCCCATCGCAAGAGCTACGCGCATCTGGTGGCGCAGGAACTCACGGCGGCGCGCCGGCGCGCGGAACTGGGCGATGCGACGCGCACGGATGTCGATCAGGCCAGCGCCCGCTACAACGAGGCGCAGGCCGATCTGGAACTCGCCAAGGGCCAGCTCGCGGCGAGCGAGGCGAGTTTCGAGCGGCTCGTCGGCAAGCCGCCCGACAAGCTCGCCTGGCCCGCCCTGCCGCAGGATCTCCTGCCCGCCTCGCTGGGGGCGGCCATCGACGTGGCGCTGCGCGGCAATCCGACGGTGCGCTCGAAGATTTCCGAGGCCCGGGCCTCGCGCTTCGCGGCGCGCGCCAGCGTCGGCGACATGCTGCCCAGGGTGACGGCGAGCGCCTCCTATCTCAACGAATACCGCAACCGCCTGTCCGACCGCGCGACCGAGGATTTTCGCGTCGGCGTGCGGGTCAATGTGCCGCTGTTCACCGGCGGCGACAATATCGCCAGCGTCCGGCAGGCCCGCGAAACGGCGGCGCAGCGGGAGTTCGAGGTCGACGACGTGCGGCTTCAGGTGCGCGAAAGCGTCATCGCCGCCTTCAAGCAGCTGGAGGCCTCGCGCCGCCGGGCCGAGGCGGCGAAGCGGGCGATCTCGGCCAACGAACGCGCCGTGCGGGGGCTGAAGATGGAGTATCGCGGCGGCGAACGCACGCTGCTCGATGTGCTCAACGGCCAGCAGGAGCTGGTGAACAGCCGCACCGCCTTCGAGGGCGCGCGCTACGACCGCACGGTCTCGGAACTGTTCCTGCTCGCAACCCTCGGCCGGCTAGCGCCCGAGCGCTTCGGCGTGGCGGCCGAGCCCATCGCGGTCGAGACCCGGCTGGTGCCGACCATGGAGACCTGGGCGCTGCGGCTTGCCCCGCGCGAGTGAAGCTCGCGCAAAACGTCGAGGTGCGAGTGAAGCTCGCGCAAAACGTCGAGGTGCGAGGGACGCTCGCGCACGGCATCGAGGCGCGAGTGACGCTCGCGCAAGGCATTGAGGCGCGCGTGAGCCGCGCATGAAGGAGGGCGAACGCGCCGCCCGTCCCCGCCTTGCGCGCTACCACTGGACCTGTTCGATCTCCGAAAAGTCGATCCGGCTGCCGTCCTGCAGATCGACGTAGCCGCTGGCGTCGTCGGACAGGGTCAGCGTGCCGTTGGCGCTGTCGTCGGTGACGATCGAGCCTTCGGTGATGGTCACGGTCCAGTCGGTGCCATAGTCGCCGAGCGCGGACGGGTCGCCGCCACCGAGATCGAGAACATCGACCCAGCCGCCGCCGGCGCCGCCTGCCACCGTGTCGCTGCCGTCGCCGGCGGCATAGATGAACAGATCCGCGCCGTCGCCGCCGTAGAGCGCGTCGTTGCCCTCTCCGCCCACCAGAACGTCGTTGCCGGCCCGCCCGGACAGGAAGTCGTCGCCGGCGTTGCCATAAAGCGTGTTGCCGCCGGCATCGCCCTTGAGCACGTCGTTGAAGGTCGAGCCGCGCAGATCCTCGACGTTCGAGAGCGAGCCCTTCGTTCCGTAATTGAAGTCGTAGCCGCCATTGGCGTCGTAGCTGCCGATATCGGTGACGGCGCCCGAGGCGAGGTCCACGCCGATGCCGTAACCGTTGGTCCAGCCGCCCGGGGCGGAGGTGGAGAAATCGACCAGATCCGTGCCGTCGCCGCCGTCGACCGTGTCGCCGCCGTCGGCATAGACCACCTGGTAGTGGATGACGTCGTTGCCGGCGCCGGCGTCGATGGTGTCGGTTCCGCCCTCGCCACTGATCACATCGTCGCCGTCACCGCCGTAGAGCGCGTCGTTGCCCGCACCGCCCCACAGCCTGTCGTCGCCGGTGCCGCCGTAGAGCATGTCGGCACCTTCGCCGCCGAAGAGCAGGTCGTTGCCCGCGCCGGCGGTCAGCGTGTCGTTGCCGTCGCCGCCGTCGAGCCGGTCGTTGAACGCGCCGGTGACGATATTGTCGCTGCCGCCAAACCCCTTGACCTCATAGGACTGGCCCGAAACGGAGATCGTGTTTCCGTCCGCGTTGCCGGCGGAATAGGCGCCGTAGTTGCCCTGAACGTAGACGCGGAAGGAGGTCATCGCACTTGAACCATCCGTGGAATGCGCCATGACGCCGAGATCGATATAGGCTTCCGTCTCGTGATCGAAGAGGGCGTGGTCGGCGACGCGCACCGTTCCGTCCGCGTCGACCGTGAACCGATCGTCGTCGACGGAGTAGCTGACGACGTCGCTGGCGTCCGGATCGGTTGCCAGAGCCGTGATGCCGACCGCCGTTCCGGCCACGGCCGTTTCGTGGATCCGGTTGTCGGTCGCATCGGCATCGGTTGGCGCCGTGACCAGATTCTCGTGCGCCGGATCGACGATCATGGGGATCGCGACCTGCGTACTGGTGGTGTCGCCGTTCAGCGCTTCCGTTGCCGTCGCCGTGATGACGATCGACTGCATGCCGTTGAAACTCTCCGGCGGCGTGGCCTGCAGCGCCGTCAGGTTCCAGTCGCTGACATCGACGGTCGCACCGTCGGACGCGACCGTGACACTGTGCGTCCCATCGCTCAGGATCGTCCCGGCGACGAGGCCGGACACGGCAACGGCGATGCTCTCCGAACCGTCCGTGTCGCCCAGTCCGGTCGTGATGTCCGGCAGGTCGATGGCCGATCCGGCCGTTCCGCGGGCCGAGCCGGCGGTGAACTCCGTCATCTCGATGTTGTCGAGGAAAAGCCCGCGGCCGCCGGCCTGATCCACGCCCACCTCGCGGAACTCCAGGCGGGTGGGGTCGCCGTTGCCGGGCAACTCGATCGTGTAGCTTTGCCAGACGGGCACGCTGTCGTTGCTGCCGTCGGCGGAGACGGTCGCCACAACCTGACCGTCCCACAGGATCTCCACCCGGCACACGGTGTCGTCGAAACCGGGGCGGGCGGCGTAATCGAAGGTCAGTTCGTAGGTGCCCTCCGCATTCGTGTCGACCGTGCGGTAGATGTTGGGCGCGTCCTGCCAGTCGCCGGACGATCCCGGGTCGGTGTTGAGCTCGATGTGGTTTTGCGAGTCCGGGCCGGAGGATGCCTCGATGCCGGAGCGCACCTCGATGAAGTTGTCGCTCTGCCAGCCGTCGATGGTGGTCACGAACCCGCTGGTGCTCTCGAAGGTCGACGAGAAGACCAGCACCTGATTGTCCGCCACGGCGACCGTGGGCGTGTCCGCCACCGGCGTGACATCGACCAGCGCCCATGAATTCGAGCTGTACTGGCCATCCGTCACGGTGAAACTGACCGGCACGTCGTTCGCCGCATAGTCGTTCGCCGGCGTGAAGGTCCAGGTGCCGTCGCCGTTGTCTGCAAGCGTGCCATAGGCCGGGTCCACCGCGACGTTGGACACGGTGAGCGCGTCGCCGTCGACGTCGGAACTGTTGGCGAGCAGTTGCGCGGCGGTAAAGGTCAGGCTGCCGTCCTCCGCCACCGCCCCGAGGTCGACCAGACCCGCGTTCGGGCCCTCGTTGACGTCGGTCACCTGCACCGTGACCACCTGATCCGTCGTCAGGCCGCCGCTGTCGGTCGCGGTGACGGTGACGTCGACCGTGGGCGTGCTCTCGTGGTCGAGGCTGACCCCGTCCTTGAGCTTCAATTGTCCGTTCACCACCTCGAAGCGGGTGTCCGACACTGTGTAGGAGTGGCTGTCCCCTGCGTCGGGATCGGTCGTCGACAGAGCGCCGACGATCGCGCCGGCGTCGTTTTCCGCGACCTGACTGGCGGACAGGGTAACGTCGGTGGGCGCCTCGTTGACGTCCCGGATCGCGAGGGTCAGAGCTTCCGAATGGCTGTTGCCGGCCGCATCCGTCACCTGAACGGTGACGGTATGCTGCGCCGCCGTTTCATGATCGAGCGCGGCGCCCGCTCGCACGCGGATTTCGTTGCCGACAATCTCGAAGAAGCCCGAGGGGTCGTTGGTCAGCGCATAGCTATGGCTGTCGCCGGCATCGGCGTCGACGGCCGAAAGCGTGGCGACCACCGTGCCCGCGACGCTGTTCTCGTCAACGGCGCCGCCGTCCATGACGATGTCTGTTGGCGTCTCGTCGATGACATTCGCGACATTGATCGCAAACGTCTCGGAACTCGTGGAGCCATCGGTCGATGTCGCGGTGACCGTCAGCGCGATGCTGCCTTCGGTCTCCGCGTCGAAGCTGGCGCCATCGGCGACGCGGATCGTGCCGTCGGGATCGACGGTGAAGCGGGCGTCGTCGACGGAATAGCTCACCGTGTCTGTGACATCGGCGTCGGTGGCGGAGGCCACGATCCCCACAGTGCTGCCGGCGGAAGCATCCTCGGCCAGCGTGTTGGCCGAGCCGTCGGTATCCGTCACGGGCCCGACGTCGACCTCGTCCACATCGCTTACCTGAACGGTGAAGGTCTCGCTCGCCGTACTGCCATCGGTCGAGGTGGCGGTGACGGTAAGGCTGATGGAGCCCTCGGTCTCCGCGTCGAAGCTGGCGCCATCGGCGACACGGATCGTTCCGTCGGGGTCGGCGGTGAAGCGGGCATCGTCGACGGCGTAGCTGACGGTGTCCGTGACGTCCGCGTCGGTGGCGCTGGCCACCAGGCCGATGGCCGTCCCGGCGCTGGCGTCCTCGGCCAGCGTGTTGGCCGATCCGTCGATGTCGGTGACGGGTCCGACATCGGCCTCGTCCACGTCGCTCACCTGAACGGTGAAGGTCTCGCTGGAGGTGCTGCCATCGGTTGAGGTGGCGGTGACGGTGAGGCTGATGGAGCCCTCGGTCTCCGCGTCGAAACTTGCGCCAGGCGCCACACGCACGGTGCCGTCCGGATCGACGGTGAAGCGGGCGTCGTCGACGGAATAGCTGACGGTGTCGGTGACATCGGCGTCGGTGGCGGAGGCGACGATCCCGACGGTGCTGCCGGCGGAAGCATCCTCGGCCAGCGTGTTGGCCGAGCCGTCGGTATCCGTCACGGGCCCGACATCGGCCTCGTCCACGTCGGTGACGGCGACGGTGAAGGTCTCTGAACTCGTGCTGCCATCGGTCGATGTCGCGGTCACCGTCAGCGCGATGGAGCCCTCCGTCTCCGCATCGAAGCTGGCGCCATCGGCGACGCGGACGGTGCCATCGGGATCGACGGTGAAGCGGGCGTCGTCGACGGAATAGCTGACGGTGTCGGTGACATCGGCATCGGTGGCGGAGGCCACGATCCCGACGGTGCTGCCGGCGCTGGCGTCCTCTGCGAGGGTGTTCGCGGCGGCATCGGTGTCGGTAACGGGCCCGACATCAGCCTCATCGACATCGGTCACCTGAACGGTGAAGGTCTCCTGGCTCGTGCTGCCATCGGTCGAGGTCGCGGTGACGGTGAGGCTGATGGAGCCCTCGGTCTCCGCGTCGAAACTTGCGCCATCGGCGACGCGGATCGTGCCGTCGGGATCGACGGTGAAGCGGGGGTCGTCGACGGAGTAGCTGACGGTGTCGGTGACGTCTGCGTCGGTGGCGGAGGCCACGATCCCCACAGTGCTGCCGGCGGAAGCATCCTCGGCCAGCGTGTTGGCCGAGCCGTCGGTATCGGTGACAGGCCCGACATCGGCCTCGTCCACATCGCTCACCTGAACGGTGAAGGTCTCGCTCGACGTGCTGCCATCGGTCGAGGTGGCGGTGACGGTGAGGCTGATGGAGCCTTCGGTCTCTGCGTCGAAGCTTGCGCCATCGACGATGCGGATTGTGCCATCCGGGTCAACGGTGAAGCGGGCGTCGTCGACGGAATAGCTGACCGAATCGGTGATATCGGCATCGGTGGCGGAGGCCACGATCCCCACAGTGCTGCCGGCGGAAGCATCCTCGGCCAGCGTGTTGGCCGATCCATCCGTGTCGGTTACGGGCCCGACGTCGGCCTCATCCACGTCGGTGACGGCGACGGTGAAGGTCTCGGAACTCGTGCTGCCATCGGTCGAGGTCGCGGTGACGGTGAGGTTGATGCTGCCCTCCGTCTCCGCATCGAAGCTGGCGCCATCGGCGACGCGCACGGTGCCATCGGGGTCAACGGTGAAGCGGGCGTCGTCGACGGAATAGCTGACCGTATCGGTGATATCGGCATCGGTGGCGCTGGCCACCAGGCCAAAGGCCGTCCCGGCATTGGCGTCCTCGGCGAGGGTGTTGGCCGACCCGTCGATGTCGGTTACGGGCCCGACGTCGGCTTCGTCCACGTCGGTGACATTGATCGTGAAGGTCTCGCTCGAGGTGCTGCCATCGGTCGAGGTGGCGGTGACGGTAAGGCTGATGGAGCCCTCGGTCTCCGCGTCGAAGCTGGCGCCATCGGTGACGCGGATTGTGCCATCGGGATCGACGGTGAAGCGGGGATCGTCGACGGAGTAGCTGACGGTGTCGGTGACGTCCGCGTCGGTGGCGGAGGCCACGATCCCCACAGTGCTGCCGGCGGAAGCATCCTCGGCCAGCGTGTTGGCCGAGCCGTCGGTATCCGTCACGGGCCCGACGTCGACCTCATCGACATCTGTCACCTGAACGGTGAAGGTCTCGCTCGCCGTACTGCCATCGGTCGAGGTGGCGGTGACGGTAAGGCTGATGGAGCCCTCGGTCTCCGCGTCGAAACTTGCGCCATCGGCGACGCGGACGGTGCCGTCGGGATCGACGGTGAAGCGGGCATCGTCGACGGAATAGCTGACGGTGTCGGTGATATCGGCGTCGGTGGCGGAGGCCACCAGGCCGATGGCCGTTCCGGCGCTGGCATCCTCGGCCAGTGTGTTCGCGGCGGCATCGGTGTCCGTCACTGGCCCGACATCAGCCTCATCCACGTCGGTGACGTTGACCGCAAAGGTCTCCTGGCTCGTGCTGCCATCCGTCGATGTCGCCGTCACGGTGAGGCTGATGGAGCCCTCCGTCTCCGCATCGAAGCCGGCGCCATCGGCGACGCGCACGGTGCCATCGGGATCGACGGTGAAGCGGGCATCGTCGACGGAATAGCTGACGGTGTCTGTGACGTCCGCGTCGGTGGCGGAGGCCACGAGGCCAATGGTTGTGCCGGCGCTGGCGTCCTCGGCGAGGGTGTTGGCCGACCCGTCGATGTCGGTAACGGGCCCAACGTCGGCTTCGTCCACGTCGGTGACATTGATCGTGAAGGTCTCGCTCGACGTGCTGCCATCGGTCGAGGTGGCGGTGACGGTGAGGCTGATGGAGCCCTCCGTCTCCGCGTCGAAGCTGGCGCCATCGGCGACACGGATCGTGCCATCGGGATCGACGGTGAAGCGGGCGTCGTCGACGGAATAGCTGACCGTGTCGGTCACATCGGCGTCGGTGGCGGAGGCCACGATCCCGACGGTGCTGCCGGCGGATGCGTCTTCGGCCAGTGTGTTCGCGGCGGCATCGGTGTCCGTCACGGGTCCGACATCGGCCTCGTCCACGTCGGTGATGGCGACGGTGAAGGTCTCGGAACTCGTGGAGCCATCTGTCGATGTCGCGGTGACCGTCAGCGCGATGGAG
The DNA here is from genome assembly GCF_040110915.1 of Stappia sp. NCBI lineage: Bacteria > Pseudomonadati > Pseudomonadota > Alphaproteobacteria > Hyphomicrobiales > Stappiaceae > Stappia > Stappia sp. The sequence goes on along the minus strand of NZ_CP157793.1, from coordinate 3,732,669 downwards.
CCCTCCGTCTCTGCGTCGAAGCTTGCGCCATCGGCGACCCGGATCGTGCCATCTGGATCGACGGTGAAGCGGGGGTCGTCGACGGAATAGCTGACGGTGTCGGTGATATCGGCGTCGGTGGCGGAGGCCACGATCCCGACGGTGCTGCCGGCAGATGCGTCTTCGGCCAGTGTGTTCGCGGCGGCATCGGTGTCCGTCACGGGCCCGACATCGGCCTCATCCACATCGCTCACCTGAACGGTGAAGGTCTCGCTCGACGTGCTGCCATCGGTCGAGGTGGCGGTGACGGTGAGGTTGATGGCCCCTTCCGTCTCCGCGTCGAAGCTGGCGCCATCGGCGACTCGGATCGTGCCATCGGGATCGACGGTGAAGCGGGCATCGTCGACGGAATAGCTGACGGTGTCTGTGACGTCCGCGTCGGTGGCGGAGGCCATCAGGCCGATGGTCGTTCCGGCACTGGCATCTTCGGCCAGCGTGTTGGCCGAGCCGTCGGTGTCGGTGACAGGCCCGACGTCGGCCTCATCCACGTCGGTGACGTTGACCGTGAAGGTCTCGCTGGAGGTGCTGCCGTCGGTCGAGGTGGCGGTGACGGTGAGGCTGATGGAGTCTTCGGTCTCCGCGTCGAAGCTGGCGCCATCGGCGACGCGGATCGTGCCATCGGGATCGACGGTGAAGCGGGCATCGTCGACGGAATAGCTCACCGTGTCGGTGACGTCCGCGTCGGTGGCGGAGGCCACGAGGCCAATGGTTGTGCCGGCGGAGGCGTCCTCCGCGAGCGTGTTCGCGGCGGCATCGGTATCGGTCACCGGCCCGACGTCGGCCTCGTCCACGTCGGTGACGTTGACCGTGAAGGTCTCGCTGGAGGTGCTGCCGTCGGTCGAGGTGGCGGTCACCGTCAGCGCAATGGAGCCCTCCGTCTCCGCATCGAAGCTGGCGCCAGGCGCCACACGCACGGTGCCGTCGGGATCGACGATGAAGCGGGGGTCATCGACGGAGTAGCTGACGGTGTCGGTGACGTCTGCGTCGGTGGCGGAGGCCACGATCCCCACAGTGCTGCCGGCGGAAGCATCCTCGGCCAGCGTGTTGGCCGAGCCGTCGGTATCCGTCACGGGCCCGACGTCGACCTCGTCCACATCGCTTACCTGAACGGTGAAGGTCTCGCTCGCCGTACTGCCATCGGTCGAGGTGGCGGTGACGGTAAGGCTGATGGAGCCCTCGGTCTCCGCGTCGAAGCTTGCGCCATCGGCAACCCGGATTGTGCCGTCCGGATCGACGGTGAAGCGGGGGTCGTCGACGGAGTAGCTGACCGTGTCGGTGACATCGGCGTCGGTGGCGGAGGCCACCAGGCCGATGGCCGTTCCGGCATTGGCGTCCTCGGCCAGTGTGTTCGCGGCGGCATCGGTGTCCGTCACTGGCCCGACATCAGCCTCATCCACGTCGGTGACGTTGACCGCAAAGATCTCCTGGCTCGTGCTGCCATCCGTCGATGTCGCCGTCACGGTGAGGCTGATGGACCCCTCCGTCTCCGCATCGAAGCTGGCGCCAGGCGCCACACGCACGGTGCCGTCGGGATCGATTGTGAAGCGGGGGTCGTCGACGGAATAGCTGACGGTGTCGGTGATATCGGCGTCGGTGGCGGAGGCCATGATCCCGACAGTGCTGCCGGCGGAGGCGTCTTCGGCCAGTGTGTTCGCGGCGGCATCGGTGTCGGTGACGGGCCCGACGTCGGCCTCATCCACGTCGGTGATGGCGACGGTGAAGGTCTCGGAACTCGTGGAGCCATCGGTCGAGGTGGCGGTGACCGTCAGCGCGATGGAGCCCTCGGTCTCCGCGTCGAAGCTGGCGCCGTCGGCAATCCGGATCGTGCCGTCCGGATCGACGGTGAAGCGGGCATCGTCGACGGAATAGCTCACCGTGTCGGTGACATCGGCATCGGTGGCGTTGGCCACGATCCCGACGGTGCTGCCGGCGCTGGCGTCTTCCGCCAGCGTGTTGGCCGACCCGTCGATGTCGGTGACGGGCCCAACGTCGGCCTCATCCACGTCGGTGATGGCGACGGTGAAGGTCTCGGAACTCGTGGAGCCATCTGTCGATGTCGCGGTGACCGTCAGCGCGATGGAGCCCTCGGTCTCCGCGTCGAAACTTGCGCCATCGGCGACGCGCACGGTGCCATCCGGGTCAACGGTGAAGCGGGCGTTGTCGACGGAATAGCTGACCGTATCGGTGATATCGGCATCGGTGGCGGAGGCCACGATCCCGACAGTGCTGCCGGCGCTGGCATCCTCGGCCAGCGTGTTGGCCGAGCCGTCGGTGTCGGTGACGGGCCCGACGTCGGCCTCATCCACGTCGGCGACGGCGACGGTGAAGGTCTCGGAACTCGTGGAGCCATCGGTCGAGGTCGCGGTCACCGTCAGCGCGATGGAGCCTTCGGTCTCTGCGTCGAAGTTTGCGCCATCGGCAACGCGGATTGTGCCATCGGGATCGACGGTGAAGCGGGGATCGTCGACGGAGTAGCTGACGGTGTCGGTGACGTCCGCGTCGGTGGCGGAGGCCACGATCCCCACAGTGCTGCCGGCGGAAGCATCCTCGGCCAGCGTGTTGGCCGAGCCGTCGGTATCCGTCACGGGCCCGACGTCGACCTCATCGACATCTGTCACCTGAACGGTGAAGGTCTCGCTCGCCGTACTGCCATCGGTCGAGGTGGCGGTGACGGTAAGGCTGATGGAGCCCTCGGTCTCCGCGTCGAAACTTGCGCCATCGGCGACGCGGACGGTGCCGTCGGGATCGACGGTGAAGCGGGCATCGTCGACGGAATAGCTGACGGTGTCGGTGATATCGGCGTCGGTGGCGGAGGCCACCAGGCCGATGGCCGTTCCGGCGCTGGCATCCTCGGCCAGTGTGTTCGCGGCGGCATCGGTGTCCGTCACTGGCCCGACATCAGCCTCATCCACGTCGGTGACGTTGACCGCAAAGGTCTCCTGGCTCGTGCTGCCATCCGTCGATGTCGCCGTCACGGTGAGGCTGATGGAGCCCTCCGTCTCCGCATCGAAGCCGGCGCCATCGGCGACGCGCACGGTGCCATCGGGATCGACGGTGAAGCGGGGGTCGTCGACGGAATAGCTGACGGTGTCTGTGACGTCCGCGTCGGTGGCGGAGGCCACGAGGCCAATGGTTGTGCCGGCGCTGGCGTCCTCGGCGAGGGTGTTGGCCGACCCGTCGATGTCGGTAACGGGCCCAACGTCGGCTTCGTCCACGTCGGTGACATTGATCGTGAAGGTCTCGCTCGACGTGCTGCCATCGGTCGAGGTCGCGGTGACGGTAAGGCTGATGGAGCCCTCGGTCTCCGCGTCGAAGCTGGCGCCATCGGCGACGCGGATTGTGCCATCCGGGTCAACGGTGAAGCGGGGGTCGTCGACGGAATAGCTCACCGTGTCGGTGACATCGGCATCGGTGGCGGAGGCCACGATCCCGACGGTGCTGCCGGCGCTGGCGTCTTCCGCCAGCGTGTTGGCCGATCCATCCGTGTCCGTCACCGGCGTCACATCGTGAAGGTCCAGAAAGCGGCTTCCGTTCGTCGCGGGCGCCGGCGCGGGGGCGGTCCCGCCGCTGTCGCTTACCGTTCGTTCGACGTCGGCGGCGTCGGGCGTGCCGAACGAGCTTGCCGCGGCATTGGAGGAAACCCTGGGGCTGTCCAGCGGCGACATGCCGCTCCCGGCAGCCGAGCCGGCGGAGGAGGACGAGCCGAGCGCCTGCGCTTGCGTCGGCAAGCCGCCATCTTGCGCGGGGTCGGGCTGCCGGGTGCCGCGTCCTTCGGGAAGCGGAGCGGTCGCGCCGGAGCCGTCGCTGCGCGGTGCGGAGCCGGTGTCCGCCGGCCGCGCCTCGGCGGCGCCGTCGTCGTCGAGCCCGGCCATCAGAGCCGCGCCGGCGATCGCCCCGAGATGCAGGTTCGACAAGGTGTTCTCGTTCGACACCGGATCGTGCGGATCGTGGTCGTATTCGTGGGCTTCCCGCAGTGCCTTGCGATCCGCGTCGACACGAGTCTTCGCGGCCGCGGCCTCGTTCGCGCTCGAGGTCACGGCGGAGCGCGGACCGGTCGCGGGCGGGGTGGGCGTGTTGGTCGTCGTGTCGTCGGACATGGGGAACGCCGTGGTTCGAGGAGTTTGCCCGAAGTACAGCGCGCGCCTGCCTGCCGAATCGTTAAACCGACCGCACACAGGGAGCGCGCGACGTCACACGGGCGCGCTTCACGTCGAACGTGGTAAAGAAAATTAAAAGGAAATGCGGCCACTCTTCCCGGCATGATCGATCATGTGCCCCTGCTCGGGCGCCTGGTCCGCCGTGGCGGACGACGCGAGCCCCTGATCCCGGTCGTGGATGTTCCGCGCGCCGACGGAACGCGCGTGTCGACCCCGCCGCTCACCGCGCCGGTTGTCTCCGCGTCGATCCTCATCAACATCCTGTCACTCGCCCTGCCGCTCACCGTCTTGCAGGTCTACGACCGAATTCTGCCCAATGCCGCGACGCACACGCTGACGCTGATGGTCGTCGGCCTGGTGGTGGTGATGATCCTGGACACGGGCCTCAAGATCGCGCGGGCGCGGCTGATGGGCTGGATGGCGGCCTCCTTCGGCCATCGCGTCGGGCTGGAGGCCTTTCGCCGTCTGGTCGGCGCGCCGCCGCACCTGCTGGAAAAGACCGCGCTTTCGCTCAACATGCAGCGGCTGAGCTCGCTGTCGGCCCTTTCGGATTTCTACGGCGGACAGACCCGGCTGCTGGCGATCGACCTGCCGGCCACGGCCGTGTTTCTCGTGCTGATGGCGGTCATCGGCGGCTGGGTCGCGGCCGTTCCGCTCGTCCTCATCGCGATCTTCGCCTTTCTGAATGTCCGGCGGAACCAGGCGGTGACGGAGTCCATCGAGGCGCGCAGCCAGAGCGATTCGCGCAAATACGATTTCGTCATCGAGGTGCTGTCGCATATCCACACGGTCAAGGCGCTGGCGCTCGAGCCGCAGATGCTGCGGCGCTACGAGCGTCTTCAGCGTCAGGTCGGCGAATGCAGCTACGATGCGATCCATCTGGCTAACGGATCGCAGAACGCAATCAGCCTGTATTCGTCGATCGCCACGGTCTCGGTGGTGTTCGCCGGCGCGTGGCTCGCGATCGGCGGCAGCCTGAGCGTCGGCGCGGTCGCCGCCTGCACGCTGCTCACCGGTCAGATCGTCCAGCCGGTCCTGCGCGGCATTTCGGCGCTGAGCGAAATCCAGCGCACCCGCCACGAGGCCGCCGAAGGCATGGCGATCTTCGACCTGCCCGCGCCGGTCGCCGGCAGCGAGGCGGTCGAAAGCTTCGGCGGCGGCATTCATGTCTCGGGCCTGTCGTTCAACTCCGCCCGCAAGACCGGCGCGCGCTTCACGAATGCCTCCTTCTCCATCGAGGGCGGGAGCATCACCGGCTTTCGCGGGGCGGACGGCAGCGGGCGGTCGACCCTGATGCGGATTCTCGCCGGCCACTTCCGCCCGGAAGACGGCATGGTGCGGCTCGGCGGACACGATCTCTACGGCGAGGCGCATGCGGCCTTGCGCGCGCAGGTGTCCTATGTCGGGCCGGCGGCACCGCTGTTTCGCGGCACGATCCTGGAAAACCTGACGATGTTCGGCTGCGGCGCGACGCCCGCCCAGGCACGTGCGGCCGCCGCGCTGATCGGTCTCGAGCCGGATATCCATCTGCTGCCGAACGGCTACGACACGGATCTCGGCCAGGGCGTGATCGAGGCCTTGCCGACGGCGATCAAGCAGCGCATCGGCATCGCCCGGGCGCTGGCGCGCCAGCCGAGGATCCTGATCCTCGACGAGGCCAATTCCGCGCTCGACCAGCGCAGCGAGGGACAACTCATCGACGCGCTGAACAAGCTCAAGGGCGGGATGACGATCCTGATCGTCAGCTATCGTCCGTCGCTGCTCAGGATTTCCGATCAGCTGTTCGAGGTGGCGAACGAAACGGTGACCCCGGTGGATGTCGAGCCGCCGGCCGAAGCTGCGCCTGCGCGGGACGCGCCCGCGACGGCGTCTGCGGCAGAAGCCGTGCGGTCCCCGCAGGCCGGTGCGCCGGCCCTGCCCGACCGTCCGTTTTCCATCAGCGGCAAGCTGACAGCGTGAGGCGCCGCATGACATCCGACCGCGCCCCTTCCGACCCCGAAACGCCGGAGCGCGACGCGACCAATCCGGTGCATCGCCTGCGCGACCGGCTCGCCCGGGGGATTGCGCGCGCACCGGACACGGACGCGCCGGCGGCCTCCCTTCAGCGCTGCCTGGAGGTCCTGCTGCGCGCGCGCGACTGGCAGGGCGGCGAGCGGCTCCTGTTCGAGGCGATGCCGCATTTCGACACGATCGCCACGCTGCACGATCTGCGGGCCGTGCTCGCCCGGCTCGATTTCCGCACCAAAAAGCTGCGCGGCGGGGCCCGGGCCGTGCGCGATGCGCATTTTCCCTGCCTCTACGCCTCGCGCGGCGAGGTCTTTGCGCTGCTCGGCTGCGCGCCCGACGGAGGTCTGCTTGCCGTCGATGGTCGCACGGGCGCGGAGCTCACCCTCGATCCCCGCTCCTGTCCGGGCGCGGTCTTCGTCTTCGACGACGCCGATCTGAAGGAAGAAGCAGCGGACGCACGCAAGCGCGGCTGGCTCGGCTTCGCCGTCGGGCGGTTCCAGCGCCTCATCCTGTCGATCTTCGGCCTCGGCTTCCTGCTCAACACGCTGGCGCTCGCCGTGCCGCTTTTCGTCATGACGGTCTACGACAAGGCCATCGGGTCGAAATCCGTGAGCGTTCTGGTGACGCTTTCGGTCGGCATCGTCTTCGTGCTCGTCGCGGATTATGCCTTCAAGCGGGTGCGCGCCCGCTTGCAGGCCTATCTGGGGGCGCGGCTCGACACCACGGTGGGCAACGAGGCCTTCGTGCAGATCCTGCATCTGCCGCTGTCGCTGACCGGATCGGCGCCCATCGGCGCGCAGCTTGCGCGGCTGCGCCAGTTCGAGGGGATCCGCGAGATCTTCACCGGGCCGCTGGCCAATGCGGCGGTCGATCTGCCGTTCTCGCTGCTGTTCATCGGCGCCATCGCGGTGTTCGGCGGCCCGCTCGTGTGGCTGCCGGTGGTTCTGATCGCGCTTTACGCCGTGATGGCGGTCTTCGCGATCCCGCGCATGCGGCGGGCGATCGCGGCCTCGGGTCAGGCGAAGTCCAAGCTGCAGAACCTCTCCATCGAGACCCTGACCCACCAGGGTACGATCCGGGATCTCTCGGCGGAGGACGTGTGGATCGAGCGCTACCGCCGACTGTCGGCCGATTACGCGGAGAAGAACCTGCGCACCCGCATGATCCAGCAGACCGTTCAGGTGCTGTCGCAAATGCTGATGTCGATCTGCGGCATCGGCATTCTGGGTCTGGGGGCGGTGCAGGTGCTCGACGGCGCCATGAGCCAGGGCGCGCTGATTGCCGTGATGGCGCTGGCCTGGCGGGTCCTCAATCCGCTCAATCAGGCCTTCCTGTCGCTCAGCCGCATCGGACAGGCGCAGCAGACCTTCGATCAGGTCAACGCCCTGATGCGCCTGCCCAAGGAGCGCACGCCGGGCGAAACCCCGTCCATCGGCCGCGAGTTCCGCGGCGACATTTCGCTCAATCAGCTCGTCTTCCGCTATCCGAACAAGACGGAGCCGGTCTTGCGCGGCGTCGACCTGCACGTGAAACAGGGGGAATTCATCGCCATCGCCGGCCCCAGCGGGTCGGGCAAGTCGACCGTGCTCAAGATGGTGCTCGGGCTCTATGCGCCGCAGGGCGGGGCGGTGCTGGTCGACGGCCTCGACATTCGCCAGCTCGATGTCGGCGAGTGGCGCCAGTCGATCGGCTATGCACCGCAGACGGCGGAATTCTTCTACGGAACGCTTGCCCAGAACATCCGCCTCGCCAACCCACAGGCGAGCGACGCGGATCTGCGGCGCGCGGCCGAGGCGGTCGATCTGCTGTCGGACACCGGGTTGCTGCCCGACGGTTTCGAGACCCGGCTGACCAGCCAGGTGCTGCGCCAGTTGCCGGATTCGCTCAAGCGGCGGATCGTGCTCGCCCGCGCCTTCGTCAAGCGCGACATCATCTACCTGCTGGACGATCCCGGCGCCAATCTCGATTTCGAGAGCGACAAGCTCCTGATGCAGCACCTGTCCGAGCTCAAGGGCCGGGCGACCATCCTTCTGGTCACCCATCGACCCAGCCACATGCGGCTCGCCGACCGGGTGATCTATCTGCGCGAGGGGCGGATCGCGGCCCAGGGCACGCCGGAGCAGATCGTGCCGCGCATTCTCAGCGCCGCGTGACGGCGACCGGCGTGCGCGGCGCAGGCGCGCACATACCGTTCCTTAACGCCGCGTGGCGTAGCCTTTCTCGTGGATGAGTATCGAGTTCCCGCCGGGATGGTGAAGGTGAAGACGTCTGCCCCTCCTCGCAGTGTGTCCGGACGGTTGTCGTTGCCCCTCGAACTGGAGGACGGCGAGCCGCCGCGCGTGATCGCCCGCACGCTCTACATTCTCTGCGCGCTGGTGATCGGCCTGCTTCTGTGGGCCAGTATCGGCCAGATCCGCGAGGTGGCGCCGACGCGCGGCGAGATCGTGCCGGCCGGCGAGGTGCGCAGCGTGCAGCATCTGGAAGGCGGCATCGTCGAGGCGATCCTGGTGCGCGAGGGTGACCGGGTGGAGGCCGGTGCGCCGCTGGTGCGTCTCACGGCGAGCGACGCCAGCAGCGAGCTGGCCCGCATCCGCGTGCGGCTCGACTGGTTGGCGCTGGAAGATGCCCGGCTCGATGCCGAGGCGCGGGGCGAGGCGCGGCTGCCGGAGGCGCTGCGCGGGTCCGTCGATCAGATCGACCTCAGCGACCGCCAGCGCGAATCCTTCATTGCCAACCTGCGCGCCCGCAAGAAGGAGCAGGAGGCGCTGGCCGCCCGCGTCGCACAGCGCCGGGCCGAGGTGGCGAGCCTCGCCGAGCGCGAGGGCGTGCTGCTGCAGCAGGTCGAGACCGAACGCGAGAAGTTCCAGATCCAGACCGAATTGCTCAAGGAAGGTTACACCTCCCGCCGCCGCTATCTGGACGCCAAGACGCAGATGCATTCGGCGGAAAACGATCTGGCGGGCGTGAAGGGCCAGCTCGCCCAGGCCCGGGCCGGTCTCTCGGAGGCCGAGGCCGCGCTCGCCAAGGCGCGCGCCGACGTGCTGCAGCAGGTCGCCGAACAGAAGAGCAAGATCGCCGAGGAACGCGCGGAGCTGCGCGAGCAGATCGTCGCCTTCGAGGATCGCGCCGACCGTCTGGTGGTGCGCGCACCGACCGGCGGTTTCGTCAAGCATCTGGAGCAGACCGGGGCCGGCGCCGTGGTGCGGCCGGGCGATCTCGTCGCCGAGATCGTGCCGCAGGAGGAAGACCTGGTGGCCGAGGTGAAGGTCGAGCCCAAGGACATCGGCCACATTCGCGCCGGCGATGCCGCCGACGTGGTGCTGACCAGCTACGATCAAAGCCGCTACGGCACCGTCGCGGGGACGGTGCGCACGATTTCGGCCTCCAGCTTCAAGGACGAGAACGGCGAGGCCTATTTCAAGGCGATCATCGCGCTCGCCGCGCGCGAGGTCGGCGAGGGCGCCAATCGCCGCCCCGTGCTGCCGGGCATGGTGGTGCAGGCGAATGTCGTGACCGGCTCGAAATCGCTGATGCGCTACATTCTCAAGCCGATCTTCCGCTCGCTCGACACTGCCTTCGGCGAACGCTGAGCCGGCTATTTTTCCTTTCGGCGCTTCAGCTTGCCGGCGGTCGCAGCCAGCCGTCGGCGAAGACGACGTGCTCCATTCCGGTAAAGCGCGCCATGCGGGCGAGCTCCGCCTCCAGCCGATCGCGCCGCCCGGCGCCGAAGCGCACGCCGCGTTCCGGCCAGAACGCCGACACCTCGAGAACGCCGTCCGCGCGCCGGCAGATCATGTCGATGCGCCCGATCAGCCTCTCGCCCTCCAGCAGCGGAAAGACATAGTAGCCGTAGACCCGCCTGGGCGCGGGCACGAAGACCTCGATGCGGTAGGAAAAGCCGAACAGGCGTTCGGCGCGCTTGCGGTCGCGCAACACGGGATCGAAGGGGCTGAGAACGCGCACGCGCGGCGGCAGGTCGCCGGCGGTCTCGATCAGATCCTGGATATCGGGCCGCGCCAGGGCGGGGCGCCGGGCACCGTCGGCCAGCACGATCTGCACCGGGACATGGGTGGCGTCGTCCTGAGCCGCGCACCAGGCCTTCGCCTCCTCGGGCGTGACGAGGTCGTAGAAGGCGGCGATTTCGCCCGATGTGGCGACACCGAGGCGCTCAAGCGCCGAGCGGCAGGCCCAGTCGACGAAGGCGTCGTGCGTCACCCGGCGCTCGTAGTGCTCGGGCGGGATCACCCGGCTTGAAAGATCGTAGATCTTGGCGAAATTCTCGCGCCGCGTGACGGCGATCTCGCCGGTGCGCCAGAGATACTCGAGCGCCGCCTTGCCCGGGTTCCAGTTCCACCAGCCCGGTTCCTTGCGCGCGTCATGACGGTCGAAGTCGCGGGCGCCGGCCGGCCCGCGGTCGCGGATGCGGGCCAGAACGGTGTCCAGTTCGTCGTGAAAATCGCGGCCGTGCCAATTGGCCCAGCGGTGCCTGAGCCGCTCGCGCTCGCGCGCGAAACGGTGCCGCCAATAGGGCCAGGCGGCGACCGGAATCAGGGAGGCGTCATGCGTCCAGTTCTCGAAGAGCGCGCGGTCGCGCTCCAGCAGGCGCACGAGCATCTTCGGCCGATAGGTCTGGTTGCGCGCGAACAGGATCTGATGATGGGCGCGCGCCACCGTGTTGATGCTGTCGACCTGCACGAAGCCGAGCCCGCCGATCAGCTGCTCCAGCCCCGCCCGGTCGAGCTTCGCGCCGGGCGGATCGCCGAGGCCCTGCAGATGCAGGAAGACGCGGGCGACATCGCGATGGGCGAGGGCGAGGGCCATGGACCGCGTTCCGCGCCGGGTCAGGCCGCGTCCGTATCGGCGTCGGCGTCGGCCTTGGCGTCGGCGGCGCCATCCACGTCCGCCAGCACGAGCAGCAGGTCCTTGGCATCGACCTGCTGTCCGGGCGTGGCGATGACCTCGGCGACCGTGCCGGCGCGCTCGCTGTGCAGCGCGGTTTCCATCTTCATCGCCTCGATGGAGACCAGCACGTCGCCGGCCGCGACCGTCTGGCCGGGCTTGACGGCCACGGTGGAGATCACGCCCGGCATCGGCGCGCCGACATGGGCCGGATTGCCCTCCTCGACCTTGCGTCGGGCCGCGGCACCGGCCGCGCCATGGGCCCGGTCCGGCACCTTGATGATGCGCGGCTGGCCGTTGAGTTCGAAGAACACCTTGCGCTCGCCGTTTTCGTCCGTCTCGCCGATCGCCTGACAGCGCACCACCAGCGTCTTGCCGGGCTCGAGATCGATCATGATCTCGTCGCCGGCCGCAAGGCCGTAGAAATAGACCGGCGTCGGCAGCACGCTGACCGGGCCGTAGGTGTCGCGCGCGGCGGCGAAATCGGTAAAGACCTTGGGGTACATCAGGTAGGAGGCGAGCTCCGCCTCGTCGATGTCGCCGCCGGTCTTTTCCGCGATCTCCGCGCGCCGGGCCTCCAGATCGTCGTCCTCGAGCAGCGCGCCGGGGCGCACGGCAATCGGTGCCTCGCCCTTCAGAACCTTGTCGCGGATGGCGTCGGGAAAGCCGCCCGGCGGCTTGCCCAACTCGCCCCGCATCATCTGGATGACGCTTTCGGGGAAGGCGACGTCCTTGTCCGGTGCCAGCACGTCGTCGGCGGTGAGCCCTTGCGAGACCATCATCAGCGCCATGTCGCCGACGACCTTGGAGGACGGCGTCACCTTGACGATGTCGCCGAACATCATGTTCACGTCGTGATAGGCCTGCGCGACCTCGTGCCAGCGGCTTTCCAGCCCCAGCGCGCGGGCCTGTTCCTTCAGGTTGGTGAACTGGCCGCCGGGCATTTCGTGCAGATAGACCTCGGAGGCCGGGGCGCGCAGATCGCTCTCGAAGGCGCGATACCGGGTGCGCACCGCCTCCCAGTAGAAGGAGATCTCGCGGATCGTCGCCGGGTCGAGCCCGGTGTCGCGCGGATGATCCTTCAGCGCCGCGACCAGCGAGCCGAGCGCGGGCTGGGAGGTGAGGCCGGAAAAGGCATCCATCGCCGCGTCGAAGGCATCGACCCCGGCATCCACCGCCGCCAGCACGCTCGCCCCCGATATCCCGGAGGTGTCATGCGTGTGGAAGTGGATCGGCAGGTCGATCTCGTCTTTCAGCGCGGTGAAGAGCTGCGTCGCGGCGGCCGGTTTCATCAGCCCGGCCATGTCCTTGACGCCGAGGATGTGGCAGCCGGCGCGCTCCAGTTCGCGCGCCAGGCCGACGTAGTACTTGAGGTCGTACTTCGGCCGGGCGCTGTCCAGCATGTCGCCGGTGTAGCAGATCACGCCCTCGCACAGCTTCTCGGCCTCGATCACCGCGTCGAGCGAGACGCGCATGTTCTCCACCCAGTTGAGGCAGTCGAAGACGCGGAAGAGATCGACGCCCTCGCGGGCCGCCTGCTGCACGAAATGGCGCACGACGTTGTCGGGGTAATTGGTGTAGCCGACCCCGTTCGCCCCGCGCAGCAGCATCTGCAGCAGGACGTTGGGCACGCGTTCGCGGATCTGGCGCAGCCGCTCCCAGGGATCTTCGGTGAGGAAGCGCATGGCGACGTCGAAGGTCGCCCCGCCCCAGCATTCCAGCGACAGGAGCTGCGGCAGGCCGCGGGCGTAGGCATCGGCCACGCCGACGATGTCGTGGGTGCGCATGCGGGTCGCCAGCAGCGACTGGTGGCCGTCGCGCATGGTGGTGTCGGTCACCAGCGCGCGGCGTTCCGCCTTCATCCAGTCCGCGAAACCCTCCGGCCCCAGTTCCTCGAGCAGCTGCTTCGTGCCGTTTCGCACCGGCGCGTCGTAGACCGGGGCCACGGGCGCGGCCGCATCGGCGGGCGGGCGGGCCCGGGTCTTCGTCTCCGGATGGCCGTTGACGGTCACATCGGCGATATAGGTCAGAAGCTTGGTGGCACGGTCGCGGCGGGCGACCTGGGTGAAGAGCGCCGGCGTCTCGTCGATGAAACGCGTGGTGTAGGTGCAGGCCCGGAAGTCCGGGTGGGCGATGATGTTTTCCAGAAAGGTCAGATTGGTGGCGACGCCGCGAATGCGGAATTCGCGCAGGGCGCGGTCCATGCGCTGCGCCGCCTCCTCGGCGGTCGGCGCCCAGGCGGTCACCTTTTCCAGCAGCGGGTCGTAGAAGCGGGTGATCACCGCGCCGGAATAGGCCGTGCCGCCGTCGAGGCGGATGCCGAAGCCGGTGGCGCCGCGATAGGCCGTGATGCGGCCGTAGTCGGGGATGAAGTTCTGCTCCGGATCTTCCGTGGTGATCCGGCATTGCAGGGCGTGGCCGTTCAGCTTGACGCCGTCCTGATCCGGCACGCCGGAACCCGGATCGCCGATCATCGCGCCGGAGGCGATGCGGATCTGCGCCTTGACGATGTCGATGCCGGTCACTTCCTCGGTGACCGTGTGCTCGACCTGGATACGCGGATTGACCTCGATGAAATAAAAGGCGCCGGTGTCGGCATCCATCAGGAACTCGACCGTTCCGGCCCCGCGATATCCGGCGGTGCGGCCGATCCTGAGCCCGTAGTCGCAGACTTCCGCGCGCTTGTCCGCGTCGAGATAGGGGGCGGGGGCGCGTTCCACGACCTTCTGGTGACGGCGCTGGATGGAGCAGTCGCGCTCGAAGAGATGCACCAGGTTGCCATGCGCGTCGCCGAGGATCTGCACCTCGACGTGGCGCGCGCGCTCGACGAGCTTTTCCAGATAGATCTCGTCCTTGCCGAAGGCGGCGCGCGCCTCGCGCTTGGCCGCGTCGACCTCGCGCACGAGCGTGTCCTCGTCGGCGATGACGCGCATGCCGCGCCCGCCGCCGCCCCAGGACGCCTTGAGCATGACCGGATAGCCGATCTCGCCGGCGAGTTGCTTCACCGTGTCCATGTCGTCGGGCAAGGGATCGGTCGCCGGCATCACCGGCACGCCGGCCTCGATGGCCAGATTGCGCGCCGCGACCTTGTTGCCCAGCCGGCGCATGGTCTCGGGTTCGGGGCCGATGAAGACGATGCCGGCTGCGGCGCAGGCCTCGGCGAACTCCGGGCTTTCCGACAGCAGGCCGTAGCCGGGATGGATCGCGTCGACCTCCGCCGCCCTGGCGACGCGCAGGATCTCGTCGATGGACAGATAGGCCTCGATCGGCCCCATCGGTTCGGCGAGATGCGGCCCCCGCCCGATCTGATAGGCCTCGTCCGCCTTGAAACGATGCAGCGCGAGCTTGTCCTGCTCCGCGTAGACGGCGACGGTGCGCATGCCCAGTTCGTTCGCCGCGCGGAACACGCGGATCGCGATCTCGGATCGGTTCGCCACCAGAATCTTGCGAATGGCCAAAGCCGCTCCTCCCCTTGAAGTATGGCCCCCGGCTCCCCCGCCGGCGGCTGCAGTCCCTGTCGCCTTCTAACGGTCGCCGTCGCGCAAGGGAAGGGCGACCGCGCCCCTACGTTGCAGCGCGGGGCGGGTTGCGCGTCGGTGTCTGTGCCGTTTCGGCACGAAGGTGTTAACGCCGTATGAGCGAGGCCTGTCCGGCATCGGTTCGGTCGGCCACAACTGGGGCCGCCAGCGCGCGCGACCACGAGATGTGGCATGAACAAAAGCGAAACACGCCCGAGTCAGCGATTCGGACAGGCTCCGTTCGCGCTTCGGCCGTTCGGTAAATGCCTTTCCGGCAATTTTATCGAGTGCATTTACCGGATCGAAAGGTGTTGCCGGCCGGGGCCCGTCGCGCCCGCTCGGCCGTCGGCGGCGCGCAAGATCCTGTCCGGACTCAGGATTTTGGGAGGCGGTCCGGCGTCATCGCAAGATGTCGTGGGGAACAAATACGGAATCGGGCCGAGTCATCGATTCGGTCCGGCTTTGTTCGGGAAAGGTTCCGATTCGGCCGTTTTCGGGCGCTGTCGCGCGCCCTCGGGGGCATGCGTTGCCGGCGCGGCCGAGGGATGCGGGGCGCCAATGCGAGGAGAGAGTGTGAAATGAAGACGCGAAAAGAAGACGCGACAGTGCGCCCGCGTCTGTGCTACCTGTCGGGCGCGTGCCGGAGTGCATCCGAAACCGCATGAGCGGACAGCGTTGCTGTCGTTGCCCCTGATCGCCCTCGCCGAGAGGCCACGCACGTCGCGTCGTCGTTCATCATGGCTCCTTCCGCAGATTTCCAGTCGGCCTCGACGCAGCTCCCGCCTTCCGTGCGGGCGCGCACCGTCACGGCCGTGCTCGGCCCCACCAACACCGGCAAGACCCATCTGGCGATCGAGCGCATGATCGCGCGCGAGACGGGCGTGATCGGCCTACCGCTGCGCCTGCTGGCGCGCGAGGTCTATGGCCGCATCGTCGAGCGGGTCGGCGCAAGCCAGGTGGCGCTGGTCACCGGCGAGGAAAAGATCGTGCCCTCCGAGGCCCGTTACTGGGTCTCGACGGTGGAGGCGATGCCGCTCGATCTCCGGCCGGATTTCGTCGCCATCGACGAAGTGCAGCTCGCCGGCGACCTGGAGCGCGGCCACGTCTTCACCGACCGCATTCTCAACATGCGCGGGACGCTGGAGACCTTGCTGCTCGGCTCCGCGACCGCGCGCCCGCTGCTCGAACGGCTGCTGCCGGGCCTCAATGTCGTGACGCGCCCGCGCATGTCGGTGCTCTCCTACGCCGGGCAGAAGAAGATCACCCGGCTGCCGCCGCGCTCCGCCGTCGTCGCCTTTTCCTCCTCCGAAGTCTATGCCATCGCCGAGCTGATCCGCCGTCAGCACGGCGGTGCCGCGGTGGTGCTCGGCTCGCTCAGCCCGCGCACCCGCAATGCGCAGGTGGAGCTCTTTCAGAACGGCGACGTGCAGCATCTGATCGCCACCGACGCCATCGGCATGGGGCTCAATCTCGATGTCGACCACATCGCCTTCGCCGGCATCCGCAAGTTCGACGGCTACCAGTACCGCATGCTGACGCCGGCCGAGATCGGCCAGATCGGCGGGCGCGCCGGTCGCCACACGCGCGACGGCACCTTCGGCGTCACGGGCCGCGTCGACCCGTTCGACGAGGAATTGGTCGAGGCGCTGGAAAGCCACCGGTTCGATGCGCTCAAGGTGTTCCAGTGGCGCAATCGTGCGCTGGACTTCTCCTCCATCGAGACGCTGCGGCGCACGCTGGACGAGGCGCCGCGCGAACAGGGGCTCACCCGCGCGCCGCCCTCGGCGGACGAGACCGCCTTCGATCACGCCGTGCGCGACGAGGCGGTGCGCCGGGTCGCGTCGACGGGGGAGCGCGTGCGTCTGCTGTGGGACGTGTGCCAGGTGCCCGACTACCGCAAGATTGCGCCGGCCAACCACGCCGATCTGGTGGCCGGCATCTACGGTCATCTGACCCGCGACGGGGTCATTCCGGAGGACTGGTTCGCCCGCCAGGTGGCCTTTGCCGACAAGGTCGGCGGGGACATCGACACGCTGGCGAACCGGATGGCGCATATCCGCACCTGGACCTTCGTGGCCAATCGGGCCGACTGGCTCGCCGATCCCGCCCATTGGCAAGGCGTGACGCGCGGCGTAGAAGACCGGTTGTCGGACGCCCTGCACGAACGGCTCACACAGCGTTTCGTGGATCGGCGGACCAGCGTATTGATGCGACGGCTAAGAGAGAACGCCATGCTTGAAGCGGAAATCACTCCCGTGGGCGATGTGCTCGTCGAGGGACAACACATCGGACAGCTGCAGGGCTTTCGCTTCGCACCCGATGCCGCCGCCGACGGACCGGACGGCAAGGCGCTGCGCGCGGCGGCGCAAAAGGCGCTGGGCAGCGAGCTGACCAGCCGCGCCGACAAGCTCGCGCGCGCCGGCAACGAGGAGTTCGCGCTGGCCGACGACGGCAGCCTGCGCTGGCAGGGCGAGGTGGTCGCCAAGCTGATCGCCGGCGAGAGCGTTCTGGCGCCCGGCCTTCTGGTCCTGTGCGACGACACGCTCGAGCCGGCCGACCGCGAGAAGGTCGAGGCGCGGCTGTCGCTCTGGCTAAAGGCGCATGTCGACACGCTGCTGAAGCCCTTGCGGGATCTTGAGACCGGCGAGGGGCTCGAGGGTCTGGCGCGCGGCGTGGCTTTCCGTCTCGTGGAGGCGCTGGGCATCGTCGAGCGGGCCGACATCTCGGAAGACGTGCGCCAGCTCGATCAGACCATGCGCGCCGGCCTGCGTCGTCTCGGCGTGCGCTTCGGCGCCTATCACATCTTCGTACCGGCCTTGCTGAAGCCGGCGCCGAGCCGGCTGCTGGCGCAGCTCTGGGCCCTCAAGCACGGGTCGCCGGACATGCCGGGGCTGACCGAACTGCCGCAATTGTCGGCGTCGGGACGCACGTCGGTGGCCGTCGATCCCGAATTCGACAAGGCGCTCTACAAGGTCGTGGGCTTTCGCGTGTGCGGTCCGCGCGCGGTGCGCGTCGACATTCTGGAGCGGCTGGCCGATCTCATCCGGCCGCTGCTGGCGTGGAAGCCGCTCGACCCCTCCGTCGAGCCGCCCGAAGGCGCGATCGCCGAAGGCGGCGGCTTCACCGTGACGGTGGCCATGACGTCGCTGCTCGGCTGCGCCGGCGAGGATTTTTCCGCCGTGCTCAAGTCGCTCGGCTACCGCGTGGAAACGCGGGAGATCCAGCGTCCCGTGGTGACGCCCCGCTCCGAGGTCGCGACATCGGAGATCGCGGCGGTGAACGGTGTCGGGGTCGATGCCCAGTCTGCCGCAGATACGCAGTCTCCGGCCGAGGCCAAGCCCTCCGATGCGGCCGAGCCGGCCGCCGAGGCAAGCGAAACCGCTCAGGCGTCGATGCCCGCGACCGAAGCGCCGGCGGGCGACGAGATCGGGCCCGATGCCGCGACCGCGGAGACGGGCGTGTCCGCTCCGTCGGCGGAGGTTTCCTCCCCGGAGGGTCCCTCGACGGAAACCGGCGTTGCGGCGGGCGAGAGTGACATCCGGGGCGAGAGCGGGGAACGTCAGGCCGATGAAGCGGCCATGGGAACGGCGCTTGCGACCGGCCCGGTGATCTCCGGGGCCGCGCCGGCCGATGCCGGGGATCTGGCGACGGGGCAGGCTCATGTCGAGCCCGAACCGGTGTTGCCGACCAGCGGCGAACCGGCACTGGAGACGGTGACCATCGAGATCTGGCGGCCCGGCCGCCGCGACCGCCGCCCGCGCGGCGAGAAGGCGCCGGGACGGCGCGGGCGCGGCGATCAGCAGCAGGCGCGCTCGGGCGAGGCCGGCGCGCGCGGCGGCAAGCCGCAGGGCAAGGGGCGCAAGGGCGCGCCCGGCCATGGGGGCGGCCACGGGGCCGGTCCGGGTGGCGGTCACGGTGCGCCGGGGCGTGGCGGGGCGGACGGCGGCAAGCGCGGCGGGCCGCGCCCGGGGCGTGGCGGCGCGTTCGGCGGCAAGGGCAAGGCCATCGACCCCGATTCGCCCTTCGCGAAGCTCGCCGCCCTGAAGGCGGATCTGGAGAAGAAGCCGCGCGGCTGACGCGCGCGCGGCCAGGGCGGGCGCGGTGAGCGATACGGGCGAAACGGCAGGCACCCAACGCATCGACAAGTGGCTGTGGTATGCCCGCGTCGTGAAATCGCGCAGCCTGGCGCAGAAGCTCGTCGGCGGCGGCCATGTCCGGGTCAATCGCGACAAGGTGACGGCGCCGGCCAAGCCGGTGCGCCCCGGCGACGTGCTCACCATCGCGCTCGGGCGCGGCGTGCGGGTGCTCAAGGTGATCGCGCCGGGCACGCGGCGCGGTCCGGCGCCCGAAGCGCAGACGCTCTACGAGGACCTGTCGCAGCCGAGCGCGCCGGCCGACGGGAAGGTCTCCGCCGCCGGCCCGGCTTCCGAGCCGGAGGCGGCTGGAGACCGCGCGGCCCCGCCGCCGCGCCGCGCGCCCGGCGCCGGCCGGCCGACGAAACGCGAGCGCCGCGATCTCGACCGGTTCCGCAAGTCCGGCGACTGACCCGCACGGGCGGTATCGCGGCATCGGCAGCGGCCCCTTGCCGCACCCTTTGTCCTGCCCCGGGGGCTCCCTTTGCCCAGCCTCGGGCCACACCCTTGCCGGAACGGTGAAAATCTTTTCTCACGCACTATGAATATCAACATATTCCGAACTTGAAGCGCGTCGCCAAAGGCGATAGGCAAAATGAAATTCGGACCGCGGGTCGGCATGCCGGGCCGATCCCCGGGATACCGCCGTTGTCTCGTCCGCGGGCTGCCGCGACCGGGATATGGCGCCTGCACGGGCAAGCGGGCAGGTGTGGGATATGACGTTGGCCAAGACGTCGGGAAACACCGCCGGGGTATCCCTCGGCGGTGGCTGTCCGGGCCGGCGTCCTGGGGCTGACGGGACGTGCCCGCCGTGACGTTCCCGCTGTCAATTGTTCCGCCCTCAGGGGCGATTTGAGAGGATCAGGATGACCTACATCGTCACGGACAATTGCATCAAGTGCAAGTACACCGACTGCGTCGAGGTCTGCCCGGTCGACTGTTTCTACGAAGGCGAGAACATGCTCGTCATTCATCCGGACGAATGCATCGATTGCGGTGTGTGCGAGCCTGAGTGTCCGGCCGATGCGATCAAGCCCGATACCGAGCCGGGCCTCGAGAAATGGCTCGAGGTGAACACCGAATACGCCTCCAAATGGCCGAATATCACGACGAAGAAAGATCCGCTGCCCGAGGCGGATGCGTATGACGGGCAGGACGGCAAGTTCGAGAAGTTCTTTTCCGCGGAGCCCGGCGAGGGGGATTGACCGGCGCGCGACAGGGTAAACGGGGCGGAACCGGCAACGCGCGGCAGCGTTGATCCGGGCGCATGGCCCGTGTGTTTTGAAATCCACAGTTTTTGTGATATCTTCCTTGGACCAGTCGTCGGACTGGCGATCTCCCCCTCCCGCCGGAGGTTTTTTTGTGGCTGCGCTCCGGGACCAGTCCGAAGCGCCGTGCCGCAATTGATCATGCGTCGAGATCCGCCGCTCCGGGTGATTGCGCGAATGAAAGCGGACACCGACACTCCCGACGGGCCTTCCTGACCGGGAAGGCGGGTGTGCGTTTCTCCGGACAATGGCCGCACCCGCCCGGGTGCTTCCACGGCCTCCTCAGGCCGCAACTGCGCAGGAGTAGCATAAGCGTATGGCAACAACGGTGAAGAAGACCGCGCAGAGACAGGGTTTCAAGACAGGCGAGTACATTGTGTATCCGGCGCATGGCGTCGGCCAGATCACGGCGATCGAGGAACAGACGGTTGCCGGCATGTCGCTCGAGCTGCTGGTGATCAATTTCGAACACGACAAGATGACCTTGCGGGTTCCGGTCGCGAAGATCGCGACGGTGGGCATGCGCAAGCTGGCGGATGCGGCGTCGGTCAAGAAGGCGCTCGAAACCGTCCGCGGCCGGCCGCGCGTCAAGCGGACCATGTGGAGCCGCCGGGCGCAGGAGTATGAGGCGAAGATCAACTCCGGCGATCTGATGGCGATCGCCGAGGTGGTCCGCGACCTCTACCGCTCCGAAAGCCAGCCCGAGCAGTCCTACTCCGAACGCCAGCTCTACGAGGCGGCGATCGACCGGATGTCGCGGGAAATCGCGGCCGTCAACAAGTGCTCGGACACCGAGGCCATCCGCCAGATCGAGCAGAGCCTGGCCAAGTCCACAAGCCGCAAGCCCGCGGCGACGGACGAGGACGGCGACGGCGCCCAGACCGAGGCGGCCTGAGGCCGTTCCGCGCCGTCCGTGATCGTCACGGGGCGGTGTGACGGATCGCCGCCGCACCGCTGCAGTGACCGCGCTTCGAGCGGGATCGCAGGCCGGAACCTGAGATCGCAAGCCCAACCTGAAAAGCCCGGCCCCCTTGGTCGGGCTTTTTTCTTCGGCGAGAGAGTTGCCGGGACCGTCGCCGCCGGCCGGGGGCGCCTCGCCGGGCGGAGTAACCGCAATCCGGCATGTGTGATCCCGCATGGCAGCCGGGGCTGTGCGACCCGGGAGGCGGCCGTGAGGGGATCCGGGCCGGGCGGCGGGACCGGCACCGCCCTCGTCCGACGTCGTCTGGCGACGCGATCAGGAAAATTTATCGCATGACATCAAAACTCCAATTTGTCCTGATTGACTGGCGACGTCATGCTGAACGGCAAAGCCGTTTTGCGACAGCTGTCTTGCTGGAGATGTCGGACGGCACGCCTCGCCGGCGCGGGGCACCCATCCGGGCCGGTGGCGCTGAACCGAACGCGTGGTTCCGGCGTATGAGGCAGGAAAGCGAACCGAACGCGCGGAGGCTAGCATCGTGACCTACACGTCCGGAAATCGTCGCGAACTCGTCCGGGCCGCCATGAATGCGCCCTATCTGAGCCGCGAGGAGGAGCACGAGCTGGCGGTGGCCTGGCGGGATCGTCAGGACCAGGCCGCGCTCGACCGTCTGAGCCTCGCGCACATGCGTCTGGTGATCGCGGTTGCGGCCAAATACCGCAACTTCGGCCTGTCGATGAGCGATCTGATCCAGGAGGGGCATATCGGCCTGCTGGAAGCCGCGTCGCGCTTCGAGCCGGAACGCGAGGTCCGCTTCTCCACCTACGCGACCTGGTGGATCCGCGCGTCCATTCAGGACTACATCCTGCGCAACTGGTCCATCGTGCGCGGCGGAACCTCGTCGACGCAGAAGGCGCTGTTCTTCAACCTGCGCCGTCTGCGCGCCAAGCTGAGCAGCGGCACCACGCAGGTCACCGAAAGCGAACTGGTCGGCAAAATCGCGGAGACCATGGGCGTGAAGGTGTCCGACGTGGCCACCATGAGCGCCCGTCTGTCCGGTCCCGACACGTCGCTCAACGCCCCCGTGCTGGAGGCCGACGGCTCCGGCGCCGACCGGCAGGACTTCCTCGTGTGCGAGAACCCCTTGCCCGAGGAGACGGTCGGCGGCGTGATCGACACGGAGCGCCGGTCGCGGTGGCTCCAGGATGCGCTGGGCGTGCTCAGCGAGCGCGAGCTGCGGATCGTGCGCGAGCGGCGCCTGTCGGAAGAGGGCGCCACGCTGGAGGCGCTCGGGCAGAAGCTCGGCATCTCCAAGGAGCGGGTCCGTCAGATCGAAAGCCGGGCGCTGGAAAAGCTGCGCGACGCGCTTCTCAAGGTCCAGCCGGACAAGATTTCCTACTGCGGCTGAGCGTGGGGCCGATCGCCGGCCAGCATCTCCGGTTTGAGGATGCTCGGGGCTGTGGCGATGCCGTCAAGGCGCCGCTTCTCGCGGCCGGTTGCGGGGCGGGGGACTTGCCGGAACGACTTGCTGGAAAATTCGGGCATTCCGCCCGATCAGGTTGGGGGCGGCGACGCCCATCGTCGCCCGCCTATGGCGTCCGCCTATACCGTCCGCCTATGCCGTTGTGGGCGCCACCGGACGCGCCGATCCCGTGCGGGCCGGCGGGTATCGCCCAACAGCGGAATAAACGCCGGCGCGGGTCACCGTCGGGTGTCACCATGCTGCCGTCCGTGCTGCGGTGCCGTGCCGGACCGCTCCCGTTCGTCTGAAGCCGTCTTTTCGTTGATGGGAAAGACCTGCGGGTACTTGTCGCTGGACACCCGCAGACGCGGTGCCAGCCTCCAGGCCAGGGGCACGGTCAGAAGAATGCCCGCAATGACGACCACGGGAATGAAGTAGGGCCACCAGGGTTTCAGCGCGGGGATGGAGAGGACGACGATCGCGCCTGCGCCGAAAATGACGGCGTTCAACGGCAGGGCGATCATGCCGGCGATCAGGGTTCGGGTGCGCATGAGGAAGACCTCCCTTTGCTCGTTCGTTCCCAACGCGCCACCCTCCGAATGCGTTCCGCCCCAAGATCGCGGCGGTCACGCCTCGTGGTCGTCGTCGTCCTCGTCGAGGGCCATGCGGGCCGCCAGCGTCAGGCCGGCGATCCCGGCGACGACCGGGAGCAGCGTTCCCCTCGAGCGCCGCAGCGCGACGAGAGCGGTCGCAAGGGCCGCGCCGCGCACCGCCGATGCACGCGCGCTGCGCCGCCGGGCGCGCCGCTGAAGGATTGTGTTGAGTATCAAGGCAAGCGCTGCCACGGCCAGAAACAGGCAGGCCGTGACCGCGAGCGCGATGATCGGGTCGTAGGTCGCCGCGAGCCAGACGGCGAGCGCGCTCGCCGCGAATCCGACGGCGAACAGCAGGCCGGCCCCGGCCACGGCGTAGAGCACCGCGGCCGAGGTCCAGCGGCGTTTGCGCGCCTGAAGATCCGCCGCCGTCAACTGCACGAAGGCATTGATCGGGGTCAGCATGTCAGCGGCGCATCAGGAGGGCCACAAGGAAGCCCGCGCCGGCGGCAATCGCCATGCTCTTGACCGGATTCCGGCGCACATTGACGCCGGCCTTGCGCTCCAGAACGGCGACCTGATGCGTCAGATCCTCGATCAGTTCATCGGTCTTGTCGCGCAGGGAGCGGGCGGTCGCATCGCGGTGCGACCGGGCGGACTTGGCACCTGCGCCCGCGATCTTGCCCAATCGGTCCGTGATCGCATTGATGTCGTCGCGCAGCGCCTCGACTTCGGTTGCAAGCTCGGTGTCGCTGCCCGACGCGCTGCCGTTGCGCTCGCGGGTCTTGTTTGTCGTGGATTGTGCTGTTGCTGCCATTTTGATCTCCTTCCGCCGGTCCAACGCGCCGGGGTCAGATTGGTTCCCTGGCGGGGCGACCGCCATGGCGCGATCGCGGTGTCAGCATGCGGTTGACGGTCGCGAGGCTGTCGATCCGTGCCGACGTTGCCTTGAGCACGACGAGCAGGGGCACCGAGAGGAAAAGCCCGGCAAAGCCCCAGATCCAGCCCCAGAACATCAGCGCCAGAATGATGGCGAGCGGAGCGATATTGGTGCGTCGGCCGACCAGATTGGGGGTGACGAAATTCGCCTCGACGAGATTGATGGCCATATAGGCCGCCGCGGGAACCAGCATTTGCCAGATCGTGTCGAACTGCACGATCGACACGGCGAGAAGCAGCAGCACGCCGATGGTGGGTCCGACGAACGGCATGTAGTTGAGGAAGGCGACAACCGCGCCCCAGAAGATCGGCATCGGCACGCCGAGCTGCCACAGGACCAGGCCGACGACGACCCCAAGGGCGATGTTGATCAGCGTCGTCACCAGAAGATAATGGCTGACTTGCGCTTCCACCGCCTTCCAGACGCGCGCGGCACGCAACTTGCCGGCCATGTCTCCATGCGGAATCGTCGTGATGATCAGGAATGGCCGGCGCATCGCGAGAATAAAGCCGGATATGGTCAAGGTGATCGCGACGGTTGTCACGCCCGAGGCAAATCCGGACGCGGCGCTCACAAGCAGATTGGAGTCCCGGACGACGACCTTCTCCGCCACATCGTCCTCGAGGGCCTGACCGACCTGCTCGCTGACCGCGGAAAGCTCCTGGCCGACTTCCTGCGCCTGCCGCAGGGAAGATTGCAAGACCAGCAACTTGTAGCGCAGCTGCCGGATCATGTCCGGGTAGTTTTCGGCAAGCGACTGGATCGGGCCTGACAGGAAGAAGGCCAGCATCGCCACCGCGAGCGCCACGATCAGGCTCAAGGCCAGCGCGGCGAAGATGCGCGGAACGCCCGCGCGCTCCATCGCGTTCAGCGGCAGGTGCAGCAGGATCGCCAGGAACAAGGCGATGAAGACGGGAATGAAGATCGATTGCGCCAGACTGAGCGCGGAGACCAGCGCGATGAGCAATGCCAGTGTCGCGAGGGATCGAAACAGCCAGCCGTCGAATGCGAGCATGCGTGGTCACGCCCCTGAGGCGGCCCCCTACAAGACAGAGTGTGGAATGACCTCCTGGAAACGCCGGCAGGCCGGGAAGGTTCCCCGATGCAACCGGGCGACGTGACCCGGCGGCGGAAATCGGCCCGGGCGCGATGCCATGAACCGCGGAGGGTGCGGTCCGCGTCGAGCCCGCGCGGCGTGGGAAAACGACCGCCGTCCCGCGCGGGACGGCCCCGCGATGCCATCTCGCGAGGCCGGTCCGCGAGGCCGGTCCGCGAGGCCGAGGCGGGCCTTGACGACCGAGGTCGATGGCAGGCGCCGGTGCCGTTCTACCCGGTGAGCTGGAACCGCAGGTTCGCCCGGTACATGCCGCAATCGAGCGTGCGCTCGATCTCGCCGTTCTCGGCGCGGATCAGGCGGTCGACCAATTGGGTCCCGAAGCCCGAACTGCCCGAAGGCGGCCGAGTCTGACGGCCGGCGTGACACTCCGACCATTCCAGTTCGAGCAGGCGGCGATCGTCGGACAGGCCGGCCGTGACATCGATCGTGCCGTCGTCGAAGGACAGCGCGCCATGCTTGATCGCGTTTGTCGCGAACTCGTAGACGGTCAACGCGATGGCCTGGCCGAGCGACGGGGGGACCGGAAGATCGCAGACGTCGATCCTGATCCGGTGGCCCCAGCTGGCGGTCCCGACGAAAGGCGCCAGGGCGCCATGCACGGCTTCGCCGAGGCTGACCAGATTGACGTCGTCCGTGTTGCCGATGGCCCGTTGCGCGGCCGCCAGCGCGTCGATCCGGCCGCGCAGTTTGTCGGCATATTCGGCGACATCCTCGGTTTCCCGGGCGGTCGCGGCAACCAGAGAGTTGACCATGGCCAGAGAGTTGCGGATGCGGTGGCGCATTTCGCCGACAATGGCGAGCATGCGCTCCTCGCCCGCGACCTGATCGGTGATGTCCATGTTCAAGCCGACGATCACGGAGGCGGTGCCATCGGCGTCGCTTTCATGAACTTCGCAGATCCCGCGTAGCCAGCGCACGGTGCCCTCGCGATCGACAATGCGAAACCGTTCGTCGCAGGGGGCGCCGGTGGCGATCGTCCGGGCCATGGCGGCATCCATGCGCGGCCGGTCGGCGGCATGCATGCGCGCGCGAATGTCGGCGCTCGTGATCGTCTGGCGATGGTCGGGCATGTCGAACAGCCGTGCCAGATCCGGGTCGGCGTCGACGGTGTCGGAGCGGATGTCCCATGCCCAGCTGAAAAACCCGGTGTAGCGCAGGGCCAGCGTCTTGCGCAGGTGGGCCGACATCTCGCGGAATGTCCGGGAGGGTTCGCGGCCCGAGACGGGCGTCGGGCCGGCGCGCATGAGGTGCGGCAGCGGCACCTTGGCATCCGTTTCTTCGTCGTCACAAGACGGCACTGCACTTACCCCGACAACGCTCTACGCCAAAGCGAGACATGCCATTCGGCATCTTGAAACAGAAGCTGCGGCATTGTGGAACAGAAGCTGCGGTATTGTGGAACAAAAGTTGCAATCAAGCGTAGCACATGCTGTTGATAAGCCAACTTTAGGGCAAGAGCGTGCCCGGATTGCGATGCTGCGTCACCTGATCACCGCCGACGATGCCTTTCCCGTGATGGAAGATCTGGTGCTGGGCGCCGGCAGCTCGCTCGACGTCGCGCTGCATGTCTTCTCGCCGCGCACGAAAACACGCAGCCGCCGCGCCCATGAGAAAACGATCGTCGACTGGGGCGGATTGATCGCCGACGCCCTGCGCCGGGGTGTCGAAGTCCGTATGCTCGTCAACGACTTCGATCCGGTCGGCGCGGCGGACATGCATGCCAGTGTCTGGGAACGCATCGCGCTTTTCGGCGATGCGCTGGACGGCCTGCCGGAAGAGGCGCGCGCGCGGCTGCACCTGCTCGTCGCGACACCCGGCGGTCAATCCGGAATGGTGTTGCGGGTCGCCGCCTGGCCGAAGGTGCGGGCGATGATCCGTAAGGCGGTCGAGGATTTCGCGGGCAGGGGGCGGGCCCTGCCGCCCGGTCTCGTGGACTTTCGAACGGGCAAGGCGATCCGCTGGTGGCCTCCGGTCCGCAACGACACCCAGACGCTGCACCAGAAGTTCATGATCGTGGATGGCAGGCGGGCCGTTATCGGGGGGCTCGACATTGACGAACGCCGCTACGACGACCCCGCCCATCGCCGCGATGCCGAAAAGACCTGGCACGATGTCAGCGTCGTGTTCGACGGTCCGGCCTTGCGCGATTTGCGGGCGCATTTCGACAGGTGCTGGACGGCGGTGCAACGCCACGGGCACAGCTACGGCGCCCGGTTCCGGCAGATGAATCCCGGCTTCCCCGTCACGCCGGTCGAGACCGGCCGTCGCCGGCACGGCGGCGGGGCGTCTTCGCCGCCGGGCGGTCATGGTGAGAGGACCGCAGGTTCTGGCGAGTCGATCAGGGTCGCGGTGACGCATGCCAGGCCCGGGACAAACCCGTTGCGCTTCGGCCCCAGGACCGATGTCCGGCAGCTGGAAAGGGCGCATCTGGATTTGATCAAAGAGGCGCGTCACCTGCTTTATGTCGAAACGCAATTCTTCCGCTCTTCGGCCATCCGCAACGCGCTGCTGGCGGCGCTTGAGCGGAATCGGGGGCTGCATGTGATCATGCTGCTGCCCGGCGCGCCCGACGTGGTCGCCTATGACGGAGCGGCGACGGGGACCCAGCGCTATGGCGAATGGCTTCAGATGCGGGCGCTGAACAGGCTCTACGCTGCTTACCCGGAGCGCGTCGGTGCGTTCTCGCTGACCAATGAACGCGATCGCGCCGAGCGCCATGAGCGCGATGCCCTGCATGGCAAGGCCATGGTCTACATTCACTCCAAGCTGATGGTGGCCGACGATGCGAAGGCAATCGTCTCCTCCGCCAATCTCAATGCCCGCTCGATGCATTGGGATGTCGAGGCCGGGATCGTCGTGACCGACGCCGCATTCGCCGGGAGCCTGCGCGCGGATCTGTGGCAGGCCCACCTCGGCGAAGCCGCGACCGGGCTGGATCCGGTCGCGGATCCCGCCGCCTGCATGACGACATGGCGCGCGCAGGCGCGTCTGCGACGCGAGGCCGGGCGGTGGACGGCGAAGATCGGCGTCGTGCCCTTTCCGCTGGAAAGGACCATGCGCTTCGCCAAGAGGCACCTTTTCCTGCCCGAAGAGCTGGTTTGAGCGGAACGTTTTGCATCCCTGCGCGTTTCTCCTTCGACCCGAGAGCGCGGCGGAGACGACGTGACCAGCGACGCGACCGCCGGCTCGGCGAGAGAGCGCCTTTCGGCGTCCGCTCCGCCCCTGACCGACAGGATCCACGAAAGGAGCCGCGAAATGACGCAATCCGTCCTCAAGCCGAAGCTGACCGAGGAAGCTGTCGCGACGGGCATCGATGACGATGCCCGGCAGCGGATTTCCGAGGCGCTCTCGGCCATTCTGACCGACACCTATGTGCTGGTCATCAAGACCCACATCTATCACTGGAATGTGGTCGGTCCGCTGTTTCACGCGGTCCACACCATGACCGAAGACCAATATGGAAATCTGTTCGAGGCGACCGACACCATCGCCGAGCGTATTCGGGCCCTGGGCAACAGGGCACCCGTCGCCGACGCCGCCGGACCGGGCAAGGCCGTGGTTTCCGCCGCCGCGCCGGCAACATCGGCGCACGATATGATCGCCGATCTGATCGCGGACCATGAAGCGGCCATCCGCAAGATGCGTGACACCGCCGACATGGCGGAGAAACACGACGATCTGGTCACCCACGACATGCTCATCGAGCGCATGACCTATCACGAGCAGGTCGTGTGGATGTGGCGCGCACTGATCACGGAGTAATCAAATGGGTATCGAAGTTGGCGGCCTGCTGGGCCTCATTCTGCTGATCGTCGTGGTATGGGCGATCTACAGCATCTTTCAATCCTCCGCCTCGACCGGCGCGAAGGCCTTGTGGACGGTGCTGATCATCGTCCTGCCGGTCATCGGGCTGATCATCTGGTTCCTGTTCGGCCCCAAGGGCGGCGGGCGCCGCACGGTCTAGCGAAAGGCGGACGGTCCGTCCGTTCGGCCGGCCTGGCCCAGATCTGGAGCGGGGCCCGGTCCGGGGCATGTCCGGCGACGACGGGATCATCAGCAATCGCCCCTTTGAACACCGGCTGGCTTCGTCAGCCGGTGTTTCCTGTTGCGCGAGGCGTTCAGATGAACGGGCGCTTCTGGTCGGGAAGGCCGTCCCAGCCGGACAGGGCGCGGAGTTTGTCGGGATCGAGAATGCGGAAGCCCGGCTCGCGCCACTGGATCAGCCTCTGGTCCTGAAGCCGCCGCAAGGTCTTGTTGGTGTGCACCAGCGACAGGCCCAGCGTGTCGGCGACATGCTGTTGGGTCAGTGGCGTGATCTCCGGTGCATCGGCGAACAGGCCGACCGCCCTGGCGCGCTCGAACAGATAGGACAAGAGATAGGCCGCCCGCTCGAGCGCATTGCGCCGCCCGACGCTGAGGAGATGTTCCTCGAGTATCTGTTCCTCGCGCGCCGCCAGCCAGGTGATGTCGTAGCCGAGTGTCGGGAAGCTGCGATAGAGGTCGGACAAGCGCGCGCGGTCGAACCAGCACAATTGCATGTCCGACAGGCACTCCACCGAATGCTGCATGGCGTTGAACAGCGAGGCCTGCAGACCGACGAAATCGCCTGGCATCACGTAATTGAGAATCTGCCGCCGCCCGTCCTCGAGCGTCTTGTAGCGAAACCCCCATCCGGAAACGACGGTGTAAAGGTGCGGGCTGTTGGCCCCCTCCACAAAGAGGGTCGACCGCGCCTCGGCCAGCAATTCGCCCCGCTTGAAATCGGACACGAAATCCAGTTCCGCCGACTCGAACGCCCGAAAGTGGCCGCTCGCGCACAATGGGCATTGCGCGCAGGATATGGCGCGCGTGCGCGCCGGCGGCGTGGTGTCGGGTGCTGAACGTGTCCGCTTCGTCATCGGGTGTTCGTCATCGCGTATCGGGAAGCTGGAGAGATGTCATAGTTAAAAGACCGAGGCTGGGGGAGGTGGTAGTCCGGTTCGGCACCGAGGCCGGCATGGAGAAATGCAGTTGCGGAACGAATGGACTGTGCTGATCATCGAGGACAAGCCTCTGATCGCGGCCGATATCGAGCAGGTGGCGCTCGATCTTGGCGCGGCCAGGGCGACGGTCATGCGCCCCGAGGGCGCGCTCCGGGCGATGCTGCTGTCTGGCCCGGAAGCGGGGACGGGCCCGGACTCCGCGGCCGATATCGTCGTTGTCGACTATCGCTCGGCCAATGAGGGCGCCCGCCATTTGCTGGACCTGATGACGCGGAGCGCCGCGTTCGTGATCGTGACGACCACCGATCCTGTCGGCGATGCCGATCGCCGGCTCGGCGCAGCCGACCTCGTTTTGACCAAACCCGTGAGCTCCGACAATCTCCGCAGCGCGTTTCGCACCGCGCTGGACGGCCGGTTGTGCCAGGCCGTGTGACCGGGAAGCCCGGGTCATTCGCTCCTGTCCGATCGGTCCGCCTTTTCCAGTTCGTCCAGAAGGGCGGAGAAACGGTCGGGAACCGGCGCCTTGACCATTTCGTCATAGCTTTCGCGAAGTCTGCGTCCGATCTGCTCGACCGCCTTGTCGCTCAGCGCGCGGGCGTCGGCATTCCGCGGGGTGTCGTGCCTGCTTTTCGTCATTATCGCTGTGCCTTGAAGCATCGCTCTGCCTTGAGCCATTATCACCCCTGCAATGCGCCGTGGCAAAAAAAGTTCCGTTGCGATGGAACCACTCGCCGTTCCTGGCGTTCAACACGCTGAACATCTTGGTCCCGGAGGAAGAGCATATGCCGCTGGCCGCTCAGATCGCACCTCATATTCCCTATCTGCGACGGTTTGCGCGTGCGTTGAGCGGATCGCAGCAGGCCGGCGACCGCTATGTCGCCGCCCTGCTGGAGGCGCTGATCGCCGAGCCGGCGATGTTTCCCGAGCATGGGAACACGAAGGTCGCGCTCTATCAGGCGTTTCTCGCCCTGTGGTCGACGCTGGACGTCGATCCGACGCGCGAGCGGCCGGACGCCACGCAGTTGGACAGGGCGGAGAGCAACCTGCAGGCCATCCCGCCCTTGCCGCGTCAGGCGTTTCTTCTGACCTCCGTCGAGGGCTTCGGCCGCGAGGACGCCGCCGCGGTTCTTCGCGTGCCGGTCGAGGCGTTCGACGATCTGATCGAGACGGCATCGCAGGACATCGCCAACCAGGTCGCCACCAGCGTGCTGATCATCGAGGATGAGCCGCTGATCGCGATGGACGTCGAAACGATGGTCGAGGACCTGGGGCATCGGGTGACGGGCATCGCGCGCACCCACACCGAAGCCACCGCCCTGTTCGAGAAGGATCGGCCCGGCATCGTCCTGGCCGATATCCAGCTCGCCGACGGCAGTTCGGGGCTCGATGCGGTCAACGAGATCTTGCAATCGGTGGATGTGCCCGTCATCTTCGTCACGGCCTTCCCCGAGAGGCTGTTGACGGGCGAGCGGCCCGAGCCGGCCTATCTGGTGACCAAGCCGTTCAACCCGCAAACCGTCGGCGCGCTGATCAGTCAGGCGCTGTTCTTTGCCGAGACACAACAGAAAGCCGCCTGATCCGATCGCTTGCGACCCGTCTTTGCCGGCGGTGCCACCGAGATGGCCCGCATGACACAGCCTGCCTGACATGGCCGGCATGACATGGCCCGCATGACATGGACCGCCCGGCAAGGAACATCTTTCCATTCGAGAGTATGCTGTCTGGACAATCCGCGATGTTCGACCATCCAGACTTTGCTCTGTTGTCGCGGGCGCTGGCGGGGTCGCCGGTGACCGTGTTCTTCCAGGACAGCAGCGGTCAATTCGTCTGGTTCGTGAACCTGCAATCCATCTGGGCCAGCCGTGACCTGATCGGCGCAACCGATGCGGATGTGTTCGACCCCGCCAGCGTCGCCGCCTTCGCGGTCGCCAAGCAGCGGGCACTCGAGACGGATGACAAGCAATCCGTCGAGGTCGTTCCGCTCAAGGAGACCGTTTCGGGGCAAGCGGACTGTCATCTCAGGCTGACGATCGAGGCGATGCGGGACGAGGCCAGCGGGGAGGCCGCCGGCTACCTGTGCTCCTCCATCGACGTCACGAAGGAAAACCAGCGCGAGCGCTCGCTCCAGGCCTTGCTGTTGGAGGTTTCCCACCGTTCCAAGAACATGCTTGCCATGGTTCTCAGCCTGTCGGCCCAGACCGCGCGGACGGCCAGGACAATCGAGGGGTTTCTGCGTTCCTTCACCGGGCGCGTGCAATCGCTCGCCAAGTCGCAGGATGTGATCACCGCGAGCGACTGGCGCGGCGCGCGATTGCAGGAACTGGTCGATCAACAGGTGGTCAACGTCGTTCAACGCGACGGCGTGCGGCTCGAGGTCACCGGCGACAACCCCAATTTCACGCCCAATGCCGCGCTCCACATTGGTCTGGCGCTGCACGAACTGGTGGCCAACGCCATCGTTCATGGCGCCCTGGCCCAGGGCGACGGCCTGATCGCGATCGAGTGCACCGCCGTTGGAAGGACCGACGATCGGGGGCCGGGGGCATGGATCGTCTGGCACGAAACGCCGGGCCCGGCCGTGATACCCCTTCAAAGCGACAAGAGCTTCGGCAATACACTGCTCGAACGGATCGTGCCGACCGCGGTCAATGGAACCGGGAGCCTGTCCTTCGACGCCGACGGGGTGACCTACACATTGTTCGTCGCCGCTTCGGAATTCGGCTGACTGCATTTCTCGGGGTGCGACGTCGGAAAGAGGTGGCGGCAGCGGCGCGACATGCGCTGGACCCGGCTCCGGGGCCAAGAGAGCGGACCGCCCGCGCCATCCGCCGCAAGCCGTCACCGGGACCCTTCAATGATTGCGCAGGGCGGAAATCAGCTCGTCCTTGTTCATGGAGGAGCGCCCGTCGATGCCGATTTCCGAGGCGCGTTGGTAGAGCTCCGCCCTGGTCCAGTCTTCGTATCTTGCCGCCTCGCCGCCCTTTTTCGAGGGGTGTTGACGGTCGTTGGCGGTGGCATTGGCGATGCGCGCCGCTTTCTCCTTGGAGGCGCCCTCATCGCGCAGCCGTTCATAGACCTCGTCGTTCTTGACGGAGGACCCGTGGTCTTTCTGCGGCATGGTCGTCGTCTCCTGTGTCGCGGTCAGCCGATGGCGGGCTGCGCCAGAACATGGGTTGCGACCGCGTCGGGGCCGTAGTCGCTGCTGTCGTCGATCTGGAGGATCTCGGCCAGCCTGTCGCGGGCCCGCGAGACCCGGCTCTTGACGGTCCCCACCGCACAGCCGCAAACTTGCGCGGCTTCCTCGTAGCTCAGGCCCGACGCGCCGACGAGAACGATCGCCTCGCGCTGGTCCTCGGGCAATTGCTGCAGGGCGACCTTCATGTCCTGAAGATCCAGCGTGCCGGTCTGCTCCGGATGGGACGCGAGGCGTTCCGTCAAGGCCCCCTGGGCGTCCGAGACCTCGCGGCCCCTCTTGCGCATCTGCGAATAGAACTCGTTGCGCAGGATGGTGAACAGCCAGGCGCGGATGTTCGTTCCCGGCCTGAATGTGTCCTGCTTGTGCCAGGCCTTGACCAGCGTTTCCTGAACCAGGTCGTCGGCCCGATCCGCGTGTCCGCTGAGCGACAGCCCGAACGCGCGCAAACTGGGGATGGACGCCAAGAGATCTGCCTTGAAATCTGTGCGTGTCGTCATTCTTCAGCGATGTCCTTTTCGGGCCGTTTCAGGCATGGCAACGCTGTCCGCCTCGTCGAGCGCGCGCAGAAGCTCCGTGAAGCGCTCCGGTACCGGTTCCTCGACGAGTTCATCATATGCCAGCTTGAGCCGTTGCCCAATTCGGGAGGCCGCGGCCGCGCCGGAGCCCTGCCGTCGGCGCTGTCTGCCGCAAAAGTCGATGACCTTCATGGCCTCCTCGGTGCGTGTCCTGAACATCCCCGATCAATGCTCGGGCAGGCAAAAGGTTCCATCCATCTCCCGGATTTTCCGACCGCTGCGTCGCATCGCATTGCGCTCCCGCATTTTTCCGGCCCGGCCCCGGGGGAGTGTTCCGCTTGCGGGAGCGTCGGCCTTTTTCGGAACGCAGCGGCCTGTGAGCCGTTGACGAGAAGATCCCGAAACGAAGGAGAAGACGCCATGGCCCACGGCAAGGAGGATGAACACCTTGAGCAAGACGCCGATATCGATCGCCGCAACCGGCATCTGGCCCAGACCGCGCAAACCGATGCGGAGCTGGAATCCATGGTGCCGCCCACGTCGAGCACCAGGGGCCGGTTGATCGGCGCGGCGCTCGGGCTTCTCGCCCTGGTCGTCGTCCTTGTGCTGTTGGCTTGATGCGCATGCGCCACGCCCGACAGCGCCGCGCGTCCCGCGCCGGAGAAACGCCCTGACCCCGACCCAACAAAAACCCCGCCAGAACGGCGGGGTTTGTCGACAGTATGAGAGCGCCGATGCGGGCGGCTCCTTTTCGGTGGCTGCGCCGTCAAAGGGAGGCGACCCAGTCATCCACTTCGCGCCGGGCGTCTTCCTTTGTCTTGCCGTAGCGCTGCTGGAGCTTGCCGGCCAGTTCCTCGCGATTGCCCTTGGCTTCCGCCAGGTCGTCGTCGGTCAGTTCGCCCCACTGCTGGCGCGCCTTGCCCTGCATCTCGGTCCATTTGCCTTTGACTTGATCCCAGTTCATGGCGGGTCTCCTTTTCGATTGCGGTAACCAACGCGCGGTCAACGGCTTCGTTCCCTCAAAACGTCGGACGCCAGCGTGTCGGCCACATAGGCCTCGCGCTCGCCCATCGGCCTCGGCGGTCCGACGGTCGAGTCGCGCCGGGTGCGCCACTCCAGTTCGGCGTTCAGCCGGGCGCCGGAAACCAGAACGAGCGCGCTGAAGTAGAGCCACAGCATGAAGACGGCGGCCGCGGCGATCGACCCGAAGGTGGCGTTGTAGCGTCCGAAATTCTCGATGAAGACCGAGAGCGCCATCGAGCCGCCCAGCCACAGGAGCGTTGCCAGCACCGCGCCCGGCACCACCCATCGCGCGCGCGGGGACCGCCGGTCCGGCGCCTGTTTGAACAGGATGAAGACCGCAAGGGCCAGAACCGCCGCCAGGATCGGCCAGCGCAACCACAAGACCGCCGTTTCGCGGCTTTCGGGAAATGGCCAGATCAGAGCGATCGCCGGAATGACCGTCACAGCGACCACGATGATCGTCAGGGTCACGAAGGCCCCGAGCGTCGCCGCCAGCGACATGACGACACTGGCCAGAAACCCGCGTCGGGTTTCTTCCTTGTGGGCCCGTGAAATGGCGAAGATCAGGGCATTCATGCCCCGCGATCCCGACCACATCGCGACCACGAGACTGATGCCCAGGCCGATGCCGAAGCTGGTGTCGCGCGCGGCGAAGGCGGTCACGCGCGTATCGATGAGCTGCACGATGTCGGACGGCACGGCGGGGGCAAGGGGCAGACGGGTCAGGTCGAGGGCGCGGGTGTCGGCCACCAGCCCCACCACCGCGACCAGGGCGCTGATTGCGGGAAACACGGACAGAAATCCGAAGAAGGCGACGCCGGCGCAGCGCAGCGACGTCTCCATGTCGAAGGCCGCCCGGGCGGTCGCACGGCAAGCGGAGACCCAGGCCGCCGGCGTGAGGGCCATGGGAACGGCGGCATTGTCGGCTGAGGCCACGCTCTGCCTCCTGTCCATCGACGCCTGCGACGCGCCGCCTCCGGCGCGAGGGGGCATCTCTTGCGCGGTGCGGAAGAGAGCTCCACCACACATACGCGCGGCGATCCGACAGGTTCCGTCGACCGGCTGCGGGAACCATTTTCCGTGTGCCGCCTTGTCCGGCGGGAACACCGTGTCTCAGCGCGGGAAGATACCCATATTCACACCGGCAAGGCCGCTTCACACCGGCAAGGCCGCCTGTTCCAGGCTACGGCCGGTCTTGCGGCTCCAATGGGAGAACCTGTTTCACCTGATCGCGGCGGGTTCGATCCATCGCGAGCGTCGCGAACCACAGGGCCGAGGCGAAAGAGACCATGGCGACAATGAAGATCCAGTTTGGTTCAGGCATAAGGGGCTCCTCTCGTGTGTCTCGATGCCAACGGCGTCACGCCGGCAGGGTTCCACCGCAGCCACGCCACCGCTCAACGATCCAAGGTGACGGTCGTGACATCCAGCAATGAAAACGGCTCCGACCTGCGGTCGCTGTCCGCCATCATCGATCGGGCGATGGACGAAGCCCGCCGGGATCAGGTGGCGGTCGGCGATATCGTCGAGGCTTTCGGCAGCGCCAGCTTCGTGCCGCTTCTTCTCGTGCCGGCGCTGGCCGTCGTGACCCCGCTCAGCGGCATTCCCGCGTTTTCGAGCCTGTGCGGCATCGCGATCTTCCTGATTTCCGTGCAAGGGCTGATCGGTCGCGAGTGCGTCTGGCTTCCGCAGTGGATCATGCGCCGCGACCTCAGCGGCGACCGGGTCGGAAAGGCCTTGGCGAATATCCGGCCCTGGGCCGCGCGGCTCGATCGTCACACGCGCGAGCGGTTGAGCTTCCTGTTCCGTCGGCCGTTCCGGGTCCTTCCGCAGCTTTCCTGTACGCTGTTCGGCGCCATGATGCCCTTTCTGGAACTGGTGCCGTTTTCGTCTTCGCTGCTGGGCGCGGCCGTGACGCTGCTCGCCCTGTCCATGTTGACGCGGGATGGCCTCTACGCGTTGATCGCGCTTCTCCCGGTCGCCGCCGGCACCTGGGCGATCGTCCGGTTTCTCCTGTGAAGGACCGATCGCCATCCGGCGGCGGCGGATGGCGGGACCGAGGTCGGTTGATCTCGCGTGCCTCGACAGGAGCGCTCCCCGAGGACAGGACACCGACCCCGAGG
The DNA here is from genome assembly GCF_040110915.1 of Stappia sp. Taxonomy (NCBI): domain Bacteria; kingdom Pseudomonadati; phylum Pseudomonadota; class Alphaproteobacteria; order Hyphomicrobiales; family Stappiaceae; genus Stappia; species Stappia sp. The sequence goes on along the minus strand of NZ_CP157793.1, from coordinate 3,695,775 downwards.
ACAAGACACGGAGGCGGAGCGTCGGCATTTCCGCGCCCGCGCCGTGTCGGACCGGCGGCCCTGCGCGCGCATCCCGAAGGGCGCTCCAGTCGTCTTGCCGGCAAAAAAAGAGGGGCCGCGCGGGCCCCTCCTGTTCTTGCGGACATGCCGGACGGATCAGGTTTCGTCTTCCCAACGCTCCATGCGCTCAAGCTGCTGTTCGCTCGCCTCGATGTAGACGTTGAGGCCGCCCCAGCTGCCATCGCGGCGGATGTCGACCTGATCGAAGGTCATCGCGACGGGCTTCTCGCCAATCCCCAGGAAGCCGCCGACATCCACGACCATATGGGTGATTTCGCCGTCTTCGGTGATCACCAGATCGCCGACATCGCCGACCCATTCGTTGGTGCTTCCGTAGACCCGCGCGTCTTCCAGGTTTTCCGCGGTCAGATCCGTCGTTTCGGCGCGGTCGAGGGTCTCGCGGTCAGGGCCCACCCGGCGGTCGGCCTTCTGCTGCGCCCCGGACATCTGCCCGTCGTCGGACATCGACCCGTCGCCCATCTGGCGGTTCTGCATCTGCGCATAGGCGCCGCGGGTCGACATTTCGTCGTTGGCGGCGGCCGTCTCGGCGCTGTAGTCCTCGCTGTCCTCGATCAGGCTGCGGTCGCCGGTGAACAGGGCGAAATACTCGCCCTCGTCATCCTCGTCGGGGACGATGCGGATGTTGTCCATCGAGAGCCGTTTCCTGGTTTCTCCAACTCCGAGGAAGCCGCCAGCATCGACGACAACGGCGGTGATCTCACCGTCCGCGGTGATCAGCACGTCCTCGATGTCGGCGATGTTCTCCCAGGTATCGGGCGCGTCGGTGTAGGGCGTGTCCAGCATCGACTCGTCGAATGCGCCTTCGGGGGTGAAGAGGGCCTTCCCCATCAGGGTCGCCGTGCTGACGGTCATCCCGCCGTCCATGTGCCGGGCGGCGGTCATCTGATCGCGCGTGGCGGTGTTGTCCATCTGCTGAGCCGCCATGGCGGGCATCGCCATCGCAGCCACCAGCGCGGTCGTTGCAAGCAAACGTTTCATCGGTTGCATCTCCTTTTGGTCACGCGGGTTTTTCGTCCCGGCTGCCATGGAAACGCGGCGTTCGCGAAAACGTTGCCTTGCCGGTCGAAAAAAACCGGCGGATCACATGGCCAGAGACTGGATCGCGACAGCTCCCGCATAGACGGCAAGGATGCCGGCGCTTTCGAAGCCGATACGGCCCGGCCCCTCGCGTTGGCGCACGATCAGGCCCAGCATCAAGATGGCCGTCATCACCAGTCCGGTCGCCAGCCAGAAGAAGTCGGCGCGTGTGAGCGCGTGGTAAAGCGAGCCGTCCCGATACGCGGCGTCGGACAGCGTCAGAAAGAGCGTGTCGAACGTGTTGCCGCCTATGATGCCGCCGACCGCCAGTTGCAGCGCCCTGCGATGCACGGCCGCGAGCGTGGTGACCAGTTCCGGCAGCGAGGTCGCGACGGCGGTCATCAGTGCCCCCACCAGCGAGGCGGACAGATCGTAGCGGTCGGTCAGTTCGCCCGCGACCTGGGCGATGACCCAGCCGGCCAGTCCCATGACGGCCATCAGGCCGCCGAAGAGAGCGAACAGGCCGAGATTGCCGCCCGTGTCGCGTCGGTCTTCGGCGGGCTTGTCCTCCTGCGTCAGGCGCGTTCCGACAGGACGCCACATCGGATCCTCGCGCACGCGCCTGGAACCGGCGACGCCGGCCACATAGACGGCCACAAGGGCATAGGAGGCGGGATGGAGGCCGAGAATCGTCACCTCCGGGCCCGCGTAGGCCAGAACGGGGATGGCCAGCAACAGCATCAGCAGCGCGCTCTGAAACACATTGGCCAGTTCGGCCGCGGCATGTTCCAGATTGGCGCGACGGTGCAGGACGTCGGCCAAGGCCAGGAACGCGGTCTGGGCGGCAATGCCGCCGACGCCGTTGGAAAAGGCGAGCGAGGCGCGCCCGTCGAGCGCCGAGGTCACCGACACCACCGTCCCCGACAGGGATGTCGCCGCCCCGAGCAGGACGCCGCCGATGAGCGCCTCGCCAAGTCCCGTCGTGTCGGCAATGCGATCGGCGACCGCGGTCATCCGCACCCCGCAGGCCAGAATGATCGCGGCGGCCAGGGTGAACAGACCGAGCAGCACGAGAAGCGGAAACTCGCTGACGTCCATTTGCAGTTTCTCCGGTTCGCGGGGGCAATGCGCCGCTTCGGGTTTGGTTCAAGGGCGCGATCCCGGCGCGCGCGTTATGCCAATTTCGACGCCCCCGCGCGAGGACGGATCGGTCGACCCGGGCAGGGCGGCGACGACGCATGACGCGGCGAGGCCATCTGGCGTGTGCGGCCTCAGATGGCCCGTCGGACCCGTGGCGCAGAGGGGCATTGCGCCCGCCGTCATGACGCCGCCGCCGGCCGGTTTGCGCGCAAATGGAACCAATCCGGGTCCGACCGGTTGATGTGGATGACCTGTACCGTGCAAACCGTACCGCCGACGGCCGACGCTCTCGAGCGCGAACGGGCCTGGCCCGATCGTCCGGCCGGGACGCTCGAGGCCCGTCTCCGGCGCCGGAGTCTGGTCGGACGGCATGCCTCCGGGGGGACGTCGTGAGCGCCGCGCCGGGCAAAAGCGAGCGGGAGGAGGTGGCGGAAGTCGTCGATGAGGCCAAGGTCAAATCGATCGACCGCGCGTCCAAACTCTCCTCACGCCTCATCCACGAGGTCATCCGCCACGAAGGCGAGGAGGAATTGAGCCGTCCGTTCCGGTCCCTGTTCTGGTCCGGGGTGGCCGCCGGCGTCCTGATCAGCTTCTCGATCGTCGGCAAGGCCATGTTCCGGAGCCATCTGCCGCCGGGCGACTGGCTGCCGATCCTTGAAAACCTCGGCTACGCCTTCGGCTTTCTGCTTGTCATTCTGGGCCGGATGCAGCTCTTCACCGAAAACACCATCATGACGGTGCTGCCGGTTGTGTCGCACCCGACCCCGGACATGTTGGGGCGGCTTGCCCGCCTGTGGGGGATCGTGCTGACAGCGAATGTGATCGGCTGTTTCATCGCGGCCCTGGCGATCGCCTACGGCCAGGTGCTGCCCGATGAGATCAGGAGCGCATTCGACGCGCTCGCGAACAAGGCAATGGCCCTTCCGGCGCTGGACGGCTTCCTGCGCGCGATCCCCGCCGGCATCCTGATCGCCGCGCTGGTCTGGATGCTGCCGCAGGCCGAAGGGGCGAGCTTCTGGGTCATCACGCTGTTTACCTGGCTGATCGGCGTGTGCGGCTTCACGCATGTCGTCGCCGGCTCCGTCGAGATGGCCTATATGCTGCTGACCGGCCAGAGCAGCATCGTCGCGGGCGTCACCGACTTCTTCCTGCCGGTGCTCGCCGGAAATGTCGTCGGCGGAACGCTCATCTTCACCTTTCTGGCCTGGGCGCAGGTGCGCGACGAAATCCCGTCCGACGACCACGGGCAGGATGAACGATAGACCCGGGATCGATCCCGTCGCCGGGCGGTCGGAACGAAACCCCAACCCGCGCGTTCGCTCTCCAGCATCACGTCAGTGAGGAGACAGATATGACAATCCGAAATCTCAAGGACGTCTATATTCATCAGCTTCAGGACATGCACAGCGCCGACCGCCAGGCCCTGGCGGCGACCCGTCGTCTGGCGATGCTGGCGCATGACACGCATCTGACCGACGCGCTGGAGGCCGGGGTCGAGGGCATTCGCGCGGGCATCGGGGAGATGGAGGCCTTGCTGGAGCGACATGGCGCCGCGCGGGAAGAGGGGCATTCGCGGGCCATGGACGGCATCGTCGACGAGATCAAGACCGACCTTCTGACGGCCGACATCGCCGATCCCGAGCCGCGCGACGCGATGATCGCGGCGCAGTATCAGCGCATGGCCCATTTCGCCATCGCCGGCTATGGCACGGCGCTCGCCTATGCCCGGAGGCTGGGCCTGGAGGACGATGCGGCGCAGCTGCAGCACAATCTCGACACCGCCTACAGCGGCGATCGCACGATGAGCCAGATCGCCAATGCGACGCTGAACGAAAAAGCGGCATAGGACGCAAGAAAAAGACGGCGGGGGCCGGGCCTCGCGTCCGGGCGTCGCCTGCCGGCGCGATGCCGGGCGCCGCCCGGATTGACTGGCCGGCTGACGACGGGCCAGCAGCGTCGTCGGATGCATGCTGGGGGCGATTCGACGGGGCACTCGGGCCCAGCGGCTGCCATTGGAGTGCTGGCGGCAATCCTGGCGCAGGTTCGGGCGGCGCACGGACGCACGCCTTGCCCGATCCGCTCTCCCGCCGTGGCCGGCTCCCGAGTGATACGAGGTTTGCCCGAGGCGGCGACCTGCCGGCGACACCCGCGCCCGGTCGCGGCCGGGCGCGGCACAGTGCCATGGGTTGTCGGTGGCCGTTGCGTTCAAGCGGCCTCAGGCGTTGCCCTTGCCCAGATCGCGCTTCGCGCGGACGTCCTTGTCCAGTTTCTCGAAGCTCTCGATCACGTCGTCCGCCTCTTGTTTGGCGTCGGGGACCGCGTGCCGCTGGTTGCGGACATTGGCCTGATCGTCGCCTTGCAGGGAATTGCGACCCATCTTCCTGCTTGCAAGGTCGGTCTCGGTCAGCCGGCTTTTTTCCTTCGATTTCTCGCCCATCGTGACGTCACTCCCTTGTCTCCAGAGCCTGTGCTCGGTCGGTTTCCGTCTCGCGCGCTCCACGCACAGCTTGTGCGAAGTCGTTGCGCCTGCCGCGTCAACGAACAGATCGTCGAAACGTTCCGGGAGCGACGGGGAGCCGATCGCAATCGGAACCGGCGGCCCGCAATCGCGCGCCGTTTCACGCCATGCGGGGGCCGTCGATGGCCGGATTGCGACAAGCAAAGACGGTCGGTGGACTTGCGGGCGTCAGATCAAAGCCGGTCGGCACGCACCATCCGAATGCCGGTATCCTCCGCTGCGAACGCCGCGCGGGGTAGAAATGTCGGGGAGGAAAGAAGAGCGGCGGCGAGCCGTTCCGGTACAAACCGTTACCCATGTCTGCGGATCGGACACAGATAAGGAATGGCGATCCCGGCAGGATTCGAACCTGCGACCCTCAGATTAGGAATCTGATGCTCTATCCTGCTGAGCTACGGGACCGCGACGCGGCGCTTGCCTGCCGTCTGGATAGCAAACTGAGGTGAAAAATCAATTTCAATGCGCGCAAGGCGGCGTCATCCGCCCACGGGCGATCCGCCCCGCGCTGCGCGAAAGGCAAGCCCGTCCCGGCATGGAATGCCCAGGCGGCCAGATTTCGATTTTCGGGGATTTGGTGGAGCCGAGGGGAATCGAACCCCTGACCTCTGCAGTGCGATTGCAGCGCTCTCCCATCTGAGCTACGGCCCCGCGTCCGTCGGACGTGAGCGGCATTTAGGGGAGGCGGAGGGGGGCTGTCAAGGCTTGCGATGAGCCGGATGGGCATTGGTGTGCGCTTGGCTGGGGAGAAGCGGGAGGCGGGCGTTCGACTGGCGCGTCGACCGGTGCGTTGACCGACGCCCTCCGGCGTCATTTTTCGTCCGGCTTCCCCGGAGTGCGACACGATCCGGACAGACGGCGAAGGAGGGCGGGAACACGCGGCCTTGCGGGCCAGCCGCCCGCCCGCTACATGGAACGCAGACAGTCCTTACGGATCCGAGCCGGAGCATTTCCGTCCATGCGCGCCATCCTCGACGTGATTCTCATCATCCTCGACCTTTATGTCTGGATCATCATCGCCAACGTCATCTTTTCCTGGCTGTTCGCCTTCAATGTCATCAACGCGAGCAATCAGTTCGTCGCCATGATCGGCCAGGCGCTCTACAATCTGACGGAGCCGCTGCTGGGGCGCATCCGCGGGTTCCTGCCGCCGCTCGGCGGGCTGGATCTGTCGCCCATCGTCCTGCTGCTCGGCATCTTCCTGCTGCAGCGGGTGATCGTTCTCTATCTGTATCCCAACGTGTTCTGAGGTCCGCCATGGCGCAGGGCGCCGAGGCCTGGCGCGCCGTCGACGGCGGGGTGCGGCTCGCGGTCCGCGTGACCCCCAATGCGGGGCGTGCGTGCATCGACGGGCTTGCGACACTTGCCGACGGAGAAACGGTTCTCAAGCTGCGCGTCGCGGCCGTGCCGGACAAGGGCGCGGCCAACGCCGCCGCGCTCGCCCTGCTCGCCAAGCGCCTCGGCCTGCCGAAACGCGCCGTCACCCTGGTGTCGGGCGCCACCGCGCGACGCAAGCACATCCATCTTGACGCAGATGCGCAAGCGATTGCCGCACGGCTGTCCGACATCTGTGGCGGCCGGGGCGTATAGTCCCGCGCGTCCGCCGTTTCCCGCATCAGTCCGTTTACCCGCCGGAGGTTCCATGTCCGCTTCCCTCATCGACGGCAAGGCCCGCGCCGCCGCGCTGCGCGCTGCCGTCACCACCGCCGTTTCCGATCTGAAGGCCGCGTCCGGCGTGACGCCTGGCCTCGCCGTGGTGCTGGTCGGCGACGATCCGGCAAGCCAGGTCTATGTGGCCAACAAGGTGCGCCAGACGGCGGAGTGCGGCATGCGTTCCATCGAGCATCGCCTGCCGGCGGACACGCCGGAGGCCGAACTGATGGCGCTGATCGCCCATCTCAATGCCGACAGCGAGGTCGACGGCATCCTGGTGCAGATGCCGCTGCCCGGTCACATCGATACGGACCGGGTGGTGATGGCCATCGATCCGGCGAAGGATGTCGACGGGCTGCATCCCGCCAACGCGGGCCGGATCGTGCTCGGCAAGCCGGGGCTCGTGCCCTGCACGCCGCAGGGCTGCGTCATTCTGGCAAGGGAAGCGCGCGGCGGCGATCTTTCTGGTCTCGACGTGGTGGTGCTCGGCCGGTCGATCCTTGTCGGCAAGCCGGTCGCGCTGCTGCTGCAGAACGCGAATTGCACGGTGACCATGGCGCATTCGCGCACGCGCGACATCCCGGAGCTGTGCCGGCGCGCCGACATTCTGGTCGCCGCCGTCGGGCGGCCCGAGATGGTGCGCGGCGACTGGATCAAGCCGGGCGCGACGGTGATCGACGTCGGGATCAACCGCGTGCCGGCCCCCGACAAGGGCGAGGGCAAGACGCGGCTCGTTGGCGATGTCGCCTTCGAGGAGGCGAAAACGGTGGCCGGCGCGATCACCCCGGTGCCGGGTGGCGTGGGGCCGATGACCATCGCCTGCCTTCTGGCGAACACCGTGGTGGCGGCCTGCCGGCGGCGCGATCTCGTGGTTCCGCAGATGTAGTCGGGTTCTTGCGGGTGTCCGCGCCCGCGCTGTCCGGACGACAAAAAAGGCGGCGCGCCCGATGAGGTCGCGCCGCCTTATTCGTTGGCGAAAAGAGAGGGCTTTGCCTCAGGCGCGGTTCGGGGCCGGCGACAGGGCGAACCAGGCCAGCGCGAGGCGATAGGGCAGCAGCAGCGCGGCGGCCACCAGCAGCTTCACGGCCAGATCGCCGGCGGCCCAGGAGAGCCAGCGCGGCACCTCCACCGCGATCACGCCGAGGAAGGGGGCGGTGCCGGTCGCGAAGGCGTCGTCATGGCCGAGCAGCGGCACCAGCGCGGCGGAAAAGGCGATGCCGAAGAAGAGGACCGTGTCGATCAGCGAGCCGAGCAGCGAGGAAATCGCCGGCGCCTTCCACCACGACAGGCGGCGCAGCCGGTCGAAGACGGCGATGTCGAGCAGATGCGCCACCAGGAAGGCGGTGCCGGAGGCGAGCGCGATGCGCGGCGTCGCAAAGAGGATCGACAGAAGCACGGCGATGGCGAAACCGACGAACACCACCTTGCGCGCGGCCGAGGGGCCGAAGCGGCGGTTGGTCAGGTCGGTGACCAGGAACGCCGCCGGATAGGTGAAGGCGCCCCAGGTCAGCAGATCCGCGAGATCGATGCCGGCGAGCGTCGCGTGCACCGGATATTGCACGAGAATGTTGGAGGCCACGATCACGGCGGCCATGGCGAGCACCGCCGGAACGGCGCGGGCGAGACTGAACTGGCGAAGGTCGGTCATGCGGGTCGTCTCCAGGGGCGGTGCCGTCTCAAAAGCGGGATCGGCTCGGGGGCGGCCGTGTCGAACGCCGCTGTCGGCTGCGTCCGGATTTTGATGCCTCGGCGCGAAGGCCGGACGCTCGAGAGCCTCCGCATGTCCCGCCGAGGACGGTGTGGGACTGTCTGCCCGAGCGCCAAAGCGCCAAACGCCACCCGAGCGCCAACGCGCCAAACGCCAAAAGAGGCGCCCGGGCGCCCCTCGACCGGGGCGGCTCGACCGCCGCCCGATATGTCGTCAGGTCGTCACCCGGCGCGTCGCGCCGGAGGGCGCCTTACGCGGCCGCGGCCTGCTGGCGACGCTTGATCTCGGTGCGCAGCAGGCGCGCCTTGGTCGACAGCTCGGAGTCCGAGGCCTTGAGCAGGAACGCGTCGAGGCCGCCGCGATGCTCCACCGTGCGCAGCGCATGGGCGCTGATGCGCAGCTTGTAGGTCTCGCCGAGCGTTTCCGACATCAGCGACACATTGCACAGGTTCGGCAGGAACCGACGCCGCGACTTGTTGTTGGCGTGGCTGACGTTGTTGCCGGTCATGACGTCCTTGCCGGTCAGTTCGCAACGGCGGGCCATGGGACACCTTTTTGTTTCTCGGCAAACCTTGCGGCTTGCGGGGTCGATATCTCGGCAGACCGACCGGCCTGCGGGTTCAGCTCGGGGACGCGCGGGCGCCCGACGAATGCGACATTGCCGGATCGGCCGCGGACCTGGATGGGTCCGGCGCGCACGCACCGGCATCTAAGGAGAAGTCGGGTTGCTATACGGGCCGCGGGCGCCTGCGTCAAGCATTCTTGCGCCCACCCGCGTCGCTTTGCGCGCAAGCTGGGACCGCGTCGCTTTGCGCGCAAGCTGGGACCGCGTCGCTTTGCGCGCATACGAAAGACCGCGTCGCTTTGCGCGCTTGCGGGAAACAGCGTCGCTTTGCCTGGCAGTCTCCGCCGTGTTCCCGCGGCAAGATCCGATTTGCGGAGCGTTAACCATGCGGTTACCGTGTCGGGGGACACTGGAGCGGAACAGAGCAGGCGCGGGCGCACTGAAGGACGGCGCGTCCGGGCCCTTCGTCTGCCGGCCCAGGCTGTTCATCTTCCGGCCCCGGCCTTTTGTATTCCGGCAAGGGGCCGGGCCGCGCGCCCCGCGCAGGATGCGTCCGCTTTCGGGCGAGACGCACGTGCGGGGCTTCGGGTCGAATGTGGTGGCGAGTGTACCGTGGTCTTTCAGCCGTGCCGAGCAGGCCGCGCTCCGGGTGAGGGTTCGATGTCCAGGCTTTCGTTTTTCAAGCCGAATGCGGCAATGCGCCATGACACGCTGCGGCGTGTGAGGAGGGCGGTGACGCCCGCCGTGGCGGGGCTGGTCTGCCTGACGATGGCGCAAGGGGCGGCGGCGGAAACCACCCGGCTCGGCGGCGTCTACGACGTGTCTGTCTCGGGCTTCAAGATCGCCCGGGGCTCGCTGTCGCTGGTGCTCCAGAAGAACGCCTATTCGGCGAAGATCGGCATGCAGCCGGCCGGCATCGGCACGCTGTTTTCCACCGGCAAGGGCGGCGCGGAAGCCTCCGGCTGGCTGAACGGGCGCTCCGTCGTGCCCTCGCGCTACAAGATGGCGTCGCGCGCGGCCGACCGGGATTTCTTCGTCGATCTGGCGCAAGGCTCCGGACATGTGCGCAAGATGCGGGTGACGCCGCAGTTCAAGCCCAATCCGGAGCGCATCGAGGTGTCGTCGAAGCACAAGCGCAATGTCGTGGATCCGCTGAGCGCGATCCTGATGCCGGTCAAGGGCCATTCCGGCAAGCCGGATGCCTCCGTGTGCAAGCGCCGGATCCCGGTCTTCGACGGCTGGACGCGGTTCGACATCCAGTTGAGCTACAAGGAAACCCGCTCCGTGTCCGGACGCGGCTACGACGGCGATGTGGTCGTGTGCTCCGCGCGCTGGATTCCGGTGGCCGGGCATCGTCCATCCAAGGAATCGGTCAAATACATGGCCGAGAACCGCAAGATGGAAGCCTGGCTCGCGCCGCTCGGCTCCGGCGGGGTCTTCGTGCCCTATCGCATCGCCATGGGCACCAAGAGCGGCACGCTGGTCGTGGAACCGCGCAAGCTGGAAATCTCGCAGGGACGCGACCAGGCCGCGCGCTGAGCGCGGTATTGCGGCCGTTCTCGCCACGCAGCGCCGCCGCGCTTCCCTTTGCGGACCCGGGCACATCCGGGCGTGCGTCCCTCGGGTTCCCGGGCGCGTTCGCCGTCGAGCCATGCGCACGGGTTGCGCCAGATGGCCGCCTGGCATCTCTTGACAGCGCCCCCCCGGCTCGCCAGTGTCGCGCCGCAATAAGTCGCGGGCGAAACCGCCCGCACAGCGCCTGGATCCACGTTCGATGCACAGTTTTCTCGAGTTCGAAAAGCCCGTCGCCGACCTTCAGGGCAAGGTTCACGAATTGCGCGCGGTTGCCGCCTCCGGCGAGGAAGTGGAGGTTTCGGACGAGATCGAACGGCTGGAGAAGAAGGCCGAGCAGACGCTCAAGGATCTCTACGCCAAGCTGACGCCCTGGCAGAAGACGCTGGTCGCCCGCCATCCCGACCGGCCGCATGCGATCGACTATATCGCCGGCCTGATCGAGGATTTCACGCCGCTCGCCGGCGACCGCAGTTTCGCCGAGGACGCGGCGGTGATCGCCGGCATCGGCCGGTTTCGCGGGCGCTCGGTGGCCGTGCTGGGCCAGGAAAAGGGCGCGGACACGCAGTCGCGGCTGAAGCGCAACTTCGGCATGGCGCGCCCGGAAGGATACCGCAAGGCGGTGCGCATCATGGACATGGCGGAGCGCTTCGGCCTGCCGGTCGTCTCCTTCGTCGACACCGCCGGCGCCTATCCGGGCATCGGCGCCGAGGAGCGCGGCCAGGCGGAGGCGATCGCCCGCTCCACCGACCGCTGCCTGTCGCTCGGCACGGCGAATATCGCGCTCGTCATCGGCGAGGGCGGATCGGGCGGGGCCATCGCGATCGCCACGGCCAATCACGTGGCGATGCTGGAGCATGCGATCTACAGCGTGATCTCGCCGGAAGCGGGCGCCTCGATCCTGTGGCGCGACAGCGCGCGGGCGCAGGACGCGGCGACCAACATGAAGATCACCGCGCAGGACCTGATGCAGCTCAAGGTGATCGACGAGATCGTCGAGGAGCCGCTCGGCGGCGCGCATCGGGCGAAGGAGATCGTCGTCGACCGCGCCGGAACGGCCATCGAGGCCGCGCTCTCCCGCTTCGACGGCATGAGCGCCGACGAGATCCGCGATCACCGCCGCCGCAAGTTCCTGCAGATCGGCCGCTCGCTCTGAACGCGGTCTGCCCGGCTCACCCGGTCGTGCGCGCGCCCGGCGGTGTGGCGCATGCCGCGCGATGCGTGGGCCTTTGCCGAGAAAAAGCCTGAATCCTGAGTCAGCACCATACCGGGGAGCGCGCGTGCGCGACGTGCGTCGTAACCTGTGGTAAACGCTTCGTGACTAGCCTGTCGGAAATGCGATCCGGCATGGTGGTCGCGACAGGTGTCAGGCCGCGGCTCTTGGCAGCCGGGGCAGGCGAACGAGGATACGGCATGGCGCAGATGGCGCGCGATGACACAAAGGGGCGTCGGTCGATCGGCCGCGCCGTCTCGAAAGCTCTGGCGGTCGTGGCCCTCGGCGGGCTGCTGGCCGCCTGTCAGGCGGATGAACTCGGCTACGGCCCGAAGCACCTGCGCCCGGTCAGCGCCGAGGTCAAGCGCGCCATGGCGCGGCTCGACATGGACAAGACCAGCCCCATCATGCTGCGGATCTTCAAGGAAGAATCCGAGCTGGAGGTCTGGAAGCAGACGAAGTCCGGCCGCTTCGCGCTCCTGGAAACCTTCGAGATCTGCAAGTGGTCGGGCAAGCTCGGGCCGAAGTTCAAGGAAGGCGACCGGCAGGCGCCTGAGGGCTTCTACGAGATCACCCCGGCGCTGATGAACCCGAATTCGAGCTATCATCTGGCCTTCAACCTCGGCTTCCCCAACCGCTTCGATCAGGCGCACGACCGTACCGGCTCGCATCTGATGGTGCATGGCGCGTGTTCCTCGCGTGGCTGCTACGCGATGACCGACGCGCAGGTTCAGGACATCTACGCGCTTGCCCGCGACAGTTTCCGCGGCGGCCAGCGCTCCTTCCAGGTTCAGGCGTTTCCCTTCCGCATGACTGCGGAAAACATGGCCCGGCATCGCGATAACGAGCATTTCGAATTCTGGCAGATGCTCAAGCGCGGCTACGACCATTTCGAGGTGACGAAGGTTCCCCCGAAGATCGAGGTCTGCGAGAAGCGCTACGTCTTCGACGCGACGCCGCTGGTGGAGGGCGTGCCGTTCCGGGCGCGGGCCAAGTGTCCGGCCTACGACATTCCCGATTCCATCGAGGTGGCGGTCGCGCGCAAGCAGCAACAGGACGCGGAGCAGTTCGAGCAGATCGTGCTGGCCGAAGCGCGCGCGGAAAAGCGCAGGGCGCAACTCGCCGCGCTGTTCGGGGGCGGCACGGACGACGACGAGACGCAGGCCGATGCGGCCGGAAACGGCGCGCAAGACGGACCCGCGCAAGGCGCGACGGCGACCGCCACGGCCGATCAGAGCGCACCGGCGGCCCAGCCGGGCCCGGCGACGCAGACCGCCTTCGCGCCCGAGCGTGACAGCGGCGGCGGGTTCTTCGGCCGGCTGTTCTCCGGCTTTGGCGGCGGCGACGCGCAGGCGGCGGCCGAGGGGGCGGGCGATCCGAACGCGCCACGCCCCGCCGTCAAGCCGCAGTAAGCGCGCGACGGCCGCGAAGCGTGGTTTGATCAGGCCCAGATCGCCATTCTGAGGCCCTTGGCGTCACGTTCGAAATTCCCGGGAAAGGGCGTGGCTGTGCCGTGCGCGATGCGCGCCGCGATCACCGCATTCACGCAGGCGTCGATCAGATCGTCGCGCCCGGCCCCGCGCGGCGGGCGCTGCGCCAGAAAGGCGGGGTCGACGCCGTGGCGCGCCAGAAGCTCCGCGCGTTCCTCCAGTCCGGCCGGGTTCGCCCGCGATTTCACCTTCTTCGGCAGCGCCATGGGGCACTCGTCGTTGAGGCGCCAGAAGGCGACCTCCGGGTGGACCTCATAGACGCGGGCCTCCAGCTCCGGCGTCATCAGCGCGTCGATCTCCCGGATCTTTGGAAACAGATGAAACGCCTGCTTCGAGACCTTGCGCGGCGGGTCGGACGCGGCCAGGGCCGCCCGGCAGGCCTCGCCGTAGTCCTGGCACCAGACGGCGCTGCGCGCGGGCACGGAGAAGACCGAGGACTGGCGCGGGCCGAGCAGCGGGCGTACCGCGCGTTCCGCCCCGCGTCCGCCGGGGCCGGCGCGCTCGGGCAGGCCGATCGGCATGTCGACGGCGATCACGTCCGGGCCGTCGGGCGTCAGCAGATCGGCGAAGCGGGGTACGAGATCGAGGGTGGGCGGCGCGCGGCCCTCGAGATCGCGGGTCACGACGATCCAGCCCGCACGGCAGCCGTCGACGCCGGCGATCTTCATCGCCTTGCCTTTGACATGACGGGCGCCTCAGGCGCGGATCGGCGCGTCGAGCACGCGCCGGCTGGAGACGAGCGCCATCGGCTGCAGCAGCGTGCCCTGTTCGCCGGAGATCATGAGATCGGCGGCGCCCTGCTTGACGGAGCGGGCGACGAGATCGAAGACGCTTGCCGCCGCGCGCTTGAGCGCGGCCTCGTCGTCGAGGCCCGAGACCAGATGCGCGGTGAAGAGCGCCGACATGAGATCGCCGGTGCCGTGGGGGGCGTTGGGGATGGCGCCATGCTCGGCGGCGATACTCGCGCGGGCCGTCACCAGCAGGTTGGACACCGCGTTGCGCCTGAGTGCCGGGGCGGAGGTGACGAGCACGCGGGCAGGCCCCAGCCTGCGCGCGGCGGCGATGGCCTCCGCCTCGCTCGTCACCTCGGTTCCGCTCATCCACGTCAGTTCGAACAGATTGGGGGTCGCGACATCGGCCAGCGGGACCAGCGTGTCGCGCAGGGCCGCGGCCGTCGCTTCCGGAACGTAGAGCCCGGAGCGATCGCCGCTGACCGGATCGCAGACGTAGAGCGCGTCGGGATTGGCGGCCCGCACCGCCGCCACCAGCCGGGCCACGTGGCCCGCCTGGCCCGCGCTGCCGAGATAGCCCGACAGGACCGCGCCGACGCGCGAAAGCCCGTCCGACCCGATCAGATCGTCGACCAGAGCGGCGAAGGTTGCGTCGTCGGGCACGTGACGGGTGCCCGGTCCCTGTCCCGGATGCCAGGGCAGCAGCACGGTCGGCAGCAGCCAGACCCGAAAGCCGAGGCGCTCCAGCGCGAAACCGGCGATGCGGGTGCCGACGGCGCCGCGCACCACCTGCGAACTGACCACCAGGATATCCGTCGGGCGCGCCGGCCCGGATGCGGGCGATGTCGGGGTCATTCGGCGGCCGGGCGATCGCCGCCGAAGCGCGTCTCGATGTAGTCGTCGACCATCGCCTTGAAATCGTCGGCGATGTTGGGACCGCGCAGGGTGGCGACCTTCTTGCCGTCGACGAAGACCGGGGCGGCCGGCGTCTCGCCGGTGCCGGGCAGCGAAATGCCGATGTCGGCGAACTTGCTCTCGCCGGGGCCGTTCACGATGCAGCCCATCACAGCGACATTGAGCGTCTCGACGCCGGGATACTTCTTGCGCCATTCCGGCATGGACACGCGGATGTTGTCCTGAATGTCCTGCGCCAGCTCCTGAAACACGGTGGAGGTGGTGCGTCCGCAGCCCGGACAGGCGGCCACGACCGGAACGAAGGAGCGGAAGCCCATCACCTGCAACAGTTCCTGCGCCACCTGCACCTCGCGGGTGCGGTCGCCGCCGGGTTCCGGCGTGAGGGAGACGCGGATCGTGTCGCCGATCCCCTGTTGCAGCAGGATGCCCATGGAGGCGGCGGAGGCGACAATGCCCTTGGTGCCCATGCCGGCTTCCGTCAGGCCGAGATGCAGCGCGTAGTCGCAGCGCGCGGCGAGATCGGTATAGACCGCGATCAGGTCCTGAACCTGGCTGACCTTGGCCGACAGCAGGATCTTGTCGCGCGGCAGGCCGATCTCCTCGGCGCGCGCCGCCGACATCAGGCCGGAGCGGATGATCGCCTCGCGCATCACCGCGTCCGCCGGCGCGGGCTCGGCCTGCTTGGCGTTTTCGTCCATCAGATGGGTCAGCAGCTCCTGGTCGAGCGAGCCCCAGTTGACGCCGATGCGCACGGGCTTGTCGTGGGTCAGCGCCAGCTCGATGATCTGGCCGAACTGCCTGTCGCGCTTGTCCTTGAAGCCGACGTTGCCCGGATTGATGCGGTATTTGGCGAGTGCCTCGGCGCAGGCCGGGTGATCCGTCAGCAGCTTGTGCCCGATGTAGTGGAAGTCGCCGACCAGCGGCACGTGACAGCCGATGCGCGCCAGCCGGTCGCGGATCTTCGGGACGGCGGCGGCGGCCTCGTCGCGGTCGACGGTGATGCGCACCACTTCCGATCCGGCGGTGGCCAGCGCGGAGACCTGGGCGACGGTGGCGTCGATGTCGGCCGTGTCGGTGTTGGTCATCGACTGGACGACGACCGGCGCGCCGCCGCCGACGGTGACCGAGCCGACCTTGACCGGGACCGAGACGCGGCGCGGCGCCGGACCGGCGCGCAGCGGGGAGGCGGGCGGCGGTTCGTTGGCCGGGCCCGCGTGAGCCGTCGGGCTGGGGGCTTGCGCCCCGGGAAAACTCTCGCCTTGCATGATCCCGATCCGAATCCCAGGTCCGCGTGAACCGCGACAGCGGAAGCGCTCCGGTGCCGCGCGATATCCTACCGTCGTTTGAATAGGGCGCGCCATCCCCGCGCGCAAGGGCCTGCAAAGGGCCATGAGACGCGCGTCGGACCTTGACCCGGCGACGTCGAGCCCGCATCTCAGGGCGACAAGGAGAACCCCGGATGCTTCTGACCGTCCTCAGCCGAACGCTCGATCTGGCGCGCACGCGCATCGGCACGCTGTTTGCCGCCGGCTGGGGCTACATGCTCCTGCTGGTCGCGCTCAATGTGGCGATCAGCGTGTCGCTGACGCCGGCGAGCGGCGGCTTCACGACCGGCTCCTACATGATGGAGCCCATCGTCGAGGGGACCGGGACCGCCGACCGGGAGGCGGCGCTGCGTCTGCTCGCCGTGCTCGCCAACATCGCCGCCGGCTTTTCCATCGGCGTCGCCTATCTGCGGCGGTTGCTGCTCGGCCGGCACGAGTTCTTTCTGGCCTTCGGGGCCCGCAATCTGCGCGTCGCCTGGAAGCTGGTCGTCCTCGGCGTGCTCGGCGTCGTGTTCCTGATCCCGCTGACGATCCTGTCGGGCATGCTCGTGCCGATCACGGGGCCGATCGGGGTCTTCGCCATGATCGCCAGCCCCTTCGTCGCCGTCATGCTGGTTCAGCGGGTGTCGCTGGTGCTCCCGGCCGCCGCGCTCGACGATGCCATGACGCTGAAGGAGTCCTGGCGGCTCACGCGCGGCATCGGCTGGGCACTCGCGGTCGCGGCCCTGGCGGTCTCCGTCCTTGGCGGGGTGGGCGTTGCCGTCTGGGCGCTCGTGCTGTCGCTGGCCGACATCTTCGTAAGCGGAACGGGGCCGGTCGCGCAACTGCGCTCCGCGCTCCTGCCGATGGGGGCGATGGTGATCGTCACCTGGCTGTTCGCGAGCCTGCATGCGACGGCCTATGCGCTGGCGCGCGAGCGCTTCGCCGACGAAGTCGGGCTGAAGCTCGCCGAAATGGAAGAGGCGGAGGCGCGCCGGCGCGCGGCCCATCGCAGCGAGGCCCGCCGCGCCGTCGACGTCGTGCGCGGGCGGTCCGGGCGGGCGAATCGGTAGGCGCGGCCGGCGGCCGTCGCGGCGCGCCCGTCATCCCCGGTTTTTCGCCGGCGCGACTTGCGAAGTCGCGCAAGGGTTGGAATGCTGCAACCGAGACGTTTCTTGGCGCGCATTGCGGGGGCTCATGTTTTTTCAAACGACGGTTCGGCTGTTCACCGGCACCTTCAAGGCGCTGTTTTCCAACTTCCTTGATTTTCTGAAGATAACCTGGGCTTGGGGTGTCTTGCTCATTGCAGCGCAGGTTTTCGCGGCCTTGCTAACGCCGGCCGGGCATTTCGGCCGGGTTCCGCTTGCAGGCGCTCCAGCGCCGTTCCAGGGTGCGGTCTTCGCCGGAGCGCTGGTGGTGGTGTTTGTGCTCTGCTCCGTTCCCGTGGCTTGGCATCGGAAACTGCTGCTCGATGAAGCGCCTGGCTTCATTCACCTGAGAGTCTGGAAGCGAGAGATCAAGTTCCTGCTCCGCGGTGCGTTGGCGCTGCTGACGTGCATTCCCCTTCTTCTGGTGGCGTTGATGGCCGCCGTGATCTGGCAGCCTTCGACCCAACTGGAAGCTCTTGTCGCGTCGACGCTGCTCAACTTCCTGATTCTGCCGTTCCTTCTCAGGTTGAGCATGATGCTGCCGGCGGTTGCCGTCGACGAACCGATGACGCTGGGTGAGGCCTTCACGGACAGCGAAGGACTCGGGTTGCCGATGGCGCTTGCCGTTTACCTCGCCGGGCTTTGCATCACCGCTATTTCCTACGGCCTTGAGTTGGCCCTTCGGGTGCTGGGAGGTGCGCAACTGGCGTCGTTCTTCATCGACATTGCCGCGTCGATGGTCCTTGTCGTCCTTGCGGTCGGCGTGATGAGCGGCGGATATCAGATCTTGAGAGAGCGGAAAACCGCGGAAGACGCACATAAAGCAGAGACCACGAGACCGACTGAGGTGCGCTAAGACACACGTCACCCATTTCTCGAACGTGCGGAGTGAACGAGGCATGTTTTTTCAAACGACGGTTCGGCTGTTCACCGGCACCTTCAAGGCGCTGTTTTCCAATTTCGAGAATTTTCTCAAGATCTGCTGGGCGTGGTTCGCGCTGATGATGCTGGCGCAGCTCGTGCTGGGGCCGGGGCCGCAGGCCGATCCCGACACGCCGATGACCGCGGCGCCGGGCGACCTGCTGGCGAGCGTCGTGTTCCTGGCGCTGGCCCTGCTGTCGAGCGCCTCGATCTCGGTCGCCTGGCATCGCTGTCTGCTGTTGAATGAAACGCCGCCGACGGTGAACCTCAGGGTCGGTGGACGGGAACTCGCCTATGCGGGCCGCTTTCTGCTGCTGATGCTGATCGCGGGCGCGCTCTTCGTGCCGCTCGCCTTTCTTACCACGGCGATCATCGGCGCCATGGACGTGTCGGGCGGGGTCTTCACCGTGTTCGTTCTGTCCGGCGTCCTGATCCTCATTCTGCTGCCGCTGCTCGCCCGCATCGCCCTCATCCTGCCGGCTTGCGCGCTCGACGAGCCGCTGTCGGTCAAGGAGGCCTTCGGCTCCAGCGCCGGGCTCGGCGGGCCGATGGTGCTGTCGGGGATCGCGGCCAGTCTGGCGGTCACCCTGCCGCTGCTGGCCCTGGGCTGGCTCGTGGCGCTGGGCGGCGGCGGGATGTTCTCGCTGGTCGCGACGCTGATCCTGTCGCTCGCCGCCCAGATCGCGGGGACCGCCTTGCAGATCGGCATCCTCACCGGCGGCTATTACATCCTGCGCGAGCGGCAGATGGCGGCGGGCGGGGCGGGCGGCGCGCCCGAGTGAACGACCGCGCGCCGGGCGCGCGCGGGTCCGTCTTCGCGGCGCCGTCGTGATCGTGTTGCAGTGCAATGCCATGTCGTGTTTGATGCGCGGGCGACCGCCGGCATTTCGACACGGATGCGTTTTCAAAGACTGCTGCACCGCTCGGCCGTTCGGCCGGCGCTTCCAAGGAGATCCCCCATGCTCACCTCCAAGACCGCGCTCGTCACCGGCTCGACCTCCGGCATCGGGCTGGCCATCGCCCGGACCTATGCGAAGAACGGCGCGAATGTCGTCCTCAACGGTTTCGGCGACGCGGACGAGATCGAGACGATCCGCGCCGGCATCGAGGCGGAGCACGGCGTGGCCTGCCGCTATTCGTCCGCCGACATGACCAGACCCGACGAGATCGCCGCCATGATGGCGGACGCGGAGAAGGAGTTCGGCGCGGTCGACGTGCTCGTCAACAACGCCGGCATACAGCATGTGTCGCCGGTCGAGGAGTTTCCGGTCGAGAAGTGGGACGCGATCCTCGCCATCAACCTGTCGTCGTCGTTCCATACGATCCGCGCGGCGGTGCCGAAGATGAAGGAAAAGGGCTGGGGCCGGATCATCAACACGGCGTCCGCGCACGCGCTGGTCGCCTCGCCCTTCAAGAGCGCCTATGTGGCGGCCAAGCACGGCATCGCCGGGCTGACCAAGACGGTGGCGCTGGAGGTCGCGCAGAACGGCATCACCGTCAACGCGATCTGCCCGGGCTACGTCTGGACGCCGCTCGTCGAGCGCCAGATCCCCGACACCATGAAGGCGCGCGGGATGACCGAGGAGCAGGTCAAGAACGACGTGCTGCTGGCCGCCCAGCCGACCAAGGAGTTCGTCACCGTCGATCAGGTGGCGTCGATGGCGCTCTATCTCACCTCCGACGCGGCGTCCTGCATCACCGGCACGATGCTGCAGCTCGACGGCGGCTGGACGGCGCATTGATGCGCCGTCACGGCACCGCCGGCCGGGCGGATCCCGCGCCATGACCCGGGCCCTCAAGCCAATCAACCTGGCGCTCCAGGGCGGGGGCGCGCATGGCGCCTACACCTGGGGCGTGCTCGACTGGCTGATGGAAAGCGAGCGCTTCCGCGTGGAAGCGGTGAGCGGCACCTCGGCCGGGGCGATGAACGCGGTGGTGCTGGCGGCCGGGCTCACCGAAGGTGGCGCGGAGGGCGCGCGCGCCGCGCTGCACCGCTTCTGGAAGGCGGTGAGCGACCGCGCCTGGCTCAGCCCGATCAAGCGCTCGCCACTCGATGTGATCATGGGTGAGTGGAGCCTCGACATGTCGCCGAGCTTCCTCGCCTTCGATCTCGCCTCCCGGTTTTCCTCGCCCTACGAGTTCAATCCGCTCAACATCAATCCGCTGCGCGAGGTGGTGGAGGAGACGGTCGACTTCGAGGCGGTGCGGGCCTGCGACCGGATCGCGGTGCATGTGGCGGCGACCAATGTGCACACGGGCAAGATCCGGGTGTTCTCGGGTGCGGAGATCGATTGCGACGCGGTGATGGCGTCGGCCTGCCTGCCGCATCTCTTCCAGGCGGTGGAGATCGACGGCGTGCCCTATTGGGACGGCGGCTACATGGGCAATCCGCCGCTGTTTCCGCTGTTCACGCCGAAAGGCACCGCCGACACGGTGCTGGTGCAGATCAACCCGGTCGAACGGGCCGAAACGCCGAAGAGCGCGCGCGAGATCCTCAACCGGCTGAACGAGATCACCTTCAACTCCACGCTGCTGCGGGAGATGCGGGCGATCGAGTTCGTCACCCGGCTGATCGAGGAGGGCAAGCTCGACACGGACCACTATCAGAAGGTCCATATCCACCGCATTTCGGCGGACGGGCTGAAGCCGCTTCAGGCGTCGTCGAAGGTCAATGCCGAATGGCGCTTCCTGACGCATCTGCGCGACATCGGCCGCAAGGCGGCCGCGGACTGGGCGGACGCGCATTTCGACGATGTCGGCGTGCGCTCCAGCGTCGACCTGCGCGCGGAGTTTCTGTGACGCGCGGAGTTTCTGTAACGCGCGGGAGCTCGTCCGCCTCGACTTAACGCCTTGATAACGCTTTCGCGCTTCGCCTCGCGTTCTGCGATGCAGGCGGCGTTACCAGATCGTCAATGCGATCCAGATGTCGGCTTTTCGACGGGGGGAGCGACGAGATCTGGAAAAAGCAGCGTGCCAACCATTTGGCAAGGGTTTTGCTCCACAGTTGGCACGCTGATAGTCAGGTTGTGCGTCGTCAGCGATTGGCGGACGAGGGAAGGCGGCAAATGCGACCCCGCCGGCTTCCTTCGTCCCGTCACCTTTCGCCCGTGACCTCTCGCCCGTGACTTCTCGCAAAGACACGATCTCGCGAGAGGGGAGCCAGTCGGTCAGCCCGATGGCCCCATCGATCGGTGCGTACACTAGGCCAAACCGTTCGCCGCGAAAAGACACGGACGCCGGGACCTTGGCGGAAAGGTTACCGGGTAATGACGATTCGCGCATTGCTCTTTCCATGGCGTTTCACCAGGGCGAACAGCCGGCGCGCATTGTCGGGATGCAGCCGCACGCAGCCATGGGAGGCGGGTTGGCCGAGGCTCTTGATCGCGGTGGTGCCGTGGATGGCGTAGCCGCCGTGGAAGAAGATCGCATGCGGCATCGGCGCATTGTCGTATTTTCTGGAGAAATAGCGCTCATGCATGCGCCCCGGCCGGAATGTGCCGGTCGGCGTGCGATAACCGCGCCTTGCGGTGGAGACGAGCCAGGTCGCGATCTGCCGGCCGTTCTCGTAGACGCGCATGCGCTGCTCGGACAGGTCGATGCGCGCCACCAGGCTCGCCGCCTCGGCGCGCGGGGCCTCGAGCACGCTCAGACAGGCCGCGATCAGAAGCGTCAGCGCAAGCGTGGCGCCCGGCAACCGGCCGACGAGGGTCCGCAGTCTCATGGTCCGTTTCCACCCTGTATCCCGCCAAATCCTAGCAGCATGTCGCCGGCTTGCCATCCGCGCAGGTCCGTATCGGCATGCCGGCCGGCGCGCGGTAACGTCCTGGCCACGGGACGCCCTTACAATGCCATTCGACGCACTTACCTTTTCACAATGCGCCACGCCAAAACCTTGAGGTTCGTCATGCAAGTCCTCCCCCCGGTCCGGGTTCTGCTGTCCGCTCTCGCCGGTCTCCTTCTTGCCGCGGGCGCGCCGGCGGCGAGCGAGGCCGACCTTGAGCGCCTGCTGGAAAGCGGCGCCTGCGTGCGCTGCGACTTCCGGCTCGGCGAGCTGCGCGGCCTGTCGGTGGAAAAGGCCGATCTGTCGCGGGCGGTGCTGCGCGAGGCGGACCTGAAGGAGGCCAGGCTGGTCGGCGCCAATCTGCGCGGCGCGGATCTGCGGCGCGCGGAGGTCGAGCGTGCCGATCTCAGCCTTGCGGATTTCCGCGAGGCGTCGATGCGGGGCGTCGATCTGGAAAAGGCGACCCTCATCGAAGCCGACTTCGGGGACGCCGACCTGCGCAACGCGGATCTCAACGAGACGGTGGCCTCGCGCGCCCGCTTCGACGATGCCGATTTGCGTCTGGCGATGATGATGCGCGCCAGGGCGGACGGCGCGTCGTTCCGCGCGGCCAAGATGGACGGCATCAATCTGGAGCGCGCGGATCTGCGCGGCGCCGATCTCAGCGGCGCGCGGCTGATGTTCTCCGATTTCGACCGGGTCGTGGCGACCGGTGCGAATTTCCGCAATGCCGACCTGTCCGGGGCGCATTTCTCCAGCGGCGATCTGAGCGGCGCCGACCTGACCGGGGCGAAGCTTGAAAACACGCTGTTTCGGCGCACGCGCCTCGTCGGCGCGGATCTCACGGGCGCGCGGGGGCTCGACGAGGCCCGGCTCGTCGGCGCCTGCGGCGACGAGACCACCCGCTTGCCCGACGGCGTCATGATCGAGGTGTGCTCGGACCTGCGGTGAGCGCCGGCGACCCTGCCTCCGACAGATCCGCGCATGAAAAAGCCCGCCGGGTGGCGGGCTTTTTGCTGGCCTGTTGGCGAGGCGAGGTCAGTCGAACAGGTCGAAGGCGAAGCGGTAGGTGACGCCCGCGCCGATGGAGAACTGGTTCTCGTCGCCGTTCTTCACGATGGGGCTGTTCTTGGCATCGCCGATGTAGCGGTCCCAGCCGGCCTGCACGTGCAGCGCGGTCCGGTCGGTGACCGAATAGCTGAGGCGTCCCAGAACGCCGACCGACTTGAAGCCGCCATCGGGATTATAGGCGGTGAGGCGCCCGCCGGAGCCCGCCGCTTCCGCCGCCGTCACCCCGAAATAGGTGTCCATGTAGTCGCCGCTGGCGAAATCCGCGCGCGGGCCGAGGCTGAGCTGCACCCGCTCCAGCGGGTTGAACACCACGTCCGCGCCGATCTGGCCGACCTGCCCGGAGTGGCCGTTGATGCCCTGGCGCAACTCCACGAAGGCGCGGAACCAGTCGTAGCGGAAGCCCGCGCCGGCACCGAGCTCAAGTGCCCAGTTGACGGTGTTGGTGCCGGTCAGATCGACATTGTCGGTGGCCTTGCGCTCGCCGATGAAGTTGAACGAGGGGAAGAAGAAGAAACCGCGGGTGTTTTTCGCGCCGTCCGCGACCTGGCCGAGACCGGGCAGGTAGAAGCGGCCGACCGAGACGATGGGCAGCGGATAGACGAGCATGCTGTCCGCGCCCTCGTAGCGCGGCTTGGCGATGGCGCCGACGCCGAGGTCGATCACGAACTGGCGGTCGGGGAGCGGCATGTCGTCGGGCGGCGACAGGCCGTCCTGGGCTTTGGCCGGGGCGGCAAGCGCCAGCGCCAGCGCGCTCGACAGAAGGAGGCTCTTGCGGATGTGGCGCGTGGGGAGACGAAGATGACGCATGGGGAGGAGCTGCTCCGGCGAACTGAACACGGTTTCCTGCCTTATACGCGCATTCGGCGCGGAAAGCGCTAACGCGCGCGCAAATCCGCGCGAGTGTTGCAGCTTTGCATCGCCGGTCTGCCGGGCGGTCCGCGCGGCGGGCGCCGTCACAGATCCTTGGTCAGCCGCAGCGCCTCGTAGATCGCGGCGTGGATGTTGCGCGAGGCGACCGCATCGCCGATGCGCGCCAGATCGAAGGACCCTTGCGGATTGCGCAAGGGGAAGGGCGTCTCGCCCCTGGCCGCGATCACCCGTCGCCAGTCGATGGCGCCGAGATTGCGCGCCGCCGGCTTGAGCGCCCGGTAGAGCTCGTCGAGCGGGAGCGTGCCGTGTTCGACGACGAGCTGGTCGATCCGGCGGTCCCGGGTCGCCGCGCTGTAGTCGGAGCCGAGCGTGGCCACCAGTTCGTTGCCCTCGCGGGCAACGCCAATCACCCGGGTGTTGATGGTGATCGTCGCGCCGGCCTCCTGAAACAGACGGGCATAGGGGACATGGTTGAGCCCGCCCATTTCGGGGGCGAAGAAGCGTTCGGGCGTGACGATCTCGACCTGCGCGCCGGCGCGGACGGCGGCTTCCGCCGCCTGCATGCCCGGATGCCCGCCGTTGTCGTCGTAGACGAGCACGCGCCCCGCCGGCTTCACCGCGCCGGAGACGATGTCCCAGGACGACACGGCGAGCTCGTTGCCTCGCGCGAGGATCTCTGTGTTCGGCAGCCCGCCGGTGGCGATGAGGACCACATCGGGCTGGAGCGCCAGCACGTCCTCCGCTTCGGCATAGGTGTTGTAGCGAAAGGTGACCCCGGTGGCGGCACATTGTTCCAGCCGCCAGTCGACGATGCCGATCAGCTCGCGCCGGCGCGGGCTTTGCGCGGCGAGCCGCACCTGCCCGCCGGCCTGCGGCGCGGCCTCCAGCACGGTGACCTCATGCCCGCGCTGGCCCGCGACGCGCGCCGCCTCCAGCCCCGCCGGACCGGCGCCGACCACGACGACACGGCGCGGCGCGCCGTGCGTGCGTGCGATCACATGCGGCATGGTCGCCTCGCGCCCCGTGGCCGCATTGTGGATGCACAGCGCCTCGTGACCCTCGTAGATGCGGTCGAGGCAGTAGGTCGCGCCGACGCAGGGGCGGATCTCGTGCTCCCGTCCCTCCATCACCTTGCGGCCGATGTGCGGATCGGCGATATGCGCCCGCGTCATGCCGACCAGATCGAGCTTGCCCTCGGCGATGGCGTGGCGCGCGGTGGCGACATCGGAAATGCGCGCGGCGTGGAACACGGGAAAGCGGGTCTCGGCGCGCACCTCGCCGGCGAAGTCGAGATGCGGCGTGGAGGCCATGCCCTGGATCGGGATCACCTTGGACAGGGCGGCATCCGTGTCGATATGGCCGCGAATGAGATTGAGGAAGTCGACACGACCGCCGGCGACCAGGCGCCGGGCGATCTCCACCCCTTCGGCGCGCGTCAGGCCCTTGTCCCAGTCCTCGTCGGCGACCATGCGCACGCCGACGATGAAGTCGTCGCCGACGCGGGCGCGGATCGCCGCCAGCACCCGATGCGTGAAGCGCAACCGGTTGTCGAGCGATCCTCCATGGTCATCCTCGCGGGTGTTGGTGGCGGGCGACCAGAACCCGTCGAGCAGATGGCCGTAGGCCTCCAGCTCGATGCCGTCGAGGCCGGCGGCCTGCATGCGTTCGGTCGCATCGGCGTAGTCGGTGGCGATGCGCTCCAGATCCCAGTCCTCCGCCTCCTTGGGGAAGGCGCGATGCGCCGGTTCGCGGATCGGCGAGGGCGCCAGCACCGGCAGCCAGTCGGCCTTGTTCCAGCCGGTGCGCCGGCCGAGGTGGGTGATCTGGATCATCACCGCCGCGCCATGGTCGTGGCAGTCGTCGGCGAGCCGCTTCAATGCCGGCACGATCTCGTCCTTGTAGGCGTGCAGATTGCCGAAGGCGGCGGGACTGTCGGGCGAGACCACGGCCGAGCCCGCCGTCATGGTCAGCCCGATGCCCCCCTTCGCCTTTTCCACGTGGTAGAGGCGATAGCGCTCGCCCGGCAGGCCGTCTTCGGAATAGGCCGGCTCATGCGCCGTCGACATCAGCCGGTTGCGCAGGGTCAGATGCTTGAGCTGATAGGGCTGGAGCAGGGGATCGGTTGCGGTCATGGCCTGTCCGTGACGGGAGCGGTCTGCGATCGGCTGCGGGAGGACGCCGGGTCAGTACCAGGCGTCGTCCATTGAGGCCTTCTTGCGGGCGATATAGTCGGTGAGCGCCTCGTCGAGGGCTTCGTCGAGCGCCGGCGCCTCGTAGTCGGCGAGCATTGCCTTCCAGCGGGCGTTGGCGCGGGTGGCGGCGTCGATCCGCCCGCCCTCGTCCCAGGTCTCGAAGGGGTCGTTGTCGGCGAGCTGACTGTCCCAGAAGCAGGTCTCGTAGTTGGTCATCGTGTGCGCGCAGCCGAAGAAGTGGTTGCCGGGCCCGACCTCGGCGAAGGCATCGAGCGCGAGCGAATTGTCATCCACGGCGACACCGGCGAGATAGCTGTGCAGCGCGCCGCACTGGTCGACGTCGAGCACGAATTTCTCGTAGCTCATCGACAGCAGGCCATCGAGAAAGCCGGCCGAGTGCAGCAGGAAGTTCGCGCCGGACTGCACGGCGGAGAGCATCGACATGGTGCTTTCCTGCAAGGCCTGGGCGTCGGGGAGCTTCGAGGTGGTGAAGGCGCCGGCGCAGCGCAGCGGCAGGTTCAGCCGCCGGGCGAGCTGGCCGACGACCAGCGATCCGGCCGCCGGCTCCGGCGTGCCGAAGGTGGGCGAGCCCGAGCGCAGCGCCATGGACGACAGGAAGTTGCCGAAGATCACCGGCGCGCCGGGGCGCACGAGCTGGGTGAGCGCGCAGCCCACCATGGTTTCGGCCAGCGCCTGGGCGATCGCGCCGGCCGTGGTCACCGGCCCCATGGCGCCGCCCAGGATGAAGGGCACGATCACCGAGCCCTGGTTGGCGGCGGCATAGGCGCGGATCGCGCCCGTCATCGCGCCGTCCCAGACGAGCGGCGAGTTGACGTTGACATTGCCCATGATCACGCAGTCGCGCTCGACGCGCTCCGCGCCGAACAGGATGCGCGCCATCTCGACGCTGTCCTCGGCGCGCTCCGGCGCGGTCACCGAGCCGAGGAACGGCTTGTCGGAAAAGCGCATATGCGCATAGACCATGTCGAGGTGGCGCTTGTTGACCGGCACGTCGGTGGGTTCGCACACCGTGCCGCCGGAGTGATGCAGCCACGGGGCCGCACAGGCGAGCTTCACGAAGTTCTGGAAGTCCTCGAGCGTGCCGTAGCGCCGGCCGCGGTCGAGATCCATCACGAAGGGCGAGCCATAGGCGGGCGCGAAGGCCATGTGCGGGCCGCCGATCTCGACCGAGCGGGCCGGATTGCGCGCGTGCTGGGTGAAGACGGCCGGCGCGGTCTTGAGGATCTCGCGCAGCATGCCGGGTTCGAAGGTGCAGGTGAGCCCCGTTCCCCCGGCCCCGGCGGCGCGAAACAGCGCTAGCGCCGCGTCGTCGCCGCGGATCTCGACGCCGATCTCGGCGAGGATCCGGTCGGCGGCGGCCTCGATGCGCAAAAGCCGCTCCTCGTCGAGGATGTCGTAGGGCGGGATCTGGCGCGTGATGTAGGCGGGCGCGGCATGCCCGCCCGAGGCCCGTCGCGCGCGCCGCCGGTCGCGGGCGCCGCCGCCCTC
Organism: Stappia sp.; assembly: GCF_040110915.1. NCBI lineage: Bacteria > Pseudomonadati > Pseudomonadota > Alphaproteobacteria > Hyphomicrobiales > Stappiaceae > Stappia > Stappia sp. The sequence continues at coordinate 3,668,379 of NZ_CP157793.1, read as the reverse complement.
GGAGCGTGTCGCGCGCCGGCGCGGACGGTCCTCTTCCTGGAGCATCGGGTCCGACATGATCGCGTCTCCTCCCTGCCGGCCCCCACCCGCGCCTGCACTCTTGCTTGCAATCACGCGTGATAGGGCCGTTGGCCGGATGGCCGAGCCGGGGTCCTCCAACCCCGTCGATGTCAGCGTAGCGCTGCGGCAGGCCCGCGTAATGCTGGAAAATTCTCACGCGTTAGATAGGCTGAGCTTATGGAAAGCCTGCGCCACCTCCTGCCCTCCGCCGGGGCGCTGATCGCCTTCGAGGCCGCCGGCCGGCACGGCAGCTTCACGCGGGCGGCGGAGGAACTCGCCATGAGCCAGGCGGCGGTGAGCCTTGCCGTGCGCGGGCTGGAGGAGACGTTGGGCGTGCGGCTGTTCCATCGCCGTCACCGGCGGGTGGAGCTAACCGAGGCGGGCGCGCGCTTTCACGCCGACGTGGCGCTGGGGCTCGGCACCATTCGCAAGTCGGCGGAGGAGCTGAAGGCGCTGGGCGGCGAGCGGCACGTGACGCTGTCCGCCTCCACCGCCTTCGCCAGCTTCTGGATGCTGCCGCGCCTGGCGCGGTTTCGCGCGGATCTGCCGGAGATCGATCTCCGGATCCAGACCGGCGAGCGGGATATCGACATCGGCGCGGAGAATATTCCGCTCGGCGTGCGGTCCGCCCCGCTCGGCGCCTTCTTCGCCTATGAGGCGGAGTGGCTCGCCCCGGAGCGGATCGAGGCGGTGGCCGGGCCGGCCTATCTGGAGCAGCACGCCCCGCCCGAATGCCCGGCCGATCTTCTGCGCCACCGGCTCATTCATCTGGAGGAGCCCTATCGGCCTTGCGCGGATTGGGGCGACTGGTTCGTGTCCGCCGGGGTGGCGCGGCCCTCGCGCGCCAATGCGCTCTTCATCAACGACTATGTGCTCGTCGTGCAGGCGGTGATCGCCGGCGAGGGCGTGGCGCTCGGCTGGAAGCATCTGACCGACCGCATGGTCGAGACCGGCGTGCTGGCCCGCGTCACGACCCATGTGCTGGAAACGGCGACGCCGTTCCAGCTCGTGTGGCCGCGCGACCGGGCGCTGTCGCCGCAGGCCGAGCAGGTACGCGACTGGTTTCTCGAGCAGCGCGGCGGGTGAGGGCGCGCCCTTGTCCTCGGGCGTGTCCTCAGGCGGGGCGGGTGCCGACCGCGAGCTTCGTCATGCCGGGGATCAGGGGCGCCACGGACACCTCGGTCAGGCCGGCGTCGCGCAGCCGCGCGGCGAGCCAGTCGTCGCTGATGGAGCGGGCCTCCGGCGTGAAGGCCGTGTGCTGCAACTGCCACAGCGCGGTGTTCTTGGGCCCGGCCCGGTCGGCGTCGACCACGAAGTCGTGCACGAGCAGCCGCCCGCCCGGCGCGAGATGCTCGACGGCACGCGCGATCAAACCCTCATGGGCGTGATCGGGCACGCCGGACAGAAGGTAGGACATCAGGATCACGTCCTGATCCTTCGGCCATTCGGTCTCCAGCGCGTTGCCCGTGCGATAGGAGATCCGGTCGTCGAGCCCGGCGCGCGCCACGAAGTCGAGCCCGAGCTTCGCCACATTGGGAAAATCGACGATGGTCGCCGTGAGTTGCGGATTGGCCTCGCACAGCGTGATGGCGAAGGCACCGGTGCCGCCGCCCACGTCCAGCAGCTTGCGCGCGTTCGAAAGATCGATCTTGCGGGCGAGCGATTGCGCCGGGCCGAGCGAGCCGGCGTGCTGGCTCTCGGAGTAGAGCCGCGCCTCCTCGGCATCGGAAAACCAGTCGGCATAGGAAGCGGTCGCGTCGTCGGGCAGATCGCCGGTCAGCGCCGGTTCGATCTGGTCCATCAGCGGATACATCTGCTGGCCGACCTGCAGACGCAGATAGTCGGAGAAATCGTATTTGGCGCCCTTGACCAGAAACCGCTCGGCCGCCGGCGAGTTCCTGTAGGTGTCGCCCTCCACGCTCGTCAGCCCGAGCGCGGTGAGGGCGGTCAGCAGCGTGCGGCAGCGTTCCGCGGGCAGATCGACCGCGTCGGCCAGCGCTTCGGCGCGCATCGGCCCCCTGGCAAGCGTCGTGAAGACGCCGAACCGAAGGGCCGCGAACAGCGCCTTCGACCCCATGTAACCGAAGGCGATATCGGAGATTTCTTCCGCTTCCGTCAGCACCGGCATCGTTGATCTCTCTCCCTGTCACGGTCGGCGGCCGCGCGCGAAAAAATCGAGCGGGCAGCGGCGCGCCGAAATGTCTTTGCGGCCCGGATCGCCAACGAACCGGACATGCGCGAATTGCGCGAAGGCGGGGTGCGAGATCTTGATAATACGTTTTGCCGGGAACTTCCACCTTTCCGCTGCCCGCATTTTCGGCAGGCGCGAAAATGCGCCACCTTGCGCGCGCGGATGACGTCGCGGCGTGCTCGGGTTTGCGCGTGCTACGCGTCGTTCAGCGGGTCGCGCTGTCGTACCAGGCGGCGAGCAGCGCGCGCTCGGACGCTTCCATGTAGGTGAGATTGGCCGGCGGCATGGCATCGGTGCGCGCCGCCTGCAGGTAGATCTCGCGCGCGTGGCGGGCGATCTCGGCGTCGGTTTCCAGCAGCACGCCCTTGGGCGCGACCGCCATGCCCTCCCACAGCGGCTCGGCCGCGTGGCACATGGAACAGCGGATCATCACCGTCTCGCGGACCTGTTCGAAATGCGGATCGTCGACGAAGCGGGCGAGATGCGGCGCGCCGACGCCCGCTTGCGCGTCCTCCGCCGCCTGATAGGCCGGCGCGAGGCCCGACAGCCAGACGACGGCGGCGAAGAGGGCGGCCGTCGCGCCCCAGGTCCACCACGGATAGCCCTTGCCCGCGTGCATCGTATTGAAGAAATGCCGGATGGTGACGCCCATCAGGAAGACGAGCGCCGCGATCAGCCAGTTGTATTCGGCGGCGAAGGCCAGCGGATAATGGTTCGACAGCATCAGGAAAATGACCGGAAGGGTCAGATAGTTGTTGTGCAGCGAACGCTGCTTGGCCTGCGCGCCGAGCGCGGGGTCCGGCGTGTCGCCCTTCAGCAGGGCCGCGACCACCTTCTTCTGGTTGGGAATGATGATCATGAAGACATTGGCCGACATGATCGTCGCGGTGAAGGCGCCGAGGTGCAGGAAGGCGGCCCGCGCCGTGAAGATCTGCGTGTAGCCCCAGGCCATGACCACCAGCACGGCGAAAAGCACCACCATCAGCCCCGTCTGGCTGCGCCCGAGCGGCGAGCGGCACAGGAGGTCGTAGAGAATCCAGCCAAGCGCGATGGAGGCGATGGAGACGGCGATCGCCACCGGCTGCGACATCTCCAGTACATTGGGGTCGATCAGATAGAGATCGGCGCCGGCGTAATAGACCACCGCCATCAGCGCGAAGCCGGACAGCCAGGTCGCGTAGCTCTCCCACTTGAACCAGGTCAGATGTTCGGGCATCGCGGCCGGGGCCACCAGATACTTGCGGATGTGGTAGAAGCCGCCGCCGTGGACCTGCCATTCCTCGCCATGGGCGCCGGGCGGCAGGTCGGGCGCCTTGCGCAGCCCGAGGTCGAGGGCGATGAAATAGAAGGACGAGCCGATCCAGGCGATGGCCGTGATCACATGCAGCCACCGCAGGGCGAAGGCCGCCCAGTCCCACAGGATCGCCGCTTCCATCCGCTGTCTCCTTTTCGCGCCGGGTCATTCGCGCCGGGTCGTTCGCGTCGTGCGGGTCGCACCCCGCCGGTCGCGCCCGCGAAAGCGTGGCAGATCCGATATTTGCAAGAAAGCCCGACGATTTCTCCATCACTATCAAGAAATCCCTGAAAATGCTAAGACGCCGGCGGGCTTCGACGGGTCAGGCGCTTCATGTCCTATGTGAACAATCTCAAGGTGTTCGTGCGGGTGGTGGATCTCGGCAGCATGTCGGCCGCGGCGCGCGACCAGCGTGTGTCGCCGGCGGTCGTCTCCAGCCGCATCGCCGATCTGGAGCGGCATCTCGGCGTGCGTCTGTTCAACCGCACGACCCGCAAGCTCACGCCGACCGAGCACGGCACGATCTTCTACAAGGGGGCGGTGAAGGTCCTCGACGCCATCGAGGAAGCGGAAGCCGCGGTCGCCGATGTCGCCGGCCATCCGCGCGGCTCGATCTTCGCCGCCGCGCCGCTGGGGATCGGGCGGCGGCTGATCGCGCCGCTGATCCCGCAGTTCAAGGCGGCCTATCCGGACGTCGACGTGCGCCTGCGGCTCTCCGACCGGGCCCTCGATGTGCTGGGCGAGGGGCTCGACATCGCCTTCGTGCTCGGAACGCCGCCCGATTCGGCCCTGCGGCTCCGCCCGATCGCCGAATGCGCGCGCGTGTTGTGCGCCGCGCCCTCCTACATCGCGGCGCACGGCCGACCGGAGCGCGGCGCCGACCTTCTGCGCGACCGTCACCAGTGCCTGCTGCTGCGCTTTCCCGGCGCGCGGGAGTTCCAGTGGACGCTGCAGGGGCCGGACGGGCCGGCGCGCTTCGAGGTGTCGGGGCCGTTCGAATCGGACGACGGCGACGTGCTGACCGACTGGGCGCTCGCCGGCTGCGGCATCGTTAACAAGCCGCTCTTCGAGGTCGCCGACCATCTGAGGAGCGGGGCGCTGGAGGTTGTTTGCGCCGAAACCCCGCCGCCGCCGGTCTCCTTCGCCTGCCTTTATCCGCACAAGCGCCACCAGGACCCGAAGATCCGCCTGTTCATCGATTTCGTGACGCAGCGGTGCAAGGCCCGGCTGGCCGCAGGCATGGACAGCGCGCCGGCCAGGGACGACAGTGCCGGGCCCGCAGCCCGGCAGGCGGACGCATCTCTTTCAGGATGATTTTGATAATCGCCCCGATTGTCTTGCATTACCAATGGATGCGGCACTCGCTGATCGCGTGTGCGGGTGCCGACAGGCTGGGGCGAAAGACTGGGCCGAAAGACTGGGCCGAAAGACTGGGTCGAAGGACAGGGAGGGTTCGCGCATGACGACGCCACAGGTGCGGGTGTCCGAGATGACGGCGGCGGCTTTCGTCGCGCGCTTCGGCAGTGTGTTCGAGCATTCTCCGTGGGTCGCGGAGCGCGCCGTCGCGGCCGGGCTCGGTCCCGAGGCCGACAGCGCAACGGGGCTGCATGCGGCCCTTGTCGCGGCGTTTCGCGCAGGCAGCGACGCGGAGCGGCTTGGCGTGCTGCGCGCCCACCCGGATCTCGCCGGCAAGCTCGCGGCGGCGAAGCGGCTCACGGCGGCCTCGGCGAGCGAACAGGCTTCGGCCGGGCTCGATGCGTTGACCGATGCCGAGCGCGCCCGCTTCGTCGAGCTCAACACCGCCTACACGCAGCGCTTCGGCTTTCCCTTCATCCTGGCCGTGAAGGGGCGAACCAAGGCCGAGATCCTGGAAAACTTCGAAAGCCGGATCGACAACGACCGGGACACCGAATTCGCCACCGCCTGCGCGCAGGTGGAACGCATCGCCCTGTTGCGGCTCAAGGATATCTTGCCCGATTGACCCAACGGCGCGGCCGGTCCCGTCTCGACGCGGACTGCCCGCGCAGACCCCAGACGCTGACCCCAGGCGCCAATGAGGCGCCAGCCACGCGCCAATCAAACAAGGGTTTCGACATGACGCCGTCTTCCGACGATCCCCGCCCCGCCTTCGCCCGTCGCGACATCAATCTCGCCTCCGCCGGCCTCGGCGCCGAGGCGATCTCCGTGACCGACGATTTCTTTGCCGATGTGTCGCGCATGCTCGCCGACGCCGATGCGGTGTTCGTGCCGGACAAATACGACGATCACGGCAAGTGGATGGACGGCTGGGAATCGCGCCGTCGACGCGGCCCCGGCCACGACAGCGCCGTGGTGCGGCTTGCCGCGCGCGGCCGCATCACCGGGTTCGACGTCGACACGTCGCATTTCACCGGCAATTTTCCGCCGGCCTGCCGGATCGAGGCCTGCGCCGTCGACGGCGATCCGGACGCGACGACTGAGTGGCACGAGGTGCTGCCGATGACGCCGCTGGGGCCGAGCGCGCATCATTATCTCACCTGCGACAGTGCGGCCGTGTGGAGCCATGTGCGGCTCCATATTCATCCGGACGGGGGCGTGGCGCGGTTGCGCGTCTACGGCCGGCCGGAGCTCGACCGTGCGGCCGTCGAAGGCGGCGACCTGGATCTCGCCTCCGCGCTCAACGGCGCGCGCATCGTCGCCTTCTCCGATGCGCATTACGGGTCCTACCACCGGCTGCTGGCGCCGGGGCGCGGCTGCAACATGGGCGACGGCTGGGAAACCCGCCGGCGCCGGGAGCCCGGCAACGACTGGATCATCGTGGAACTGGGCGCGCGCGGGATCATCGACCGGGCGCGCGTCGACACCGCCTTCTTCAAGGGCAATTTTCCGGAAAGCTTCTCGTTGCAGGCGGCGGATCTCGGATCGCTTGCCGGCGATCTCGCGGAGGCCGTGGTGACCGCGTCGATGTTCTGGGACGAGGCGATCGCGCGCACCCCGCTCACCGCCGACGCCATCCACGACATCGCGACCGAACAGGTGCGCCCGCTCGGGCCCGTCACCCATGTGCGGCTCAACATCTATCCCGATGGCGGCATCAGCCGGCTGCGGCTTTTCGGCCGTCTGGCCTGAGGGGTTGGACCGCCCGGCCGCGCGTCGTCGTGCCTACTGCGCGGCGTCGGCCAGGGCGGCCTTGTCGTCGGCGCGCCCGATCCAGCGGTCGAGAAAGCCGTCGAGCCAGGCCTTCACGGGCGGATCGAAGACGAAGCGGCCGGCGAAATGGTCGCGCCGCTGACGGGCGCCGGGGAGTTCCATGCGCGGTGCGGCGCGCGTCGTCCAGCGCACCATCATGTGGTAGGTCAGCTCCGGGTGGAACTGCACGCCATAGGCGGCCGGTCCCACGCGGATCGCCTGATTGGGATAGGTGTCGCCGCGCGCCAGCAGGGTCGCCCCGCGCGGGACGTCGAAACCCTCGCGGTGCCACTGGTACACCTTGGAGGGCCAGCGCATCATCTCCCGGCCGGCGTCGGTCGCGTGCAGGTCGTAGTAGCCGATCTCGACCAGACCGTCGTCGTGGCCGTAGACGCGGCCGCCCAGATTGCGGGCCAGCATCTGCGCGCCGAGACAGATGCCGAGGAAGGGCTTTTCCTCGCGCAGCGGCACGTCGATCCAGTCGATCTCGCGGGTGATGAAGGCGTCCGGGTCATTGGCGCTCATCGGCCCGCCGAAGATCACGGCGCCGGCGTGTTCGGCGAGCGTGCGCGGCAGCGGATCGCCGAAGCGCGGACGGCGAATGTCGAGCGCAAAGCCGCGCCGGATCAGTTCCTGCCCGACGCGTCCGGGCGTCGAGGTTTCCTGATGGAGCACGATCAGGACGCGCGGGCGGCCGTGGAAATAGCCGGGATCGAGTTGCCTTGGATCGATGATCATGGGCTCAATCTATAGCGTTTCGGCCGGCTCCGTCGACCCCGCCGTGCCTGCCGCCGCCTCCGTGATGGCGAAGATGCCCGACACCCGCAGGCGGCACCCGCCGCCGGTGTGCCGGCAGACCGTGGCGGGTGGCGGCCGGCACGCGGAGGCTCAGGAGGCCTCGTCCTCGCCCGCCACCTTGCGCCGCAGCGCCAGCCGGTCGCGCGAGGAGATGCCCAGAAGCTCGGCCACGCGCCACACGGTGTTGTCCTCGAACTCGTGCACCGAGCCGTCGGCGTAGACGAGCTGCCACATCATCTCGAGGACCTTCAGCCGTTCCTCGATCTCCAGATTGCGCTTGAGCACCGAGGTGAAGCCGTAGAGGTCCACCGCCTCGTTGTCGCGTTCGGTCGCTTCCGCGATCAGTTCGGCGGTCATCTCCGGCGTCAGCTTGTAATGCTGCGCCAGCACGTCCTTGAGGGTCGCGCGTTCCGCGTCGTCGACGACCCCGTCGACGGAGACGATGTGCACGAGCAGGGCGGCGGCGGCCAGCCGGTGGTCGTCCTCCGCGAAGCGCAGGCCGTCGCCCTCGCCGGTCACGGCGCTTTTCAGGAATTGCCTGAGCTTGTCGAACATGCGCTCTCCTTGTTGCATCCGCGCGATCGCGGCAGCATCGGCAATTGCCGCCGTCTTGTCCATGACTGGTGTTCATGACCGGGGTTCATGGCCGCTGCCCGTGGCGGGGTCTACGGCAGCGTGCCCGGCGCGGATTGCCGGCAGGCCTCGCGCGGCCCGCGCGCGCCGACTTGCAGGCGGGGGGTGGACGGTCACGCTGCGGCCATGCTTTGCCGTACACTGGCGGTGATTCGCAGACGAGCGGGGAATGCGCGTGAAACGGGTGGTGATCGGCCTTTTCGGCCTCGTGTTCGTCCTGGTGACGGTGGTGCTCGTCGTGCCGCTGTTCCTGCCCAAGGATGCGATCCGCGACGAGCTGATCGCGCAGATCGAGGCGCGCACCGGATGGCGCGTGCGCATCGACGGGCCGGTCGGCCTTTCGCTGCTGCCGGGATTCCGCATGACGGCCGGCGATGTCGGCCTTTCCGGCGCGGCCGCCGGCGACGGCGTGGAGTTCGTGGCCGCGCGGGAGATCGACTTCGGTCTCGCCTGGGAAGGGCTCTTCGGCGGCGACATCCGCATCACCCATGTGGCCCTGTCCGCGCCCACCGTGCAGGCCGAGATCGGACCCGACGGCACGCCGACCTGGTCGCCGCGCCGCGCCTTTCCCGCCGACCGATGGACGTCCGCGACCCGCGCCATCGCCGAAAGCAACGGCGAGCCGAGCCCCGCGCCGGCGCGCGAGGAGACGCCCGTCGCCTCCGCCGAAACGGCGGCGGCGGAAGGGCTCGATGCGGGCTCCCGGCTGCTTGCGCGCATCGGCATCGACCGGCTTACCATCGCCGAGGGGCGTCTCGTCTATGCCGACCGCCGCAGCGGCGCGCGGCACGAGGTGTCCGACGTCGACATGGAATTGCGCCTGCCGGCGCTCGCCGGGCCGCTCGATGTCGAGGGCGGGCTGACCTATCGCGGCGTGCCGCTTCAGGTGTCGGCGCGCGTCGCCGCGCCGCTGGCCCTCGGCGAGGGCGGGGAAAGCGCGCTCACGCTGGCGATCACGGCGGCCGGCGCGCGGGTGGAGACGGAAGGAACGCTCGCCCCGTCGGGCACCTCGGTGCTCGCCCTGTCGCTGGCCGGCGACGATCTGGAAGACACGCTTGCCGCCTTTCAGGCGCAGACGGGCCGTGAGCTCGGTCCCTTCGCCCTTACCGCCAGTCTGACCGCCGCGCCCGAACGCGTCGAAGTGCGCGAGTTCGTGGCGCAGGCGATCGGCGGGTCGATCCGGGGCGGCGGCCGGGTCGATCTCGACGGGGCGGAGCCCGCGATCACGACCAAGCTGACGCTCGCCGATTTCGCGCTGGAATCCCTTCTCGGGCTGGCCGGCCGGACCGAGCAGGCGAGCGGCACGCTCGGCGGCGAGATGCGCCTGGCCGCGCGCGGCGGCGATGCGGCGGCGCTGCTCGGCACGCTGGATGCGACCGGCCGGATAACGCTTGCCGGCGGCACGGTCGAAGGTCTGCCGCTCGCCGGCGCGCTGGCCGAGCTTCCCGGGGCGGATCGGCTCGACGACATCGCCCTGTCGCTCGATGTCAACGGCTTCGACGGGCCCGTGGCGCTGTCCGGCGGATTTGTCTGGCGCGACGAACGCTTCACGGTCGACGGCGGCGCGACGCCCGCGCTGGCGCTCGCCGGTCTGCCGGCGCCGGTGCGCCTCAGCGTCGACAGCGCCCGGGTGCGCGCGGGCTACGAGGGCACGGCAACGGCCGCCGGCGCGCTGGCCGGCGACGTGCTGCTGGAAACCGCCAACCTGCGGGCGCTGGCCGCCTGGCTCGGCTCGCCCTTGCCCGAGGGCGGCGGGCTCGGCCGCTTCGCCTTTTCCGGCGGTCTCGACGTCACGGACGACGCGGTGCGCTTCACCGAGGCGGCGATCACGCTCGACGACATGCGCGGGCGCGGCTCCGGCGCGGTGCGGTTTGGTGTGCGGCCGCGCGTGACCGCGACGCTCGCCCTCGATCGGCTGGGGCTCGATCCCTATCTCGACGGCGCTTCCGGACAGAGGTCTGGCGCGGCCGCTGCCGGCGGAGCGGCGGGCGCGGCCCCCGCATCGCAGGGCTGGTCGACCGCGCCGATCGACCTGTCGGGTCTTCGCGCCGTCGACGCGGATCTGTCGCTGACCGCCGAGGCCATCGTCTGGGACCGGCTGGAGATCGGCCGCAGCCGGCTGGACGTCGCGCTGGAGGGCGGACGGCTCTCCGCCACGCTCGCCGAACTGGCGCTCTATGGCGGCGGCGGGCGCGGCGAACTGGTTCTCGACGGATCGGGGTCGGTGGCCGATATCGCCGCCGCCTTCACCCTCGAGGGTCTCGCGGCCAAGCCGTTCCTCACGGCGGCGGCCGACTTCGACTGGATCGAGGGGCGGGTGGCGACCCGTCTCGACGTGACGACACGCGGCGCCAGTCAGGCGGATCTCGTCTCCGGCCTGACCGGCACCGCCGGGTTCGACTTCGCCGACGGCGCCATTCTCGGCCTCAACATCCCGCGCATGGTGCGCGGTCTCACCGTCGACACGCTGCTCGGCTGGGCCAGCAATCCCGCGCAGAAGACGGATTTCTCCAAGCTGGCGGCGAGTTTCCGGATCGACAAGGGGATCGCTTCCTCCTCCGATCTGCAACTGGCCGGGCCGCTGGTGCGCATGACCGGCGCGGGGCGCGTCGACATGCCGGCGCGCACGCTCGACTGGCGCTTCGAGCCGCGCGTGGTGGCGGATCTGGACGGCAATGCAAGTGCCGCCGACGGCGAGCTCGCGGGCCTCGGCGTGCCGGTGATCGTGCGCGGACCCTGGGACCGGCCGCGCATCTATCCGGATATCGAGGGCATCCTGCAGGATCCGCAGGCGGCGCTGAAGAAGCTGGAAGGTCTGGGCGGCGGGCTGTTCAAGGCCCTGAAGGGGTACGGCGGCGCGCCGGATCTTGGAACGGTCGCAAACGAGGCCGTGGAGCGCGTCACCGGGCAGACCGGTATCGACGTGCAGAAGGTGATCGACGGCGAGGTCGACGACAAGCAGGTGCTCGACGCGGTGGAGCAGGGCTTCGGACTGCCGTCCGGCTTCCTCGGCTCCTTCGGCATCGGCCGGCGACCTGAGGCACCGGACAGCGGTCAGTAGCTTGCGGGCCGCAGGGCCCGGGGTCGCGACCCGGAGGGTGTGCCGCAAAGACCTGACGGCGCCGAGCCGTGGCATAGCATCGGCGATACCGAAACGGGGTCGAACGGGGGCACCGGCTTTCCGGGCCTCCAAGCCGCAGGAACGGGGCGCGGCGCGGCTTAGCGCCAGAATTTCTCCGCGTGGCGCGTGTCGTCCCATTGCGCGCGGGCGTGGCTCCAGGCCTCTTCCGCGCGGCGTTCGTGCCAGCCCATGACGAAGCCGGCGGCCAGCATCAGGGCGCGCGCGTCGCTGCCCGGGTCGCCGTCGGGGTCGCCTGTCGGATCGTCGCCCCGCGCGGCGGCGAGCTCCGCCAGCTTCTGGGCCATCACCACGTCGTTGAGATAGCCGAACACATCCTGCAGGCGCTTCAGCGTCTTGAGGAAGGGTTTCACCGTCTTCGGCTTGAACAGCGGCTGGTAGAATTCCAGCACATAGCGCAGCTTCTTGAGCGTCTTGCGCAGATCGTGACGCTCCTCGAGCGTCAGATCGTCGATCCGCACGCCGAGCTTCGCCGCCGCCTTCCAGCGTTTTTCCAGCGCGGCGCGGGCGAAGTCCGTCACCGGCATGGTCAGTGCGGGCGCGGGCGTGTCGTCGTCCCCGGCCTGCCGCTGCCAGCCGTTGCCCTCGGCCATGGCGCCGAGATCGAACAGCACCTCGTTGACGCTGGCCGACTGGACGGCCTCGCGCAGGCGCAGCCGTTCGGCGGCCCGCTCGGCGGCAATGGTGTCATGCAGCCGGTCGACGGCGACCGAACCGCCGGCGATCGCCTCGACCGGCGCGACGATCTCGTCGGTGAGCACGTCGAGATCGCGCAGCGCGCCGACGCGGGCGGCGAGCGCCCGGGCATTGGCGTCGAGCGCGGCATGGCGCTCCGGGTCGATGTATTTGCGGTGAACCCGCAGCGCGCTGCGCAGGCGGCGCAGGCCGACCCGCATCTGATGCGGGCCCTCGGGATCGTCCGTGTCGAGGATGGCGTCGCGGTTGGCGGCGATCTGCGTCAGGCAGGAGCGCAGAACCGCGCGAAAGGCGGTTTCCGCCGTGTCCGTCTTCGCCGAGATCTGGGCCGGCCGGGCATTTTGCGGACGCACCGGCGCCGCGCCGCCCGACAGCAGCGCATAGCCCCGTCCGGCCTTGCTGGTTGCGGAAAAGCGGGCGGTTTCCGTGCCCTTCAGGGTCTTTGCAAGCCGGAAGAGATCGTCGACCGGGCCGGTCTTGAGCTCGAACTCGGCCTCGAACAGCGGGACGGTTTCGGCCTCGGTGCGGATCTCGCCCGCGTCGAGCGCCAGCTCGATGGCGGTTCCCGCCTCCGTGGTGAACAGCCGCGTGGTGCGGCGCATCTCGGTTTCGAAGACCGCATCCAGCGGCTTGCCGTCGATGAGCGCCCACACCCCGTCGCGCAGCTCCGCGTCCTGGATCTGCGTCAGGTCCGGAACAGGGGCCGCAATGGTCACCTCGACCTCGCGCGGGGTCGACAACCCGCCGCTGATCCCGGTCCCCGCCTTGACGGTCTGCACCCAGTCGCGTCCGACCTTGCGCACCCGCAGGCTCCATTTCGCACCCTTGAGCGCGAGATCGGGCGTGTCGAAATAGATGGAGCGCAGGGTGCGCGTCACGGCGCGCTCGACGGCGAAGCCATCGGGCGCCGACGCGCTTTTCAGGCGCTTCAGGGCGTCTTCGCCCAGTTCGAGCTTCAGCTCGATTTCACGTTGGGTCTCGGTCATGCAACCGCTCTAGCGCCTTTTGGCGAAACTGTCCACAAAAGCGCACTGAGCGCGCTTTGGTTCGCCGGCTTGGCTTTAGCGCCTTGGTCGGCTTGACCGGATGCTGGATGTGACGCTGCGGCAGGCGGTCGTTGTCCCGGCCCGCTTTCAAGGTCTCGAAAAGACATGCTGCCAAGTGTCGCAGCCGGCTTCGGATTTGATCCAGGTCAACCGGAGGCGCGCCGCTTCCCGGTAAAATTGCACCGGTGGCCGCAACGCCGCCGAACTTGCCAACCCAGCTTCGAGCAAGGTGTGACATGACCCGTCTGCTGACTGCCGTATTGACCTGTTCCACCGCCCTGATCGGTCTCGCGCCGGCGGTCCTCGCCGACGATCTCCGCGAAACGGCGGAAGCGCTCTTCAAGCCGCTGCCGTCCACGATCCCCGCCGTGAAGGACAACCCGATCACCGAGGAAAAGATCGAGCTCGGCAAGGCGCTGTTCTTCGATCCGCGCCTGTCCGCCTCGGGCGTCTTCTCTTGCAACTCCTGCCACAATCTGGCGACCGGCGGCGACGACAATCTGGAGACGTCGATCGGGCACGGCTGGCAGAAGGGGCCGCGCAACTCCCCGACCGTGCTGAACGCGGTTCTCAACGAGGCGCAGTTCTGGGACGGACGCGCGGACGATCTCAAGGCCCAGGCCAAGGGGCCGATCCAGGCCGGCGTCGAAATGGCGAACACGCCGGACAATGTGGTCGCGACGCTGACCTCCATGCCGCAGTATGTGGCATGGTTCGAGGCGGCGTTCCCGGACGAGGCCGATCCGGTCACCTTCGACAACATGGCCAAGGCGATCGAGGCCTATGAGGCGACGCTGATCACCCCGGCGCCCTTCGATGCCTATCTGAACGGCAACGACGACGCGCTCGACGCCGATGCCAAGGCCGGGCTGGCGCTCTTCGTCGACAAGGGCTGCGCGGCCTGCCACAGCGGCGTCAACGTCGGCGGCCACGGCTATTATCCCTTCGGCCTGATCGAGAAGCCGGGCGCCGAGGTGCTGCCCGAGGGCGACAAGGGCCGCTTCGCGGTGACCGAAACGGTTGACGACGAGTATGTCTTCCGCGCCTCGCCGCTGCGCAACGTGTCCGTCACGGCGCCCTACTTCCACTCCGGCAAGGTGTGGGATCTGAAGGTCGCGGTGCAGATCATGGCCGAATCGCAGCTCGGCGAGGAACTGAGCGACGAAGAGGCCGATCAGCTGGTCGCCTTCCTGCACAGCCTGACGGGCGAGATGCCGGAAGTGGTCTATCCGGTGCTGCCGCCGGAAACCGCCACCACGCCGCGCCCGACAGACGAGATCATGCCGGCCAACTGACCCGGCTCGAGACGGCGCGGCGCGCAAGGCGCCGATCTCACGAAGACACGACGCCCCGGTCGCCTGCGGCCGGGGCGTCCTGCGTTGGCCTCAGCCTTCGGTCTTCGGCGGGCCCGCGCGGCGGCGCGGCGCGTCGACCGCCGCCACGTCGCCCTCGGAGAGATCCTTCGCCTGCTTGCCGTAGGTCGCGAAGCGGGCGAGCACCGCGTCCATCTCGGCTTGCGACAGGATCGTCGGCGTGCCGATCTGTCGGGCGACGACATATTGCTTGCACAGTGCCTCGACCTCGCCGGCGAGCCACAGCGCCTTGTCGAGCGTGGGGCCGAAGGCGATGGTGCCGTGATTGGCCAGCAGGCAGGCGGAGCGCCCCTCGAGCGCCCGCAGCATCGCTGCCGACAGTTCCGCCGTGCCGAAGGTGGCATAGTCGGCGCATCTGAGCGTCGTGCCGCCGGCCACTGCAATCATGTAGTGAAACGGCGGGATCTCCTCGCGCAGGCAGGACAGCGCGGTCGCATGGGTGGAATGGGTGTGCACCACCGCGCCGGCCTCGGGCCGCGCGGCGTAGATGTCGAGATGCATCCGCCATTCCGAGGAGGGCAGCCAGTCGCCTTCATAGGTGCCGTCGAGGCCCATCGGCACGATCTGCTCCGGGGTCATCTGCGCGTAAGGCACGCCCGAGGGGGTGATCAGAAAGCCGTCGTCGGTGCGCAGGCTGACGTTGCCGGACGTGCCCTGATTGAGCCCGGTGGCGTTCATCGTCAAACAGGTGTCGATCACCGCCTGGCGCAGGTCGGTGGAGGGGGAAGGGGGCATGCGGGTCTCCTGCCGGTTCGCGCCGCGATCATAGGCGGGCGAGGCCACCCGCGGCAATCGCGCGCCGGGCCTGAGAGGCCATGCGGCAAGAGCGGGATATGTCCGGGACGAGCGGGTGAAAAACCTGTGACAAGCGGGGGAAAAGCCAGGCGAGAGCGAGGGGAAAACCTGGGACAAGGGAAGGGACAACAGGGTGGACAACATATCCACAAGCTGGGGTCAATCCGGGGAACCGATCTGTGGATGCGCCGGGGAACATCTGGGGACAGCCTGAGGACGACCCGGGGACGAGGCACGGCGTTGGATGGTCCGCATCGCGTGCGTGCAACGCGGTCGCAGCTCTGCCGGGCGGTTTTGTCTGGCTCGCGTGACGCTGGCTGGTGAGAAAAAGGCTGGCGAGAAGAAGGGTGGTGCCCCCGGTCCGACTCGAACGGACACTCCGGTTAGGGAAACGGATTTTGAATCCGTCGCGTCTACCAATTCCGCCACGGGGGCTGTCCGGCGCGGGATCTTGCCCGGTCGAAGCGGCCGCGATCATAGCCAACGGGGGCCGAGCGTCAATTGAAAGATCGGCCGCGAAGCGGGCCGCGCCCGCCCCGTCGCCGGCGGTGCGACGTCGCGTCGGATTTGAGTGACAACGCAGGGCGGAGGGGGTAAAGCAAAGCCCATGTTGCGCAGGCTCTACGACTGGACGATGTCGCTCGCCGCCGGCCCCCGGGCTCCGGTGGCTCTCGGTGCCGTTTCCTTTGCGGAAAGTTCGTTCTTTCCCATCCCCCCGGATATTCTGCTGATCCCGATGGTGATCGCGCGTCGTGCCAAGGCCTTCGCCTATGCGACGCTGTGCACGATCACATCGGTCCTTGGCGGGGCGCTGGGCTATGCCATCGGGGCGCTGCTGTTCGTTCAGGTCGCGCAGCCGATCCTGGAATTTTACGGCTATCTCGACAAGTTCGACACGTTCAGCACCAATTTCAACGACTATGGCGCCTGGATCGTGTTCATCGCCGGCGTCACGCCGTTTCCCTACAAGGTGATCACCATCGCCAGCGGCGCGACGGGTCTGAGCCTGCCGGTCTTCATGGTCGCCAGCCTGCTGGCGCGGGGCCTGCGGTTCTATATCGTCGCGGGGCTGCTCTATCTGTTCGGCCCGCCGATCCGCACCTTCATCGAGCAGCGGCTCGGGCTGATGTTCACGGTGTTCATCGTGCTGCTCGTGGGCGGCTTCGTCCTGATCAAATACCTCTGAGGGGAGCGCACCGGCCATGGAGAAGTCTCCCGCCGTATCCGCGCCCGCCGGCTTGCGGTCCGTGCCCGGCGCGGCGCTGATCCTGCTGCTCGCCGGCGGTCTTGCGACCATCGCCACTGCCTGGGGGTTCGAACTGATCGGCGGCTTCGTGCCCTGCAAGCTGTGTCTGGAACAGCGCGTGCCCTATTACGCCGGCCTGCCGCTCGCGGCTGTCGCGCTCGCGCTGGTGTGGACGGGGCGCGCCCCGGGCTTGCGCACGCTCGTGCTGCTGCTGGTCGCCGGCATCTTCGCCTATGGCGCGGGGCTCGGCATCTATCAGTCGGGGGCCGAATGGGGCTTCTGGGACGGGCCGGCGGACTGCGGCGGCGGGGCGGCGGGGCCGCAATCGGCGCTCGGGATGCTGGAGGCGCTGAAGACCACGCGGGTGGTCAGCTGCACCGAGGCGAGCTGGCGGATGCTCGGCCTGTCCTTCGCCGGCTGGAACGCGGTGGCGTCGGCCGGTCTGGCCGCGCTGGCGCTGGTCGCGCTCTGGACCTCGCGCGCGCGGGCCCCTATCTCCGGATGAACAGCGGGCGCAACGTGCCCGCCAGGAGGGAGGCGTCGGGATGACGCGGATCGACCGGGACGAGGCGCGCAAGCGCGAGGCGGAGGAAAGCCTCGCCCGCGTGCGCCGCGACAGCGAGAGCCTGTTCGAAGGCTCGGTGCGTGCGGGCACGCGCGGCAAGGCCGAAGGCGGCGCGCCGCCTCAAGACGATCCGATCGAGGTGCTGGGCACGAAGATCGGCCGCACGGCCGGCATCCTTTTCGCCATCGGCCTCGTGATCTATCTCGTGTGGACCTATCTGTGAGCGGATCGGCCGTCGTGACGTCTCTTCATTTTCCAGGCACCGGACGGGGGAGGCGGGCATGGGGTCCGTGATCAGACGCGGGCCGTCGCAGCGCTGGCGCGACGCCCAGTCTCCCGATCTCGCGGTGTTTCAGGACCTGGCGGCGGAGGCCTTCGAGGCGCTGCCCGAGGAATTTCGCGCCCTGTGCGGGGCCATCGAGATCCGGGTCGCCGATTTCGCCGAGGACGAGGTGCTCGACAGTCTCGGCATGGAGGACCCGTTCCTGCTGATGGGCCTGTTCGAGGGCGTGGGGATGGCGCAGGACGCCTCCACGCCCTTCACCGGCCAGATGCCCAACCGCATCTGGCTCTATCGCCGCGCCATCCTCGACTATTGGGCCGATCACGACGACACGCTCGGCGAGGTCGTCGCGCATGTGCTGGTGCATGAGATCGGCCATCATTTCGGCCTTTCCGACGACGACATGGAAGCCATCGAGGCGCGCGCGCCCTGACACTTGGGACGTCCGGCCGCGCGCCGCCGCGAAGTAGACGGAGCTCATGCAGGGCAAGGGGGCGGGATCAGGCGGGCGGCAGCAGCCCCTCCGCGAAGGGCTTGCCGATGGCGCGGCGCGCCATCATGTGCGAGCGGGGATGGTTGATGCTGTCGACGGCGATCAGCCGCCCCTCGCGCAGATAGGCGACATAGAAGCTGCCGCTTTCCGGATCGCCCACGGTGGTCGCGGTGTCGTGGCCGTCCGACAGGCCGGCGATCTGGAGCTTCACCGCATATTGGTCCGACCAGAACCAGGGGACGGGATCGTAGTCCTCGTCGGCGCCGAGGATCGCGGCCGCGACGGCCTTGGCCTGATCGATGGCGTTCTGCACGCTTTCCAGCCGGATCGAGCGGCCGTAGCGGGCGGACAGGAACCGGGTGCAGTCGCCGGCGGCGAAGATGGCCGGATCGCTGGTGCGCCCGCTGCCGTCGACCAGAATGCCGTCGTCGACCTCCAGACCGCAGGCGGCGGCCAGGTCGTCGTTGGGCTGAGCCCCGATGGCGACCAGCGCGAGATCGCAGGCGAGTTCGCTGCCATCGGCCAGCGCCACGCCGGTCAGGGCCTCCTTGCCAAGGAAACCGCTGATCCCGGTGTCGAAGCGCAGGTCGACCTCGTGATCGCGATGCAGGCCGGCGAAAAAGGCCGAGACCGCGGGCGAGACGACCCGTTTCATCACCCGGTCCTGCGCCTCGATCACGGTGACCTTGTGCCCCATCGCGCGGGCGACCGCCGCCACCTCAAGCCCGATGTAGCCGCCGCCGACGATGGCGATGCGGTTCGCGGCGCGAAGACGGGCGCGGATCGCCTCGACGTCGGCGATGGTGCGCAGCGTCACCACGCCGGGGAGTTCCGCGCCGGGGAGCGGCAGGGCGCGCGGGCGCGTTCCGGTGGCGAGCACCAGCGTCGCATAGGCGATGCGCGCGCCGGTCTCCAGGACGACGGCGCCGGCCGCGCGGTCGATCTCGCGCACGCGGACACCGAAGCGGCAGTCGATGCGGTTCTGCGCGTAGAAGGCGGCGGGTTTCAGGTGCAGCCCCTCGGTCTCGACCTCGCCGGCGAGATGCTTCTTGGAAAGCGGCGGGCGCTGGTAGGGAGGATGCGGCTCCTCGCCCAGGAGAACGAGCGGACCGTCATAGCCGCCGGCGCGCAACGACTGCGCGACCTGCGCGCCCGCCTGTCCGGCGCCGACGATGACGATCGCGCCGGGCCGCCCGGCGTCCGCGTGCGATGCATCCGGCCCTTGCGCGGGCGATGCGCCGTCACCGTGTCCGCCTGTGTTCCGATTGCCCTGATCCTGCATGACAACTCCCCTTTGGCTGGCCGCGCGCGGCCAACGCGAGGTAGCATGGTCTCCCGACATCCGCCAAGTGCCTCCGCCCGCGCGCATCGGCGGACGGTTGCACGGCGCCGCGCCGGCCGCGCCCACGTTACGGGGGATGCGGCGACACGCGGATGCGCGTATGGTTGCACGGCCTGCCCGCAAGGGAGCCCGCCGCGCCCGCCTGTTCGACATTCACCTCCGTCACCCGGTCACCGGGATCGTTTTGCAGAACTGGATTACCACGTGCTGACCTTTCTCGACCGGTTCGCGCCGGGCATCTTTGTCTTGCTTTGGTCGACCGGCTTCATCGGCTCGAAACTGGGCTCTCCCTACATCGAGCCCTTCGTCTTCCTGACGATCCGCTTTGCGCTGGTGCTGCCGCTGCTGTGGCTGCTGTTGCTCGTTACCGGCGCGCGCTGGCCGCGCGAGGCGTCCGCCATCGGGCATTGTCTGGTGGCCGGCGCGCTCATTCACGGCGTCTATCTCGGCGGCATCTTCTTCGCCATCGATCGCGGCATGCCGGCGGGCATCGCGGCGCTGGTGCTCGGGCTGCAACCCTTGCTGACGGCGCTGCTCGCCGGGCCCATCCTCGGCGAGCGCGTGAGCCCGCGCCACTGGGCGGGGCTTGCCGTGGGCGGGGTCGGTCTCGCGCTCGTCGTCGCGCCCCGCATCGGCGTGGATGCCTCGGGTTTGACGGCGGTCACCGCCGGGGTGTGCCTGCTGGCGGTCGCCGGCATGGCCATCGGCACCGTCTATCAGAAGCGGTTCGCCGGCGGCATCGACCTGCTGGCCGGCACGGCGCTGCAATACATCGGGGCGCTGCTGGTGGTGGTCCCGCTCACCTTCTGGGAAAGCTGGGAGATCGTGTGGGCGCGCGACCTCGTCATCGCCATGACGTGGCTGGTGCTGGTGCTGTCGATCGGGGCGATCCTGCTGCTGATGGTGCTGATCCGCCGGGGAAGTGCCGCGCGGGTCGCGAGCCTGTTCTATCTGGTCCCGGTGGCGGCGGCGGTCGAGAGCTATTTCCTGTTCGGCGAGACCCTGTCGCCGATCCAGATCGTCGGCAGCGCGCTGGTGGTCGGGGCGCTTCTGCTGATCCGCGAGCGGCGCATCGGCACGCGGCGCACGCCGGCGTGAGGCTGGCCGTCTTGCACGCGGGCCTCACCCGGAGGCGCGATCCCGGCGCAGGGCGGCGTTGAACTCGCCGCCGAAGACGAAGCCGAGCGCGAGCAGATAGAGAAACACCAGCGCGGTCATCGCGCCGGCGAGGCCTGCATAGGTCGAGACGTAGCTCGCGAAGCCGGCGAGATAGGCGCCGAAGGCGGCGCCCGACACGAGCCACAGCGCCAGGGTGGCGACGACGCCGGGCAGGATTTCCGACAGGCGTCGCCGGCCGGCCGGCAGAAAGGCATGGGCGGCGAGCAGGCCGCCGCTGGTGAGCAGGGTGGCGATCAGGTAGCGCGACAGATTGAGGCGCGCGGTGAACTCCTCCAGCACGGGCGCGTAAGCCGTGACCGCCCTCCAGACCAGCGGGGCGAAGACGATCAGCACCGCGAAGGCGATCAGCAGCACCGCGCCGACCAGCACCCAGCCGAGCGCCTGGGCGCGCAGCCACAGATAGTTGCGGATCTCCTCCACGCCGTAGGCGCGGTTGAGCGCGATCCTGAGCGCCTCGACGCCGTTGGAGGCGAACCAAAGGGCGACGAGAAGACCGAAGGTCAGCGCATCCCCGCGCGGCTCGGTGAGCACGACGCGGATCTCGCGCGCGATCGGCCCGGCGACATCGTCCGGCCAGGCGTCGAACAGCATCGCGGCGATGCGGTCCGCCACGTTCTCCATGCCGAGAAAGCCCGTCAGCGCGGCGATGAAGATCAGAAAGGGAAACAGCGCCAGCAGCGAGGACAGCGCCACGTGACTTGCCAGCACGAAGCCGTCGTCCCGGCTCATGTGGGCGAGCGTGTCGGCGACCACGGAGATCGCGCGGGAGAAAAGAGATCGGCGGGCCATGGTGGTGCTGATGCGGCACGCGACGCCGCCGGTCAAGCCGCGATGCGGCATGAAGCCTGCGCCGGGGCCGTTGACGGCAACAAAATTTCCCGATTGATGCGGCAAAAGAAGGATTGCTTCGCGAAGCGCGCGCGATATGGTGTGCAGTGCACCATAACAAACGGGAGTCGCCTGCCCGTTCGGTCCGCGGAGCCATGTTGAGCGCGGGTTCGGCGAGAGAGCGGGGCGGGTGGATTGGATGCGTGCGCGAGGACCACACCGGCGCGGATCCGCACAAGAACGGAGAGGATGCATGTCGCTTGCTAGCGAAATCGGTCACGACACGGCGGAGGCTCCGCTGGATTCCCATCTGACGGCCAGCGTCGCCGCGCTCGACCGGCTGCTCGACGCGGCCGCCGGGCGGGTGCGCGCCCGGGTTCTCGACGGCGGACGGATCTCGTCGGCCAGGATGGAGGCGGAGCAGCGCGCCACGCACGGGCTCGCGTGGCTCGCGACCTATGTCGAGGCGCTCCGGCAGCTCGAAGGTTACACGACGCGCCTGCGCGAGGCCGGCAGCTTCGGCGAGACCGAGGAACTGACCGTGCGCCTGGCGTTCGCCGAATATCTGGCGCAGATCTTCGGCGGCTTGCCGATGAACCAGAACGAGGTTCTGCGGCTTGCCGATCTCGGCCTGTCGCCGCGCGAGGCATCGGAGTTCCTGGTGCCGGAGATCGAGGCGCTGATCGCCACCGGCAACACGCCGGAGATCCGCGCGCGTCTCGCCGCGCTGATGCAGCAGCAGGAGGGGGCGTCGGTTTTCGGCACCACCGGGCTCGACGAGACCTACGAGCAGGTGCGCGACGAGATGCGCCGCTTCGCCGCCGATGCGGTGGTGCCGCATGCGCATGAGTGGCACCTGAAAAACGACTATATCCCGCTGGAAGTCATCGCGACCATGGCGGAGCTCGGCGTGTTCGGCCTGACGATCCCGGAGGAATTCGGCGGTCTGGGGCTCGGCAAGGAGTCCATGTGCGTCGTCTCCGAGGAGCTGTCGCGCGCCTATATCGGGGTCGGCTCGCTCGGCACGCGCTCGGAGATCGCGGCGGAGCTGATCCTGTGCGGCGGCACGGACGACCAGAAGGCCAAATGGCTGCCGAAGATCGCCTCGGGCGAGGTGCTGCCGACGGCGGTCTTCACCGAGCCGAACACCGGCTCCGATCTCGCCTCGCTCAAGACCCGCGCCGTGCGTGAGGGCGACACCTGGAAGATCTACGGCAACAAGACCTGGATCACCCATCCGGTGCGCGCCGACGTGATGACGCTGCTTGCCCGCACCAATCCGGACGAGCCGGGCTACAAGGGCCTGTCGATGTTCCTGGCGGAAAAGCCGCGCGGCACGGACGCCGATCCCTTTCCGGCGCCGGGCATGTCCGGCGGCGAGATCGAGGTGCTCGGCTATCGCGGCATGAAGGAATACGAGATCGCCTTCGACGGGTTCGAGGTGCCGCATGCAAACCTGCTCGGCCAGGTCGAGGGGCAGGGCTTCAAGCAGCTCATGCAGACCTTCGAGGGCGCGCGCATCCAGACGGCGGCCCGCGCGCTCGGCGTCGCGCAGGCGGCGATCGACCTCGGCCTGCGTTACGCGCAGGAGCGCGTGCAATTCGGCAAGCCGCTGATCGCCTTCCCGCGCGTGTCGGACAAGCTCGCGCTGATGCAGGCGGACCTGATGGCGGCGCGTCAGCTCACCTATTTCTCCGCCTGGGAGAAGGATTCGGGCCGGCGCTGCGACGTGGAAGCGGGCATGGCCAAGCTGCTCGGCGCAAGGGTTGCCTGGGCAGCGGCCGACAACGCCCTGCAGATCCACGGCGGCAACGGCTTCGCGCTGGAATATGCGATCTCGCGGGTCCTGTGCGACGCGCGCATCCTCAACATCTTCGAGGGCGCGGCGGAAATCCAGGCGCAGGTGATCGCGCGGCGCATTCTCGACGAACGCGGCTGATCGACGCCCCGGCCGGGGTTCGCCCGGCCGGCACGGACGGAACCGGCAGATGCCAGACCGCCCCGCCGGGCAACCGGCGGGGCGTTTTGCGTGGCGGGCCGCCGGTGGCACCGGGGCGACGGGCGACGATAGGAGCGCGACGATGGGCGCTTCCGTCCCCCCGCGCCCTGGTCTAGGATCGGCGTCTGGTTGCAGGCTGGCGAAGCTGTCGCACAGGCTGTTTTGCGGGAGGCGCAAGCGGGATGTCGGGGCGTCGATGTGGTCTGGGGGCGCTCCTCATCGCGACCGTCGCGCTGGCGGGCGTCGGAGGCGGAGCGCTCGCCGGGCCGGAGGCACACACCGCGGCCGAGGCGGCAGCGCCGGCCGGGAGCCGGACGTCACCCCGGACAGACCCCTCGCCCGCGAGAGATGCCGCGCCGGGAAGCGGTTTCTCCGTGGAAAAGTCCGGCCGTGTCCTCGAGTGGCTCGACCGGGGGTGCCCGGGCGGCTGGTGTGCGTCGGTCGGCGTGCCCTATCGCTACGACATCTACAGCGCCGGCGACTTCGAGGCGCGGTTGATTTCCACGTTTCAGGATGCCGGCTTCTCGGTCAGGCCCGATGCGTTCGAGGTCGAGGATCCCTTGCGCCGGTGCGGCGACGCCCCGCCCGAGGATGCCACCCGACACGTCTTCTGGACCGACTTCGTGCCGCTGAATGCCCGATTGCTGGACGACCTCGGGGTGGACGCCGACGACCTGGGGGTGACGCTGCGGCCGAACCGGCGCTACCGCGTGCAACTGCACGGGTGCTACGACACCGCGCCGCGAACGGTCGCGTATGAGGCGATCCGTTTCAACGCCTGCCGGATGGACCGGATGCCGATCCGGCTCGGCGCGCGGATCGTCGTGTATCTGGCGATGAACGTGCAGCACCGTGGCTCGGCGGGCCCCTGGCACGACTACGCCAATCAGGACTTCAACACCAAGGTGCTGGTCGATGAAATCAGCGCCGGCCTGCGCAAGACGCTGGACGAGGTGCCCGCTCGCACCGTCAGCCTGACCTATCCCGACACCTGCATCTAGAGGCAAGCCGCATGGCCTACCGTTCCTGGCTCTCGCTCATCTGGCTGGCAGGCGCGGGGATATGCTGTGCCCTTCTGCTGGTGTTCGCGGCGCGCGACATCATCCTGTTTGCGGACATTCCGCCCTTTCTCGAACGTCTGATGTCCATCTATCTGCCCATCGTGGCGATGATCGTCGGCTTCTGGTTCGCGGAGAAGAATGCGGCAACCGAAGCGCCACCGACCGCCTCGCGGATCGCGATCGGAACCTCGTTGGCCTTCAATGCCCTGATGATCGTCGTGCTCGCGAGCACGTTCTGGGCCGAAAGCGATCCGACCGCCCTGGACGTCCGGATGTCCGTCATGAGCAGTTATGCCACCTATATGGCCTTGCTCGTCGGCCCGGCGATCGGCTGGTTTTTCGGCAAGCAGTGACGCCCGGGGCGATGCGCGCCCCGCGATCCTAGCGGGCGGCTGGCGGTGCCGCATCGCCGCCGGGGAGGGGCGGGGGCGTGCAAACCCCGCGCAGCCAGACGGCGAGCAGGTCGGCGAAGAAGGCGTCCTGGGTCTCGGGGTCCTCGCAGGCGCCGACCGTCTGTCCAACCAGCATATGGTAGAAAAAGGCGAGCACGCCCTGCGCGAGAAGCGCGGGATCGGGATCGGGCGGGATCAGTCGCTCCGCCTGCAGCCGCGCGAAGGCGGCCTGCGTGTCCGCCTCCATCGCGCCGCAGATCTCCAGGAACTGCCGCGTCCAGGGCCCGTCCTTGAGCGTCGCCTGACTGAGGAACAACCGGGTGAACTCCGGGTCCGTCCGGTAGAGCGCAAGCCATGGGCGGAACAGTGCGAAGAGGAAGGCGTGCGCCCGCATCGCATCCCGGTCGGGACCGCCGTCGACCGGCGGACCGGCGGCGACGGCCGCGCGCATGGCCGCCATCTGCGCGTGCAGGGCATCGATCCGCACCGCGATCAGCAGGCTCGCCTTGTCCGCGAAATGGGCGAAGACGGTGGCCTTCGCCACCCCCGCCCGGGCCGCGATGGCCTCGACGCTGGTTCCGTCGAAGCCCTCGGCGTCGAAGGCGGCGCGGGCAGCCGCGAGGATGGCGGTTCGTGTCTGTTCGGTGCGCTTCTGGGGCCGTCCGGCCATGCGGTCTCCAATTCAAGTGCCTCGGGGCAACCCGGGGGTCCCTGCGTGACCCGGTGTGCCCTCGCGGCAATTAATAATTGACCACGGTCAAAATATGCGGCACTGATTTTTTGACCGCGGTCATTCAATCATATCTACGCAGGAGGGGCGCAATGTCCAGACGCGTTTTCGTTCTCGACGGCCATCCCGGTCGCGACACATTGTGCGGGGCCCTCGTCGAGGCCTATGTGGCGGGTGCCGAGGCGCGCGGCCACGAGGTGCGGGTGCTGCGCCTCGCCGAGATGGCGTTCGACATCGACATGGAAGAGGGTTACGGCACGAAAAAGCCGCTCGAGCCCTGTCTGGAGGCCGTTCAGGAGCATCTCGCCTGGTGCGAGCATCTGGCGCTGGTGCATCCGCTGTGGTGGGGCGGCGTGCCGGCCAAGCTGAAGGGTCTGTTCGACCGCGCGCTGCTGCCCGGCTTCGCCTTCGCCTATGAGAAGGGCAAGCATTTCCCGACCAAGCTGCTCACCGGGCGCTCGGCGGACGTGCTGGTGACCGCCGACACACCCGCGTGGTATCTGCATCTCGCGCTGCGGGCCGGCGGCTATCGGGCGATGAAGACCCAGATCCTCGGTTTCTGCGGCTTCCGTCCGGTGCGCTTCAAGACGTTTTCCTCGGTGCATGAGTCCAATCCCGATCAGCGCAAGGGCTGGATCGAGGCGGCGCGCGCTCGAGGGGCCGCGCTCTGACGGGCGTGCTCCGTCGGGCGGGGCGTCAGTCGGGATTGTCGGGAAACCAGCCGAAGACCGTCATGTCGAGCGTGGTCTTGGCGACGCGTTCGCGGCTCGTCATCAGCGGCTGCCCGCCGCGCTGGCGGTAGAAGCGCAGCGCGTCGGTATTGTCGGAGAGCACGCGGATCGCGAGTCCGTCGAGATGCAGGCGGGCAAGCGCGCTGCGGGTGGCGTGAAAGAGCTCCGTGCCGAAGCCGAGCCCCTGATGGTCGGGCCGGATGTAGAGCTCGTAGATCTCGCCCTCGAAGGGCAGTTCGCGCATGCGCGAGCGCCCGAAGGTGGCATAGCCCGCAGGTTGCCCGGAGACCGACAGGATCTGGATGCGCACGCCGCGCGAAAGGGCGGTGCGCCACCATTTCGGCCCGCGCCGCGAGATCATCCGCTCCAGTTCCACCCCGTCTATGATGCCGCGATAGGTCGTGCGCCACGCCGCTTCGTGAATGGCGGCGAGTGCGTCGGCATCGTCGTTGCGCGCGGGGCGCAGGGCAGTCAGGCCGAGACTCATGTACCAAGGATAGCGCTCTTTGCGCGCGGACAAAAGCAAAGCCGCAGCGGCGCGCGTTTGCGCAGGGCGCGCAGGGTCCTCGGTCGTTCCTGAAAAGCCGCTTCCGACGATGGATGATGGCAAACGGCCGGGGAGAAGGTCCGACGCGACGGCCGAATCCTGTGCGAAATCGCACTCGAAACCAGGGCCAAACCCGGGGCCGGATACAGGGCTGGATACAGGGATGAAAACGGTGCCGAAAACGGCGCCAAAAACGGCGCCGAAAACGGGAAAGGGCCGGCACTGTGTGCCGGCCCTTCCGGTTACCTACGCGTCCACGAGGGACAGGATCGAAGCCACGAAACCCCGGGGGGCTGGGGGGCTGTTGCGTACCGAGGTCTCGCGACCGGCGATCCGTTGGCAACATCGTCAAGATCGCCTGTCACCATGGCGCGGGAAGGGCTGCATTGGGGCAAAATCGTGAAATCTCGGCTCCGACGGCCGGCGCCCTTTCGGAAGGCGGCAACTCGATGCTTGCCAAACCCGAAGCCCGGGGCGCATCATGACACGACGATGACGCAACGCCGGCCGCAGGCAGGCGTGTGGGTCGGCAGGCAGGACGCGAACCGCAGGCGCCGGGTCCGGTCTCCACCGGGCCGCCCTTAACGGGCTGCTGCGAAGCACGGCACTGCTGCCATGAACGGGGCTGCTGCGAAGAAAAGCACTGCTGCCAGGAACGGCGCTGCTGCGAAGAACGGGACTTCGGCGTACGGGAGACGGCATGAGCGAATTCGACGCCGACGCATCGCGATTCCCCCGCTCGGGCCCCGGCCCGGGCGACGCCGACAGCGGCGAGCGGTCTGGCCCCGGCGGATCTTCCGCATCGCGCATGGTGCCCGTGGTGGCGTTTCACCGACGTGAACTGGATCTGATCCTGCGCATCTACGGCCAGCGGGTCGCCTCCGGCGAGTGGCGGGATTACGCCATCGATCACCTGAAGGACCGGGCCGTCTTCTCGATCTTTCGCCGGGCGTCGGAAATGCCTTTGTTCCGGGTCGAGAAGGTGCCGAAGAACGCCCGCCGCCAGGGCGCCTACGCGGTGGTGGGCACGGGCGGCACGGTGCTCAAGCGCGGCAGCGATCTGGCCCAGGTTCTCAAGGTCTTCGAGAAAAAGCGTCACCTGAGCGTCGTCTGACCCGAAGGTCCGTCGAAAGGTGGAAACCGCCGGCGGTCCGATGACCGCCGGCGGCTCTGTCCGGTCAGAAGCGCAGGTTCATGCGCGCGCTGAGGGCATGCGACTGCGCGCGGGCCCGATACTCGCCGGAATAGGCGAGCGTGCCGGACAGGCGCGCATCCTGTTCGCTCAGCGTGACACCGGCCGAAACCCGCGCGATATCGCGGCCGATCCCCAGATCGCCGGCGGCGACCGGTGCGCCGAGCAGCGTCGTGGCGCGGCTGTCGCCGAGAGCGCCGACGGCGCGCGCGTAGCCGAGATCGAGGTTGGGCGCGATCTCGAGCGTTTCGGAGATCGCATGCGCCGCGCCGGCGAGGCGCACACCGACGCCAAGGTCGGTCTGGGTCTGGCTGGCGGAGGCCGCCGTCAGCGAGAACACGCCGGCGCCCGTTTCCGTTGCGCTGCCGAGCCACTGGTGGACGAAGCGGGCCTGCGCATAGGGCTGCAGTGATCCAGCCAGCGTGTCGAAGCTCATGCCGATACGCGCGTTGCCCCAGGCGCCGATGTCCACCGCATCGCTGACGCCGGTCCAGGCGACGGCGCCACCTGCGCCGGCGATGGCCGTGCGGGTGGTGCTGGTCTCGAAGCGGCTCACGCCGGCCGCGCCTTCCGCGAAGAATCGCGACCCGGCATAGCCGCCGTAGGCGAGCGCGTGCAGGCCCGTGTCCTCGACCCGGTTGCCGCCGCCGCGCGTGTCGCCGGTGGTCACGCCAACGCCCGCGCCGAGGCGCAGACCCGCGCTCGGGCTCACGTCGAGACCGGTCATCAGACCGCCGCCGCGCGAGATCGTGGAGGGCGCGGTGGCGCTCGCCTGCGTCTGCGCGAAGCTGCCCATCGGCGACAGCCACCAGCGCAGCCGGCGCTCGCGGTCCGCCGGTGCATCGCCATGGGTGGAGACGGTGACCGTGCCCGGCAGGGCGTCCGCGGTTCCCTGGGGCGCGGCGAGGCCGGCGCCGATATCGGCGATCCGGCCGAGCGTGCGCGCCTGCGCGAAGGCGGCGTTGGAGAACACCACGCCGGTCTCGGCCGCCCGTGTCTGGGTCAGGTTTTCCAGATCGAGCAGGCCCCAGCCGTAGACCTCGTCGATGCCCGGAGCTCCGGCGTCGGTCGCGGTGGCGAGCACGAGTTGCGCAAGATCGGTCGCGGCCGCATTCGGGAACATTTCGCGGGCGACCGCCATCGCGCCGGTGACATGCGGCGCGGCCATCGAGGTGCCCGACATGCGCACGTAGTCGCCGTCGTTGGCGGTCGCGTAGATGCCCCCGGTCGTCTCGTCGTCGTCGCCGCCGGGCGCCGACAGGCACCAGCCCATGGCGACCGCGCCGCAGCGGTTGGAATAGTCGGTGATCGTGCCGTTGGTGCCGACCGCCGCGACCGTGAGCCAGCTCGCCCGCAGTTCCGGAAAAAGACCCGGCAGGCCGGGCTCGAGCGCGGCGCCCGAAAAGCTCGCGTTGCCGTTGGCCCACACGAGCACCGCGCCCTGGGCCGCCGCCTCTCGGAAGGCGGCGAGCATCTGCGGATTTTCGGTCTCGAACTGGGTCCGCAGCGTCGCGGCGGCCACCGGATCGCTCGGCACCATGATGTCGCTGCCCCAGGAGTTGTTGTAGATCTCGACGCCGTTGGCGAGACCGTGGGCATAGACGCGCGCCACGGCCGCGTCGATGCCGGCCGGGTCGATGTCGGTGGTTCCCGGATTGGTGAGCTGGTAGGTGGCGATCTTGGCGTCCGGCGCCACGCCGACCATGCCGAAGCCGTTGCGCCCGGCGGCGATGGTGCCGGACACATGAGTGCCGTGGCCCTCGAAATCGACCCCGTCGATCGGCCCGCCCGTCGGCCCGTTCAGCGACAGCGGGCTGAGGTTCTCGATCAGGTCGGGATGCAGGATGAAAGCGCCGCTGTCGACGACGCCGACGGTGACGCCCTTGCCGGTGTAGCCGTTCTCATGAGCGACCAGCGCGCCGATGGCATCGAGGCCCCATTGGGCATCGTATTCGGCCGTTTGCGCTTGCGCCGAGGTGGACGGGGAGACGGTCGCGAGCGTCGTGCTGGCGAGAAGGCCGGCGGCGAGCGCCAAGGCGGGCCGCGCCGAGGTCAGACGAATGCAGAAAGGGGTTTTCATGGTGATTATCCAAGATGGCGATGGCGCGATCTTGATCGGGAGCGGTCCGGAGTCAATCGGGGATCCCTCGCCATTTCAGGGTTTTAGGGCCCCGGCGCGCAAAAATGGACGCCGCGTCGCCTGCGCCGGACGCGCCGCACACCGGCGCCGATGGCCGTGACCCCGATGGCCGTGACCGCGATGATGCCCCCTGACCCGAAGGCCCGGCCGCAAGCCCCGACCCCCAAGCCCCGACCCCCAAGCCTGCTGTCGGCATGCCGCAATCGCCATTGCAGCGCAGGCAAACAAAAAGGCGCGGGAGACCCCCGCGCCTTTTTGGTCTCTGCGTGCCGTTCGTTTCCGAGCCGCCGGTGTCGCCTGCTGCCGCGAGAGCGGCGGTTTGGCGTCGGCGGTCTGGCGTGCGCGATTACTCGCGGTTGCCGAAGAGCTGCAGCAGCATGATGAAGAGGTTGATGAAGTCGAGGTACAGCCGCAGGGCGCCCATGATCGACTTCTTGGCCACCACTTCCGAGCTGTCGCCTTCCCAGTACATCTCCTTGATCTGCTGGGTGTCGTAGGCGGTCAGGCCGGCGAAGACGAGCACGCCGATCACGGAGATCGCGAACTGCAGCGCGGAGGAGCCCACGAAGATGTTCACGATGGACGCGATCACGATGCCGATCAGGCCCATGAACAGGAAGGAGCCCCAGCCGGACAGGTCCTTCTTCGTCGTGTAGCCGTAAAGGCTCAGCGCGCCGAAGGAGGCGGCGGTGATGAAGAACACGCGCGCGATCGACTCGCCGGTGAACACCAGGAAGATCGAGGACAGCGACAGGCCCATCATCGCCGCATAGACCCAGAAGGTCGTCTGCGCGGTGGAGGCGCTCATCGACTGGATCTTGAAGCTGAGGAAGAACACCATCGCGAGCGGCGCGAGCATCACGACCCACTTCAGCGGGCTGGCGTAGATCGCCTGGCCGAAGGGCGTCAGCGCCATGCCGCCGGCGGTCTGGTCGATCGCGAAATAGATCGTCGCGAGCGCGGTTACGCCGGTGATCGCGAGGCCGAGCGCCATGTAGTTGTAGACGCCCAGCATGTAGGCGCGCAGGCCCTCATCGTAGACGCCGGCCTCTGCGCGTGCGCCGGCCGCAGCATACCGAACGTTGGAATTGCGGTCGAAGGTCGACATCGAAATCCTCTCTTGTCGTTTCGTATCCGCCGCGCGCGACAGGGCCGGAAGCCCTTGCGTTTGCGCGGCCATGAACCATCGATCAAACGATCGGACCGGCACGCCGGCCCGCGCACACTACGGCGGATTACGTACAGGTCTCGTCAAATATGGGCGCAGGGTGCGCGCGGAACAAGATGCAATCGGCCGAAAGCGCATTACCATTCTGTCATGCGTCGACAGGGTTAACGCATATCGCCTCCGCCCCGCGTGCGCCGCTTACTTCATCGCCTTCAACCGCGATGCGATCTGCCGGTCGCAGGTGCCGCGCGGCCAGCGCACGATCTCCTCGCGGGCGAAATCGAGGATTTCCTTCTTCGGATCGACCATGGTCGCCGGCGTGACGCCCGGCTTGAACCACTGCAGCACGGCGTAATCGCCGCCCGCGTCGGTCAGGAAGGCGATGGGCTGGCCGTTCTCGACGATGCCGAGGCGTCCGACGCGCACGGGCGTGATCTCGACCGCGCGGCTTTCGCCGTCGATGGTCAGCTTGTCCTTCGACAGGCGCAGGCGCTTCAGCGTCGACCCGGAGGTGCCTTCCCAGGTGCCGAACAGCCGCTCGCCCTTGTTCTCCACCGACAGGCAGGAGTTCTTGAAGTTGGGGATCGACAGGCGTTCCGCCGGGTGCTCGACCGGCTCCTGGTCCTTGATGAAGGTGGTGTACTTCATCTCGTTCTCGCCGGTGCGATAGACGCGGACCTGGACCGGGGCATAGGTGCTCTGACCCATGCGGCGCACGAGAAAGTCGAACTGGTTCTGGTCGTTCGTGCCGGCCTTGCGGTAGAGCCACAGCGCCGGAAGGCCGTTCTCGAAGATCAGCCAGTCGCTGACCACCAGCCCGCGCGGTCCGGTCGGCTCGTTCACCTGCCACACGCCGGTGTGAAACGGCGATTCCGCCTGGGCGCCGCCAAGGGCCAGGGCCGTCAGGCCCATGCACAGCACCGTGGCGCGGCCGGCGTTTCCAATCCAACGTCGCATCATCTCGTCTTTCCCTGTCACGCGCGCAAAGGGGCGGGCCGTCGCGGCCCGCGTTTTCCATCGCGCGACCTTATCGCGATCGCGACGCGATGACACCCCCTTGGCCGGGGAACCGTGCCGGCGTGGGGAAAAGCGGACCGGCCGCCGCGCCGGCGCTACAGGTTGCGCAGCACCGGGGCGGGCTTGCGCCCCAGCACCCGCCAGGTTCCGATCAGGCCGAAGCCGACGGTCAGCACCAGCGCCGCCAGCGCCGCGCCGATGGCGGTGGCCGGCAGGAAGGTGAAATTGCTGTCCATCACCTGCGTCAGCACGAAAGACGCGGCGAGCGCGCCGGCGGCGACCGCGAAGGCGGCCGTGACGATCCCCAGCAGCGCGTACTCGATGACGAAGCTGGCGATCAGCCGGGCGCGGGTCGCGCCGAGCGTCTTGAGGATCACCGCGTCGTAGACCCGGTGGCGGTGGCCGGCGGCGAGCGCGCCGCCGAGCACCAGCACGGAGGCGACGAGCGTCACCGAGGCGGCCGCCCGGATCGCCCAGGCCAGTTGCGCGACAAGGCCGTTCACCTGCGCGATGGCGTCCTTCACCCGCACCGTCGTGACCGTCGGAAAGGCGTCGGCGACGGTCTTGAGAAGCGCCAGCTCGCTCTCGGTCGTGCCGCCGTTAGGGTAGGTCAGCGTGCGCAGATGGGTGTGCGGCGCGCCGGCGAAGGTGTCGGGCGAGAACACCATCACGAAGTTGATCGACAGGGATTCCCAGTCCACCCGCCGGAAGTTGGCGATCTCGGCGGTGACATTGCGCCCCAGAACGTTGACCGTCACCGTGTCGCCGATTTCAAGGCCAAGCGCGTCGGCGACCTCGTTCTCGAAGGAGACCTGCGGCGGGCCGGCGTGATCGGCCGGCCACCAGGCGCCCTCGGTCAGGGTGGAATTGTCGGGCAGCGCGTCCGCATAGGTGATCCCGCGGTCGCCGCGCAATGCCCAGGCGCCGCCCTCGGGCGCCTCGATCTCGCTGGCCGGCACGTCGTTGATCGCCGCGATGCGCCCGCGCAGCATCGGCGCGCCGTCGACCGTGGCCTGCGGCGCCTCGCGCGCCAGAAGGGCGTCGAAGGCCTCGCGCTCGTGGTTCTGGACGTCGAGGAAAAAGAAGCTCGGCGCCTGATCGGCGATGGTCGCGCCCAACTCGCGGCGCAGGTTTCCGTCGATCAGCGCGAGTGTCACCAGGAGCGACAGGCCGAGGCCGAGCGACAGCACGACGGAGGGCGTCAGCGCGCCGGGCCGGTGGATGTTGCCGAGCGCAAGCCGCAGTTCCGCGCCGCGCGGACGCGGACTGCGCCGGGCGAGGCTCATGATCGCGCGGGCGATCAGCGCCAGCAGCGCGAAGACCACCGCCGTCGCGCCGACATAGACGAGCGAGATCCGCAAGTCGCCGGAGAGCACGATGGCGAGCGACGCCAGCACCAGAACGGCCGCCGCCGTCGCGACCATGTAGCGCTTGCGCGGCCAGCGGCGCGCAGCACTCACGTCGTCGCGAAACAGGAGGCGCGGCGGTATGTCATGGGCGCGGCCCAGCGGCCACAGCGCGAAGGTGAGCGCCGTCAGTCCGCCATAGAGCACGCCGAGGCCGAGCTCGGCCGGATAGATCCCGGCGACCGCCTGGACGGGAAGCACGGCCGTCAGGAAGCCGGCCGTGAGGAAGGGGATCGCGGCGCCCAGCATCAGCCCGGCGGCGATGCCGAGGCCCGCGAGCATCAGGATCTGCAGGAGATAGATCCGGAAGACGAAGCCGCCCTCGGCCCCGACGCAGCGGAAGGTGGCGATCACCGGCCGCTTGGCGTCGAGATAGGAGCGCACCGCGTTGGCGACGCCGACGCCGCCGACGATCAGCGCGGTCAGTCCGACCAGCGTCAGGAACTGCGCCAGCCGGCCGATATTGCGTTGCAGGCCCGGCGCGGCATTGGCGCTGGAGCGGATCCGCCAGCCGGCTTCCGGGAATTTTTCGCGCGCGTCGGAGATGATCGCGCGCAAGGTCTCGATGTTCGCGGTGTCGGTGCGCACGCGGTAGTGAAAGCGCACGAGGCTGCCCGGCTGGACAAGGGCGGTCGCGTCGATCGCGGCGCGCGACAGGATCACGCGCGGGCCGAAGTTGAGCCCGTCGCTCAGCCGGTCCGGCTCGGTGACGATGGTGTCGGCGATGGCGATCGTCGCCCGCCCGAGCGCGATCGTGTCGCCGACCTCAAGGCCGAGGCGCACCAGAAGCTCTTCCTCCACGGCCGCGCCGAAGGTGTCGCCGTCGCGGGCGAGCGCATCGGCGAGCGTGCCGCCGCCGGCGAGCTCGAAGGTGCCGTAGAGCGGATAGGCGCCGTCGACGCCCTTGATCTCCACGAGCGTCTGTTCGCCGGTTTCGGGCGCGCGCGCCATGGCGCGCAGGGTGGCGACCTCCGACACGGCGCCGAGGCCGTCGAGATAGGCGCGTTCGGGCTCCGTGGCCTCGCGGTGAATGAGGCGGAAGGAGAGGTCGCCGCCGAGGATCGTGGTGCCTTCCGCCGCGATCCCCTCGACCAGCGCGCGCGACACCGAGGTGACGCCGGAAATCGCCGCGACGCCGAGTGCGATGCAGGCGATGAAGACATAAAAGCCGCGCAGGCCGCCGCGCATCTCGCGCAGGGCGAAGCGCAGCGCGAGCGCGATGCCGGGGCCCTGGGTGCGGGCGAGCCCGCCTGCGTGAAAACCGGTCATCGCCTCAGGCCCCCGCGACGAGACGTTCGGGCGCGTCCACCGTCTCGATGTGGCCGGAGCGCACGCGGATCGTCCGGTCGCATCGGGCGGCCAGCGCGGGATCGTGGGTGACGAGCACCAGCGTCATGCCGCGTTCGCGCGAGGCGGAAAACATCAGATCGACGATCTGCGCGCCGGTGGTTTCGTCGAGGTTGCCGGTCGGCTCGTCGGCGAGCAGGAGCGGCGGCTGGGTGACCAGCGCGCGGGCGATGGCGACGCGCTGTTGCTCGCCGCCCGACATCTGCGCCGGGTAATGCGACATGCGTTCGCCCAGCCCGACGGCGTCGAGCTCCGCGCGCGCGGCCTCGAAGGCATCGCGCCGCCCGGCGAGTTCCAGCGGGATGGCGACGTTTTCCAGCGCCGTCATGTTGGGAACGAGGTGAAAGGACTGGAAGATGATGCCGATCTCGCGTCCGCGAAACCGGGCGAGCGCGTCTTCCGACAGGCGCGTCAGATCCTCCTCGCCCACCATCACCGCGCCGGCATCGGCACGCTCCAGCCCCGCCATGACCATGAGGAGCGTCGACTTGCCCGAGCCCGAGGGGCCAACGATGCCCAGCGACTGGCCGGCCGCGACATCGAGATCGACGCCCTTGAGAATGTGCACCCGCCCGGCGTCCCGGCCGAGGCTGAGGTGGACCTCCTTCAGCGAGATGAGCGGAGCCTGGGCTGGTCGGTTCGTCATGGATGACCCTATAGTCTGGCCGTAGTCCGACCGCACGACACCCGCCGTGTGGCGGGCGCGGCGCGGGGCGCGGCGTCTTGTCCGGGTGGCTCCGACAGGCGAGCCGGTGCGCGGGGTTGCGGTTTTTGCGTTGCGCTCGATATGGGACCCTACGTTCTGCACGTCCAGAGGATCACCGCCAGTGATACGTTTCGTTACAGTTTTCATGAGCCTCGGTCTCGCGCTTGCCGCCGTCGCGACGCCCGCGCAGGCGCGCGAGCCGGTGCGGATCGTGGCGTTCGGCGACAGTCTCACCGCCGGCTACCAGCTGCCGCCCGAGGCGGCGTTTCCCGCGCAGCTCGAAGCGGCGCTGACGGCGCGCGGGCATGCGGTGGAGGTGATCAACGCGGGTGTGTCCGGCGACACGACGTCGGGCGGGCTGTCCCGCCTCGACTGGTCCGTCGGCGAGGCGGCCGACGCGGTGATCGTGGAACTCGGCGGCAATGACGCCCTGCGGGGCCTGCCGGTCGCGGCGGCGCGCCGCAATCTCGACGCCATCGTCGGCCGGTTGACGGAACGCGGCCTGCCGGTGCTGGTCGCCGGCATGCGCGCGCCGCGCAACATGGGCGACGAGTATGTCGCCGCCTTCGACGCGATGTTCGCCGAGATCGCGGAGCGGCACGGCGCGCTGCTCTATCCCTATTTTCTCGAAGGCATCCCGATCTCGGCCGAGACCGTGATGGCCGACGGCATCCATCCGACCGAACGCGGCGTGGCGCTCATCGTGGAAGGCATCCTGCCCAAGGTCGAGGCGCTGATCGCCGAGGTCGAGGCCGCGCGCGGGTGACCGTCCTTTCAGTTTCGCGCGGTTGACCGCAGTCCACAAACGTCGCGCGGTTGACCGCGCGGGGTCTTGCGGGCAACACTCCCGCGCCTTTTCAGTCCCCCCAAAGGAAGAACGCATATGGAAAAGCGTCGTCTCGGACGCACGGACGTCTTCGTGTCCAGCCTGTCGCTGGGCACCATGACGTTCGGCGAACAAAACACGGAAGCCGAAGGTCACGCGCAGCTCGATCTTGCGCTCGATCGCGGGATCAACCTGATCGACACGGCCGAACTCTATCCCATCCCGCCGAAGGCGGAGACGCAGGGACGCACCGACGAGATCATCGGCAGCTGGATGAAGGCGCGCGGCAACCGCGACAGGATCGTTCTGGCGAGCAAGGTCGTGGGACGCTCCACCAACACCTGGTTCCGCGACAGCGGCGCGCCGGCCCGCCTGACCCGCGCCGATATCCAGGAGGCGGTCGACAAGGGGCTGAAGCGCCTGCAGACGGACTACATCGACCTCTATCAGGTGCATTGGCCGGACCGGAACGTCTCCGGCTTCGGCTCCAACCCGACGGTCTGGAGCGATCCCGAGCCGCTTGAGGACGAAACGCCCATCGAGGAGACGCTGTCGGCGCTCGCCGATCAGGTCAAGGCGGGCAAGATCCGCCACATCGGCCTGTCGAACGAAAGCGCCTGGGGCACCATGCGCTATCTCGCCCTTGCCGAGAAACTCGGCCTGCCGCGCGTGGTGTCGATCCAGAACGCCTATTCGCTGGTCAACCGGACCTTCGAGACGGGCCTGGCCGAGATCGCCCATCGCGAGAACGTCGGCCTGCTCGCCTATTCGACGCTCGCGCAAGGCTATCTGACCGGCAAGTATCGCGACGGCGCGCTGCCCGCGGGCGCGCGCAAGACGCTGTTCGACCGGCTTCAGCGCTACGAGAAACCGGGCGCGGAGGCGGCGATCAACGCCTATCTCGATCTCGCCGCCGATCTCGGCGTCGCGCCGGCGCAGCTCGCCATCGCGTTTGCGCGGTCGCGCAGCTTCCTGACGTCGGTCATCCTCGGCGCGACCTCGACCGCGCAGCTGGAGCACGACCTGGGGGCGCTCGACGTGCGCATCACCGACGAGATCGAGGACCGGATCACCGAGATCTTTCAACACCACGGCAGCCCCTGCCCCTAAGGGCGCTGCGGCGCACACCGTGATTCGCGCCGCCTTGTTCGAACGCGCCGCCTTCGCCGGTCGGGGGCGGCGCGTTCATTGCAGCGCGATGCGTGAAAGACCCTGAAAAGGCGCGCGATTTCGATTTCCCTTGCGAAGACCGGCAAATCCCTGTCGAGATGAGGCATCGGCGACAGCGGAGGGTCTGACCATGCCTCGACTGTTCACCGGGCTCGAGATCCCGTCCGACACGGGTCTCATGCTCTCTCTTCTTCGCGGCGGCCTGC
Organism: Stappia sp.; assembly: GCF_040110915.1. Classification (NCBI taxonomy): domain Bacteria; kingdom Pseudomonadati; phylum Pseudomonadota; class Alphaproteobacteria; order Hyphomicrobiales; family Stappiaceae; genus Stappia; species Stappia sp. The sequence goes on along the minus strand of NZ_CP157793.1, from coordinate 3,630,612 downwards.
GCGGCGCCCGCTGGATCGATCCCGAAAATTACCACATCACCTTGCGCTTCATCGGCGACATCGACGACCGCATGGCCGACGAGGTGGCCGATGCCTTCGCCCGTATCGAGCGGCGTCCGGTCGAGATCCGCCTCACCGGCCTCGGCTCCTTCGGCAACGGCAAGCCGCATGCCGTATGGGCGCGGGTCGAGCCGACGCAGGACCTGATGGACCTGCAGGCCGAACAGGAGCGCATCCTGCAGCGGCTCCGGCTGCCGGCGGAGCGGCGCAAATACATCCCCCATGTCACCCTCGCGCGGTGCCGCAGTTCCACCAATGCCGACGTGGCCCGCTGGCTGAGCGAGCGCGGCGATTTCCAGGCGCAGCCCTTCATCGCCGACCGCTTCGTGCTGTTCTCCTCGCGCGCCAGCGTCGGCGGCGGGCCCTATCTGGTGGAGGAGGACTATCCGCTGGTGGCCCGCGGCGGGGGATCGCGCGGCGGCGGCCTGCGTCTCATGGCGGCCGAACCGCCCTGGGACCTGCCCTGAACGGGTGTCGTCAAGGCCCCGGTAGTCTTAAGTTGCAGTGCACCATTTCCGGCTTGCCTTCGGTCGGCTCGCTTGCGATACAGCGCGCAACGACCAATCGAGGAGCTTGATCCATGCGTATCGACGCCGTGCCCATCGGCAAGAATCCGCCCGAGGACATCAACGTCATCGTCGAGGTGTCGGTGGGTGGCGAGCCCATCAAGTACGAAATGGACAAGGACGCGGGGGCGATGTACGTCGACCGCTTCCTCTACACGCCGATGCGCTATCCCGGAAACTACGGTTTCGTGCCGCACACCCTGTGCGGCGACGGCGATCCCGTCGACGTGATCGTCGCCAACCAGCGGCCGATCGTGCCCGGTGCCATCATGAACTGCCGCCCGATCGGCGTGCTGTTCATGGAAGACGAGGCCGGGATGGACGAGAAGCTGATCGCCGTGCCCTCCTCGAAGCTGACCAAGCGCTACGACAATGTCGCGCATATCGAGGACCTGCCGGCGATCACCGTCGACCAGATCAAGCATTTCTTCGAGCACTACAAGGATCTGGAGCCCGGCAAGTGGGTCAAGATCACGGGCTTCGGCGGACCGGACGACGCCAAGCGCATCATCCGCGAATCCATCGAGCGCGCGGCCGCCGAAAAGGCCTGAGCGCTTTCTGAGCGCTTCCTGAGCCTCTTCGGACCGTTCCGGTCCCGATTATCCAGCGGCCGCGCCCCTCGCGCGGCCGTTTTTGTGCGTGCCGCGCCTATCCGTGGGCCAGTTGCTCGCGGATCAGCCGGGTCACGGCCTCCGGAATTTCCAGATGCGGCATGTGGCCGACCCGGTCGAAGACATGGGTGGCGATGGTGCCGGGCAGCTTGTGCGCCTGGCGGGTCGGCAGCACATTGTCCTGCGTGCCCCAGACCACCTTCACGGGTGCCTCGAGCGCGGCGAGCGAGCCGACCGGCAGCGTCTGCTGCGTCCGGCTGTCGAGCAGCGTCTCGACGATCTCCGTCAACGCCTGCGTGACGCCGGGCCGCGCGCGCGCCTCCGCGGCCTGCGCGACGACCAGCGGCGGCAGGTCGAACTCGAGGCCGAAGAACTGTTCGAGCACGGGTTCCAGCATCGCCCGGTCGCGCGCGGCGGCGTAGCGGCGCAGGAGCATGGCATTGATCTCCCGCCCGAAACCGCCCGGCGCCAGCAGGGTCAGGCTGGCGATCCGCTCCGGTGCCTTGAGCGCAATGAGGGCGGCCGCCGCGCCGCCCATGGAATGGCCGACCAGATGCACCCGGTCGAGGGCGAGCGCGTCGAGGCTGTCGCGCACCGCCCGCGCCGCGACGCCGGCGCCACCGCGCTGCGGCCAGTCGAGCGCCCGGCCATGGCCCGGCAGGTCGAAGGCAAGGGTGCGCCGCACCGCCGACAGCGGCTCCTGAAGCGCGGCGAAGCCGCTCGCGTCGCCGCCGAAGCCGTGCAGCAGGACGACCGGCGCGCCTATGCTGTCCGCCGGGCCGCTTTCGGTCATTGGCAGGCAGCGCGGCGGAGTGCCTGCCGTTCCCGGCATCTGTCCCGACGCCTGTGTCGATCCATCCGTCATGGTGTTTCCCTCAACCGTTTGGTGCCTTGTGCCATGACTTCGGCCTGCTGACGAGAGGGTGAGCCTTGACATCGCCGCGCCGCGCCGCCCATGCAGAAGGCGACAACGGGGATCGGGCAAAAAGCGCTCCGTGAGACGGCTCTCCTTCGGGATGCATGAAAATGGCGGGAAACGGCGTGGATCTTCTGTGTCTTGGCGAAGGGCTGGTGGAGTTCAATCAGGGCGCGCCGGGCGGGGCCTATCTGCAGGGCTTCGGCGGGGATGCCTCGAATGTGGCGGTGGCCGCCGCCCGGCTGGGGCTCCGGGTCGGGATGGTGAGCGCGGTCGGCGGCGATGCCTTCGGCGATCTCCTGCTGGAGATGTGGCGGGCGGAAGGGGTTGCGGACACGCATGTGCGGCGGTTCGAGCAGCGGCCCACCGGCCTCTACTTCGTCACGCACGGGCCGGAGGGGCACGCCTTCACCTACCGCCGGACGGGATCGGCGGCGAGCCGGTACGGACCCGGGGATCTGCCGCGCGCCGCCCTGCACGCCACGCGCGCGCTGCATGTCTCCGCCATCAGCCAGGCGATCTCGCCGAGTGCCTGCGACGCGGTCTTCGCCGCCATCGACATGGTGCGGGCGGCCGGAGGGCTGATCTCCTATGACACCAACCTGCGCCTGGAGCTGTGGCCTTTGGCGCGGGCGCGCGCCATCGTGCAGGCGAGCGTGGCGCAGGCCGACGTCGTGCTGCCGGGGCTGGAGGACGCGCGCCGGCTCACCGGGCTCGAAGCGCCGGAGGCGATCGCCGAGCGGTTTCTGGAGCTTGGCGCCGGCTGCGTGGCGCTGACGCTCGGGCGTGAGGGCGCGCTTTATGCCGATGCCTCGGGCGTGACGCATGTCGCGCCGCATCGGGTCGAGGTCGTGGATGCGACCGGGGCCGGCGATGCCTTCGACGGCGCCTTTCTGGCCGCGCGGCTCAATGGCGCGGACGGCCCCTCGGCGACCCGTTTCGCCAATGCGGCCGCCGCGCTGTCGGTGCGCGGGTACGGGGCTGTTGCACCCTTGCCACAGAGATCGGATGTCGAGACGCTTCTCGCCTGCCGGGGCGAGGAAAGCCTGTAACGCGGTGTTAAACTGCCGGCTCTATCGACACGGATCGTGAGATGGCGGGGCGACGGGCGTGTCGGCTGTCGCTGGTGGATCTGCCCGAGGGGCGGGCGGGTTTCGCGCGGACCGGGTGCGATGTGAGGAGGACGTAGGATGACACATGGACTGTTCCGGCCCGGGCTTTGCCGTTCCGGGGTTCGCCGGCTGGGCGTTTGGGCGATGGCCGCGATGGTGTGCGTCGCGTCGGCGGGCCTTGTGGCCGGACTGACGGTGGGACTGACGGCGATGCCGGCCCAGGCGATGACGGAGCGCTATTTCGATCCCACGACGCGAAGCTGGCAGACCTACCGGATCACGCCGGAGGCCGCCGGCAAGGTGGTGCGCCAGAAGTACAAGCGCACGAGCGTGCGCTATCGCACGGAGAAGGCGCCGGGCTCGATCATCGTCGATACGCGCGACCGCTATCTCTACTACGTGCTGCCGGGCAACAAGGCGGTGCGCTACGGCATCGGCGTGGGGCGCGAGGGCTTCGAGTGGAAGGGCGTCGAGAAGGTGACGCGCAAGGCCAAGTGGCCGAGCTGGACGCCGCCGCAGGAGATGATTGTCCGCGAGCGCAAGAAGGGCCGCAACCTGCCGCGCTTCATGCCGGGCGGGCCGAACAATCCGATGGGCGCGCGCGCGCTTTATCTCGGCGCGACGGAATACCGGATCCATGGCACCAACGAGGACTGGTCGATCGGCCGTGCCGTCTCGTCGGGATGCATCCGCATGCTGAACGAGGACGTCGAGGACCTCTACAGCCGGGTCCGGGTCGGCGCGCTGGTCACGGTCAAGTAAGGGTCGGGGGCAGGAGCTCGGGGCAGCGGCGACCGCCCCGGGCGGCCGCGTCTAACTGTCGGCCCGCGGCGCGTAAAGCGCGACCGGTGCATCGAAGCCGTCGAGCGCGAAGCGGCCGAGGGCGTCGAATGCCACCTCCGGCACGGCCTGTGCGATCTCCTGTGTCACGAGCACGGGCCGGGTCAGACGCTTGGTCATGCCCTCGATGCGCGCCGCCGCGTTCACTGTCCTGCCGATGACCGAAAACGTCAGCCGGTCGGCGACGCCGATGTTGCCGAAGGTGACCTCGCCCGCCGAGAGCGCGATGCCGCAGGTCAGCGGATGCGGCGTGTGCGGCTGGCGCGCGGCGAGCCGGTGGCGCACCACTTCGGCCGCCGTCAGGGCCCGGCGTGCGGCGCCGGCGATGCCCTCTGTCCCGATGGGAAACACCGCGAGCACCGCATCGCCGATGAAATCCAGCACCTCGCCGTCCTGGGCCATCACCGCCCCGGCGGCCGCGTCGAAATAGGCGTTGAGATGCGCCAGATAGGCGTCGGGCGGCAGCCGGTCGGCGAGCGCGGTCGAGCCGCGCAGGTCGCTGTAGAAGATGACCGCGTCGATTGCCTCGCCGTCGCCATGGCGAATGCGCCCCGAGAGAACCTGGGCACCAGCGCGGCGGCCGAGGTAGGTCTCCGCCAGCGTTGTCGCGATCCGGGACTGGATGTTCGCGCGGGCCGCGAGCGCGAGGCGCATCTGCAGATAGTCGATCTGCTCGATGGCGGCGTCCGAAAAGCCGTGTGTCGCGCGGGTCGCCCACGAAACGATGATGCCCGAGGTGCCGAATTCGTTGACGCTCGGCAGGTGGAACGGTGTGGCGACGATCAGATAGTCGGTGAAGCCTTCGCGTCGCAGCCGCGCGAGCACGGGGAAGATGTCGCTTGCATTCCCGGTCGTGAGGCGGCGCCGTAGACGCGTCTCGCGCGCGACCAGCATCGCCCGGATCGGGCTTGCGAGCCAGTCTTCGGTGTCCTGATCGTCATGGCCGTGCTGCGCGCGCTCGGGTGGCGCGCCGGGAAGCCAGACCGCCGTTTCGGCTTCGATCAGCGGATGCAGCGTGGTCCAGGACAGCATGGCGCGCTCGACCGGAACGCCGGCCGCGAGCATCCGCTCGCACATGTCGACAAACATCTGGCCGATATCCGGCTGGCCGAGGGCCTCGCGGATCAGCCAGTCCTCGATGTCCTCCAGCTGCGGGGTGGTCTTCACTGGCCTGGCCTTCTCGCCGGTTCCGATCGGTCGAGAAGATGTAGCACACGCCGTGGCCGGGCGGGTCTTTCGCGCTGGCCAGCAGGCCGCAAAACGCAATCGGCGGGCCAGGGGCCCGCCGATCCGTCAGGGTCCGCGCGGCAATCGCGCGGTCGCCGAAAGCCTCAGTCTCCGGCGCAGGCGCGGATCTTCTCGATGTCCGGGCCGTTCGGCGTGCGGCCGAGGTTGAACGGCGCGGAGGCCTCGCGCCAGCCGCGATAGTCCTCCAGATAGGACAGCTGGCTGAGATAGACCTTGGCCGAGGAGGCGCTTTCGCACGCCGTCTCGATGATCACCTCGTTCGCCATCTCCTGGATGCGGGCGAGCGTTTCATCGTCCAGCCGCGTGATCTCGATGCCGGCTTCCTTGAACTTGGCGTAGGCCTCGTTCGCGCGCCGCTCGGTGAAGGCGAGCGACCACAGCAGGGTCGCGTCGGCGGCGATCCTGAGCTTCTCCCGCGTTTCCTCCGACAGGGCGTCCCAGGCGGCCTTGTTGATCATCACGCCGAAGACCGAGGCGGACTGGTGCCAGCCCGGCGTCGACCAATACTGCGTGACCTGGTGGAAGCCGCCCGAGAAGTCGACATTGGGCGTGGAGAACTCCGCGCCGTCGATCACGCCGCGCTCCAGCGACTGGTAGATCTCGCCGCCGGCCATGGAGACCTGGTTGCCGCCCAGCCGCTCCAGCAGGCGCCCCTGCTCCAGGCCCGACAGGCGCAGCCGCTTGCCCTGAAGATCCTCCAGGTTGCGGATCGGCTCGTTGGTGCGGAAACCGGACTCATTGTTCGTCACGCCGTAGGGCAGGTAGACCATGCCGTACTTGCCGTAGGTCTCCATGTAGAGCTCGTTGCCGCCCCACTGCTTGATCCAGTTCACGTAATCGACGGCGTTGAACAGGCTCGCGGTGGTGGCGAGCGGGGAGAAGGCGGGATCGCGGCCGGCCCAGTAGCCCGGCCAGTCGCCGCCGGCCTGGATGGTGCCCGATTCGACCGCGCCGAAGACCTCGCCGGCCGGCACGAGGCTGCCGCCCTCGAAGAACTCGATGGTCAATTCGTCGCCCGTCAGCTTGTTGGCGAGGTCGACGAAATGCCGGTCCGTCTCGATCAGCTCCAGGGACGACGGCCAGGTCGTGGTCATCGTCCAGCTCTGGGACGCCAGCGCCGGGCCGGCGAAAACCGCCGTGAGCGCCAGGGCAAGGGATGTCGACTTGAAACTGCGTGTCACGAAAAACCTCCCGAATCAGGTGTTTCCATAAAGAACTCCCGGCAGCCAGGTGACCAGCGAGGGCACCAGCGCCACCAGCAGACACATCATCACGATGAGCGCAATGAAGGGCAGGACGCCGATCAGGATGTCGCCCGTCGCCACGCTGCGCGGCGCTATGGCCCGCAGGTAGAACAGGGCGTATCCGAACGGCGGGGTGAGGAAGGACGTCTGCAGGACGACCGCCATCAGGACGACGAACCACAGAAGGCTCACGTCCATCTCCTGGACGATCGGCAGGAACAGCGGGAAGGACAGCAGCACGATGCCGGTCCAGTCCAGAAAGGCGCCGAGCAGGAAGACGATGACCATCATCATGGCGATCAGCATCCACGGCTCCATGTCGAGGCCGCGAATGATCTCCTGCACCGCGCGCAGGCCGCCGGTGATGTTGAAGACGCCGGTAAAGGCGGTGGCGCCGATGACGATGAACAGGATCATCGCCGAGGTGCGCCCGGTCTCCTTGAGCGCGCCGTAGAAGGTGGCGAGGGTGAAGCGTCCGCGCAGGATCACGATCGCGAGCGCCAGCGCCGCGCCGATGGCGGAGGCCTCCGTCGCGGTGGCGATGCCGGCCAGCAGACTGCCGAGAATGCCGAGGATGAGCACCAGCGGCGGCGCGGCCTCGATCGCCAGAAGCCGCAGCAGTTCCCCGCGCCCGACCTTCTCCTCCGGCTCGACCGAGGGGGCGAGCTCGGGCCGCAGCCGGGCGATGACGGCGACATAGCCGGCGTAAAGCAGGCCCAGCAGGATCCCCGGCACCATGGCGCCGGCGAAGAGGTCGCCCACCGAGAGCGGCGAGTAGCTGGCCATCAGGATCAGCATGATGGAGGGCGGGATGAGGATGCCCAGACAGCCCGACGACGCGATCACGCCGGTCGTCAGGCGGGCGCTGTAGCCGTATTGCAGCATCGGCCTGAGCGCCATCACGCCCATCACCGTGATCGAGGCTCCGATGATCCCGGTCGTCGCCGCGAGCAGGATCGAGATGAAGACGACGGCGAGCGCCAGCCCGCCGCGCACGTTGGACATCAGCAGGCGCAACGTCTCGAACATGCGGTCGGTGACGCCCGAATCGGACAGGAACCGCGCCATCAGGACGAAGAGCGGGATGGCGATCAGCGTGTAATTGTCCAGCACGTCGCCGAAGATGCGATTGACCACGATGCCGAGCAGCATCGGTTTGCCGGCCAGCAGCGTGCCGGCGACGGCCGCGCCGCCGAGGACGAAGGCGAGCGGATGGCCCATGAACAAGCCGATCAGCAGGATGGCGAACATGGACGCGGCGATGAGTTCAGGCGTCATGGGGGAGGGGCTCTTCCCTGTTCAAAACGATCTTGAGAAACTCGGAAATGCCCTGCAGGAGCAGCAGCCCGGCCGCCACGCACATGGCGATCTTGAGCGGATAGACGGGCAGCTGCACCGCGCCATAGGTGGTTTCGCCCTGTGCCCAGGAGCGGGCGGCGAAGGTCCACGACTGATCGAAGAACACCCAGGCGAAAGGCAGGAAGAATAGAAGGTAGCCGGCGGCATCGACGACGCGCCGCAGGCCGGGCCGCAATGTGTTGATCACAAGATCGACGCGCACATGCATCTTGTGGCGCAATGTGTAGCCGCCGAGCAGGATGAAATAAAATCCGAAAAGCTGCTTGGTGACGTCGAAGGCCCATCGCGTCGGGGCGTTGAACGCATAGCGCATCACCACATCGTAGATGATGATCGCGGCAAACAGCACCGCAAGACCGCACACAAGGCGTCCGACGACCTCGTTGAGGCCGTCGATCAGACGGATCAGCATGCTTCCTCCCCTGATCGTTGCGAGACAACCGCTCCCCTGGCGTCCCGTAACGTTCGTCCCATCCGTTACGCCTGTCGCGTCAGCCGGAAAGACCCTCCGGCGAAGCGTGACGCGCACTGTCGACGTCACGTAACGGACGTCGATTCATGCACTTATGGAACGAGAAAAACACGTAAGGGTTGGTTCCCGGGTCGTCAAGGAGTTTCGAACAAAGCGCAGTGAGGCACGGATCGGTCGCCCGGCGGCGCGTTACGCGCATAAAAAAACGGCGGATCTCGAAGATCCGCCGCTTGCGCATGTCGTGCCGGGCAGCGCCCCGGGATCGGGTCCCGTTCAGTTCAGCGCGCCGTGGCAATGCTTGTACTTCTTGCCCGATCCGCAGGGGCAGGGCTCGTTGCGCCCGACCTTGCCCCAGGTGGCGGGCACGTTCGGGTCGCGCTCCGGCCGGGCTGGTGCTGCGCCGGCCTGCGCGAGTGCCGCGGTCTCGAACTCGTTCTCGCCGGTCTGCGGATTGACGTGCCGCGCCTGCATCTGCGGCAGATCGTCGTCGCCCGGCAGTTCCGGCGGCTGCTCCTGGACCAGTTCGACGCGCATGAGCTGCGCGGTGGTGGCCTGACGCAGGTTGGCCAGCATGCTCTCGAACAGCGTGAAGGCCTCGGTCTTGTACTCCTGCAGCGGGTCGCGCTGGGCGTAGCCGCGGAAGCCGACCACCGAGCGCAGGTGCTCCAGGTTCGACAGATGCTCGCGCCACAGGTGGTCGAGCGTCTGCAGCAGCACCGCCTTTTCCACCTGCCGCATGATGTCGGGCGTGTATTGGCCGACCTTGCGCGCCATCGCCTCGTCGGCGGCGCGCTTGAGGCGTCCGACCACCTCCTCGTCGGCGATGCCCTCTTCCTGCGCCCAGGCCACGACGGGCAGGTCGAGGTTGAGGATCTGACGCACTTCCTGCTGCAGGCCCTCGGTGTCCCACTGCTCGGGATAGGCCTTTTCGGGAATGTGCCGGGCGACCAGCGCCTCGATCACGTCGTGGCGCATGTCCGTGACGGTCTCGGCGACCGCCTCGCCGTCCATCAGCTCCAGACGCTGGTCGAAGACCACCTTGCGCTGGTCGTTCATCACGTCGTCGAACTTCAGAAGGTTCTTGCGGATGTCGAAGTTGCGCGCCTCGACCTTCTGCTGCGCCTTGGCGAGCGCCCGGTTGATCCAGGGGTGGACGATCGCCTCGCCTTCCTTGAGGCCCAGCTTCTGCAGCATGCCGTCCATGCGGTCGGAGCCGAAGATGCGCATCAGGTCGTCCTGCAGCGACAGGAAGAACTTCGAATGCCCCGGATCGCCCTGACGGCCCGAGCGGCCGCGCAGTTGGTTGTCGATGCGCCGGCTTTCGTGGCGCTCCGTGCCGATGACGTAGAGACCGCCGGCGGCGAGCGCCACCTGCTTGCGGGCCTCGCATTCGGCGCGGATCTCGGCCTCGCGGGCGTCGCGCTCCGGGCCTTCGGCCATGTCGGAAAGCTCCGCGTCGAGACGCATGTCGAGGTTGCCGCCGAGCTGGATGTCGGTGCCGCGGCCGGCCATGTTGGTGGCGATGGTGATCGCGCCCGGCAGACCGGCCTGCCCGATGATTGAGGCTTCCTGCTCGTGATAGCGCGCGTTGAGGACGGCGAAGATGCGCGCCGCCTTGCTGTCGGTGGGATTGTCGATCAGCGGGCGGAAGGCGTTCGGATCGGTCACGTCGACCTGCTTGTAGCCCGCCTTCTTGAGGCGCTCGCCGAGGAGTTCCGACTTCTCGATCGAGGTGGTGCCGACAAGGACGGGCTGGCCGCGCCTCTTGCAGTCGTCGATCAGCTCGACGATGGCGTCGTATTTCTCCTCGACGGTGCGATAGACCTCGTCGTCGTCGTCGATGCGCTTGACCGGCAGGTTGGTCGGGATCTGGACGACGTCGAGCCCGTAGATGTCGCCGAATTCCTCGGCCTCGGTGTCGGCCGTGCCGGTCATGCCGGCCAGCTTGTCGTAGAGGCGGAAGTAGTTCTGGAAGGTGATGGAGGCCAGCGTCTGGTTTTCCGGCTGGATCTGTACCTTCTCCTTGGCCTCGAGCGCCTGGTGCAACCCTTCCGAATAGCGCCGGCCCGGCATCATGCGGCCGGTGAACTCGTCGATGATCACGACCTCGCGATTGCGGACGATGTAGTCCTTGTCGCGCTGGAAGAGCTTGTGCGCCTTGAGCGCCTGCTGCAGATGGTGGACGACGGAGACGTTCTCGACGTCGTAGAGGCCGTCGCCCTTCAGCAGATCCGCCTCGCGCAGCAAGGTCTCGAGCTTCTCGTTGCCGGCCTCGGTGAAGGTGGCGGAGCGCTGCTTCTCGTCGAGCTCGAAGTCGCCGGCGTCGAGATGGGGAATGAAGGCGTCGACCGTGTTGTAGAAGTCGCTGCGGTCCTCCAGCGGGCCGGAGATGATCAGCGGCGTGCGGGCCTCGTCGATCAGGATGGAGTCCACCTCGTCGACGATCGCGAAATTGTGCCCGCGCTGCGTCATCGAGCCGCGCTCGTATTTCATGTTGTCGCGCAGGTAGTCGAAGCCGAACTCGTTGTTCGTGCCGTAGGTGACGTCGGCCGCATAGGCCGCCTTGCGCTCCTCGTCGGTGAGCCCGTGCACGATCACGCCGACGCTGAGGCCGAGGAACCGGTAGATGCGGCCCATCCAGTCCGCGTCGCGGCTGGCCAGATAGTCGTTCACGGTGACGACATGCACGCCCTTGCCGGTCAGCGCGTTGAGATAGACGGGCAGGGTCGCGACCAGCGTCTTGCCCTCGCCGGTGCGCATCTCGGAGATCTTGCCGTCGTTGAGCGCCATGCCGCCGATCAGCTGCACGTCGTAGTGGCGCTGGCCGAGCACCCGGTGGGAGGCTTCGCGCACGGTGGCGAAGGCCGGCTCCAGCAGGCTGTCGAGCTTGGCGCCGTTCGCCAGTTGCTCGCGGAAGCTCTCGGTGCGCGCCCTGAGCGCGTCGTCGCTGAGCGCCTTCACCTCGTCCTCAAGCGCGTTGATCGCGGCGATCCGCGCCCGATACTGCTTGAGGCGGCGGTCGTTGGAGGAACCGAAGATCTTCTTGGCGAGTGCGCCGAGGCCGGCCATGTGGCGGTCCTTATTCTTGCCGACCGCGCCGCCGCGTGAGCACGGGCGACACCCGGCAGTCTGATTGACGAAGCATCGCGCGCAAGCCTCGAAACCGCCGCATTGACGGGCAGAGGTACGCGCCGGATTGGAAAAGTCCGACCTTTCGGAAAGACCGCTCGACAGATAAGAGGGGGCCCGGAGGTTGTCAACGTCGCGCGTCCCGGCGACCCGCCCCAAGGGCGGACCGGCGCCGTGCGATCGCGCCCGACCTCGCGACCAGTCTCGCGACCGGCGGCCGATGCCTTCGGCCGTCGTCGGTACCGGATCTCGCACGTGATCTCGCGCATGCGGGAGATTGCGTGCACATCGTCACGCCCCACATGGGTGGGAGAGCAGCACGCCCCACATGGGCGGGAGAGCCATGCGCCCGGAGGGGCGGGAGAGCCATGCGCCCCGAGCGGGCGGAAAGACTGAAGCCACGATACAGGGATACCATGATGACACGCACCCTAGCCGCCACGATGACCCGCGCGGCCTTCGCCGTCGCGTTCGGCGCGTTCGCCGGCCTCGCCGGGCCGCTCGCGCCGGCGTTTGCCCAGGAGCCCGACGAGGTCGTCGCCACGGTCGACGGCAGCGAGATCACCCAGGCCGACATCGCCTTCGCGTCGCAGGATTTTTCCGAGCAGCTGTCGCAGGTGCCGCCGACCCAGTGGCGCAAGATCCTCACCGACGTGGTGGTCGACATGCAGCTGATGGCCAATGCGGCGCGCGAGATGGGCGTGCAGGACGAGGCCGACTTCCAGCGCCAGGTCGAATTTCTGACCATGCGCGCCCTGCGCAACGCCTATCTGGCGCGCGAGGTCGAGGGCAAGATCACCGAGGAGCAGGTGAAGGCGGCCTATGACGAAGAGTTCGCCGACTTCGAGGGCGAGGAGGAGCGCCGGGCCCGCCACATCCTGCTGGAGAGCGAGGACGAGGCGAAGGCGGTGATCGCCGCGCTCGCGGACGGCGCCGATTTCGCCGAGCTGGCCAAGGAAAAGTCGACCGGCCCGTCGGGTCCGAACGGCGGCGATCTCGGCTATTTCACCAAGGGGCGCATGGTCGAGGCGTTCGAGGACGCGGCCTTCGCGCTCGAGGTCGGCGCGGTCAGCGAGGAGCCGGTCCAGACGCAGTTCGGCTGGCACGTGATCAAGGTCGAGGACGCGCGCAAGCAGGCCGCGCCGGAGCTGGACGCGGTGCGCGACCGCATCCGCCAGGAGCTCTTGCGCGCCCGCTACGGCGAGGTCATGGCGCAGCTCAAGGAGGCGGCCGAGATCGAGATCGTCGAGCCGGCCGCCGAGGCCGCTCCGGCCGCGGATGACGCCGGCGGCGAATCCAAGGACTAAGGGGCCTTTCTCGTCCGGTTCCGGTGCGCGTGCCAAGCGCAAAACCGGTTTCCACGTCGCCCTGAATTGGACTAGACAGGGGGCCCGTTCCGCATCGCGGAGCGGGCCCTTGTCATGCGCGCCGTCAGGTCCGCCGTCGCGTCCCGCCCCGGACGCGGGCGGCGGGGCGCCGTCATTTCCCAGTCCCGGCCCCTCGGCGGCCGGGCCGCACGAGATCGCATATCGCCATGTCGCACACCCTGTCCCCCCTCGCCCCGAAGACCTATCCCGACATGCCGTCGATCGGTGGCGTGCGCTTCGCCACGGCCGCGGTCGGCATCAAGTATGCCGAGCGCACGGATGTGCTGCTGATGCTGTTCGACGCGCCGGCGGCGGTCGCGGGCGTCTTCACCCGTTCGCGCTGCCCGTCGGCGGCGGTCGACTGGTGCCGGGCCAATCTCCCCGGCGGAACCGCCCGGGCGCTGCTGGTCAACTCCGGCAATGCCAATGCCTTCACAGGGCGCAAGGGCGCGGAAGCCACCGCGCTGTCGGCGCGATATGTCGCGGAGGCGACGGGATGCGCGCCGCAGGAGGTGTTTCTGGCCTCCACGGGCGTGATCGGCGAGCCGCTCGACGCGCACAAGTTCGACGGTGTGGTGCAGCGTCTCGCCGAGGAGGCGCGGGAACAGGACTGGGTGGCGGCCGCGCGCGCCATCATGACGACGGACACCTTCCCCAAGGCCGCCACGCGCACGGCGGATCTCGGCGGTCGCACCGTGACGCTCAACGGGATCGCCAAGGGGGCGGGCATGGTCGCGCCCGACATGGCCACCATGCTGTCCTTCCTGGTGACCGACGCGCCGATCGCCGCGCCCGTGCTTCAGGCGCTCCTGTCGGAGGTCGTCGAGACCAGCTACAACGCGATCACCATCGACGGCGACACCTCCACCTCCGACACGGTGCTGCTGTTCGCCACCGGCGCGGCCGGCGGTACATCCATCGAGCGCGCCGACGATCCGCGCCTGGGGGCGTTCCGCGCGGCGCTGGCCGATCTGACCCGCGAGCTGGCCCAATGGGTCGCCAAGGACGGCGAGGGCGCGCGCAAGTTCGTCGAGGTCCGCGTGACGGGGGCGGAAAGCGACGCCAGCGCCAAGCGCATCGCGTTGTCGATCGCCAACTCGCCGCTGGTCAAGACGGCGGTCGCCGGCGAGGACGCCAACTGGGGCCGCGTGGTCATGGCCGTTGGCAAGGCCGGGGAGCCGGCCGACCGCGACCGGCTGGCGATCTGGTTCGGCGACGTGCGGGTCGCCGTCGCGGGCGAACGCGATCCCGATTACAGCGAGACGGCGGCGACCGAGGTGATGCGGCGCGACGAGATCCCGCTCACCGTCGATCTCGGGCTTGGCGACGGGCAGGCGCGGGTGTGGACCTGCGACCTGACCAAGGAATATGTCGCGATCAACGGCGATTATCGCTCCTGAGGGCGGGGCGGGAGCGATGGACGGGAGCCTCGGCCGGGCCATGGATCTGTCACGGGTGCGCGCCGTCGAGGACGCCAATCTCAACGGCTTTCCGAGCGAGATGCAGGCGGTCGACCGGGCCTGGCTCGTGCGCCTCTCGCCGGGCAATCCGGCGCGCCGCGTCAATTCGCTCAATGTGCTCGATCCCGCCGACGACGCGGACACGCAAACCCGTCTGACCCGGGCGCAGGCGCTTTTTGCGGCACATGATGTGCCGTTTCATCTGCGCTGGACGCCGCTGACGCCGCCGGCACTCGTCGCCCATGTCGATGCCGCGGGATGGCCGCGCGTCGGCGAGACGGACGTCTGGGTGCGCGACATCGATCCGGTGGCTGAGAGACCGCAGGATCCGGCCGGGCTTGCGGCGCGGATCGAGGCGGTCGACCTCGACGCCTGGATCGCCGCCTTCGGCGCCATCGGGGGAACCCGGCCCGAGGCGGTGACGCCCGTTGCGCTCGACCGGCTGCGGGCCGCGCTGTCGCGGGTCGCGGTGTCACTCGTATGTCTGCGCGCGCGTGTCCCGTCGGGCGAGATTGCCGGTGTCGCCGTGGCGGTGGCCGACGGCGATCTGCTCGGCATCTACGATCTGGCGGTGGCGCCGGCCGCGCGGCGCACCGGTCTCGGTTCGCGGCTGGTGGCGGAATGCCTGGCGCAGGGGCGGGGGCAGGGATGCCGGACGGCCTGGCTGCAGGTCACGCGCGAGAACGCGCCGGCGCGTGCGCTCTATGCAAGGCTCGGCTTCGTGCCGGCCTATTCCTATCACTACCGCCATCCGCCAGCGGACGCGGCTCCAACCTGATCCCGACGCCGCCGATGACGGTGCGGGTGAATCCTTTGACGGGCATGGTGAGCGAAGCGTTAGCGCGCCGTGCCGAAACGAAACGGGAAACATGCCATGAAGCTCGTTCTCGTGGCGGCCTGCGCGCTGCTCGACGTCGACAACCGCGTGCTGATCGCCCAGCGGCCGGAGGGAAAGGCCATGGCCGGATTGTGGGAATTCCCCGGCGGGAAGGTCGAGCCGGGCGAACGGCCCGAGGATGCGCTGATCCGGGAACTGGCCGAGGAGCTCGGCATCACGGTTAAGAAAGAGTGCCTGGCGCCGCTCACGTTTGCCAGCCACGCTTATGAGGAATTTCACCTGCTGATGCCACTTTTCGTGTGCCGACGGTGGTCGGGCACGGTGGTCGGCCGGGAAGGTCAGGCGATCAAGTGGGTGCGGCCCGTACGGCTTCGGGATTATCCGATGCCGCCCGCGGACGACCCTTTGATTCCGCATCTGATCGATCTGGCCTGAAACGGCAGCGAGACCGCGAGCCGCCGTGTCCTGAAACGAACGGGACGCGCCAAATGAAGACAAGCAATTCCTCCATCCAGCAGTGCGGCGAACGGCTCGTGGACCTGGGCGACGACATGGCCTGCGACGAGACGGGCGCGACGGCGATCGAATATTCGCTGATCGTCGGCCTGATTTCCTTCGCGATCCTGTTGACGCTGACGGCGATCGGCCGGGTGATCGACGAAAACGTCTTCACGGTCCTGGCGACCGCCTTCCAGGCAATGTGATCGCAAGCGGTTCGCCGCCTCAGGCGTCCGGCGCGCCGCCCTGTGGCGCGGCAAGCGCGTCCGCCAGCCGCATTTTCGCCGATCCGGGCTTCAGCGGTTTCTGCTGGCTTTCGTGCGGCGCCCATCCCGACAGCGACACCACATCGAATGTGGCCCGGATGCGCCCGTCCGCATCCGCGTGACGGTCTGAGTAGAGCGCGGCCGCACGCAGGAGCACCGCGCGGCTGAGCGGCGTGCGGGCGCGCTCGCGCAGCATGTTGGTCGCGCCCATCGCCCTGAGATCGCGCAGCAGGGCGAACATATCCCCGTAGCGCACCGTGACGCGGTCGACGTCGGCCACCGGCAGGGCGAAGCCGGCACGTTGCAGAAGCCCGCCGAGGCTTCGCGTGTCGGCGAAGGGGATGACGCGCGGGGCCGCCCCGCCGGTCGTCTCGAGCTCCGCCTGCATCAGAACGTCCTTCAGCTCCATCAGCGTGTCGCCGCCGAGCAGGGTCGCCAGGAACAGCCCGTCGGGACGCAGCGCCCGGCGGATCTGGATCAGCGCGCCCGGCAGATCGTTCACCAGATGCAGCGACAGCGCGGACACGATCAGGTCGAGGCTTTCCGCCGCGAAGGGCAGATGCGCGTCGTCGACCACCAGATCGGCGCCCGGCGCGTTCGCGTCGACCACGAAGAGATCGGCGCGCAGCACGCGCTCCACGTTGGGCAGGGCGGTCAGCGCGGCGCTCAGGCGGCCGGTGTGACCGCCAAGATCGAGGGCGCGCGGAAAGGCGCGTGTCACGGCCGCCAGACGCTCCGCGAGATCGCTCACGCTCTCGGCCAGCAGGAAATCGGCGCCGGGCTCGGCGCGGGCAAGTGCCCGCGTGCGGCGTCGGGCGAGGAGCCGGCGGTCGAAGAGTTCCGGAGCGGGGCCGCCGGCGGCGGTCGGGTCGGACATGCGCTTGCCTTGAGGGTTCGGTCGGGACGCCCCGGGGGCGTCGACGCCATGCTATGCTGCGCCCGTTATGGTGTGCTCCGCCGCCGACGTCAAAACCGGACGGGCCGGGACGGATCGCGGGACAAGGTGGAGGCCATGACCGGGGAGGGGAGGACCGTGGAGGGGAGGACCGTGGAGGGGAGGACCGGGAAGGAACCGGCGGATCCGGGACCGGACGGCCTTGCATCTGGCGCGACGCGCGGTGCGGGGGATCTTCTGCGGAGCCTGCGCCACGCCGTCTGGGGGGCGGTCGGGCTTGCGATCCCGCCGACCTGCGTCGCCTGCGACCGGCTGGTGGCGGAGGATGCGGCGTTGTGTGCCGCGTGCTGGCGGGAGATGCCGTTCCTGGCGCCGCCCTGGTGCGCGCGGCTCGGCCTGCCGTTCGCCTATGATCTCGGCGCGGGCGCGGTGTCGCCCCAGGCCATCGCGCATCCGCCGCGCTTCGACCGGCTCAGGGCGGTGGCGGCCTACGAGGGGCCGGCGCGGGCGATGGTGTCGCGGCTCAAGTATCACGACCGGCCGCATCTGGCGCAGGCGATGGCGGCCTGGATGGCGCGCGCCGGCGCGGAATTGCGCTTTGCGGCCGAGGACGAGGACGGGGCAGGGGGATCGGACATGGATCGCGCGCCGCCGCTGCTGGTCCCGGTGCCGTTGCACCCCTTTCGCCAATGGACGCGGCGCTACAATCAGGCGGCCCTGCTGGCCACGCGCGTCGGGGAGCTGTGGGGGGCGGAGGTCGCGGCGCATGCGCTTGTGCGCAGCCGGGCCACCCGGCGCCAGGTCGGACTGGACGCCGCGCAACGCGCGAAGAACGTGCGCGGCGCCTTCGCCGTCTCCGACACCGGGCGGCTCGTCCTTGCGGGCCGGCGGGTGGTTCTGGTGGACGACGTGCATACGACGGGCGCCACCGTCGCGGCGGCCGCGCGGGCGCTGGAGCGGGCCGGAGCGCGGGCGGTGGACGTGCTGGTCTTCGCCCACGCCGGCGCGGACCGCCCGCTGAGCTGATGCGGGATGCGACAGGGGACCGGCGCTTCGCGCGCGACGGGCGCGGCACGGGTGGGGGCTTGCAGCCGGCGGGCCAGGGTCGATATATGCCTGCGGGCCGTGGCCGCCCGTCTTTCCGGCAGGACCCGGCCGGACGGGCCTGGCCGCGCGCCCTTGAGGCCAATGGAACCAGGCGAAGGACGAGAGCACGATGGCGGTCGAGATCTATACACGGCAGATGTGCGGCTTCTGCACCATGGCCAAGCGGCTTCTGCAACAAAAGGGCGTCGCGTTTCGCGAGTACGACGCGAGCTTCGATCCGGCCCTGCGCAAGGAGATGATCCAGCGCGCCAACGGCGGCTCGACCTTTCCGCAGATCTTCATTCACGATGAACACGTCGGCGGCTGCGACGAGTTGATGGCGCTGGAGCGGGCGGGCAAACTGGACGCCATGCTGGCCGCGTGAGGCCGTCCGCTCGGCGGCATGCGGGGTCTTCAACGGGAGCAAGGATGATCGGTTCATGACACGGGTTGTGGCAGCGGTCGTGCAGATGCGCAGCGGGCGCGACGTGAGCGAGAACGTCGCGGCGGCCTGCGCGCGCGTGCGCGCGGCCGCCCGCGACGGGGCGACCTATGTGCAGACGCCGGAAATGACGCATCTGCTGGAGAAAAGCCGCGCCGCGCTGTTCGACAAGATCCGGCCGGAGGCGGACGACGAGGGTGTCGCGGCGTTTTCCGCGCTGGCGGCGGAGCTTGGCATTCACCTGCACATCGGCTCGCTGGCGATCCGCACCGGCGCGGACACGGTCGCCAACCGGGGCTTCCTGTTCGGCCCCGATGGCGCGATCTGCGCGCGCTACGACAAGATCCACATGTTCGACGTCGATCTGCCGAACGGCGAGAGTTGGCGCGAGTCCGCCACCTATGCGCCGGGCGGAGAGGCCGTGGTGGTCGATCTGCCGTTCGCGCGCCTCGGCATGGGGATTTGCTACGACGTGCGCTTTCCCGCGCTCTTCGCCGCCCAGGCGGAGGCGGGCGCCGAAGTCCTCACCGCGCCGGCCGCCTTCACCCGCCAGACCGGGCGGGCCCATTGGCATGTGCTGATGCGCGCGCGGGCCATCGAGACCGGGGCCTTCATGATTGCCGCCGCGCAAGGCGGATCCCATGAGGACGGCCGCGAGACCTTTGGCCACAGCCTGATCGTCGCGCCCTGGGGCGAGGTGCTGGCCGAGGTCGCCGGCGATGCACCCGGACACGCGCTGGCCGAACTCGACATGAGCGCCGTCGCGGCCGCCCGCCAGCGAATCCCTGCGCTCGCCAACCGGCGCGCCTTTCAGGTGCGGCACGTGGCGCCGGTGCCGGAGACGACCGGATGATCCGCTACACCCTGCGCTGCGACGCCGGTCACGCCTTCGAGGGCTGGTTTCGGGGATCGGACGATTTCGATATGCAGCGCGCACGCGGTCTGGTGACCTGCCCGACGTGCGGCTCCTCGGCGGTCGACAAGGCGCTGATGGCGCCGGCCGTCGCCACCGCGCGCGCCCGCGCCGAGATCCCGGCGCCCGCCGGGCCGGACCGGGAACCGGCACCGTCTTCCGTCCCCACGCCGCCGCCGCAGGTCGCGCTGTCGCCCTCCGACGCGGTCCGCGCGCAGGTGATCGCGCAGCTGCGGGCGCTGAAGACCGAGCTCATGGCCAAGGCCGAGAATGTCGGCACGGCCTTTCCCGAAGAGGCGCGCAAGATCCACTATGGCGAAGCGGAGGAGCGCGGCATCTACGGCGCCGCCTCGCGCGAGGAGGTCGCGGAACTGCTCGACGAGGGCATCGACATCCTGCCGCTGCCGGTCCTTCCCGACGAGCACAATTGATCCGCCGAAGGCGACGGGCATCTGATCCGCCGAAGGCGGCTGGCATCGCTCGGCTTTGCGTTAGGCGTTGCCGGCGAGCCAGTCCCGCATCAGGGCAGCCACGCGTTGCGGGGCCTCCAGCGGCGCGAGGTGGCCGCAGTCCGGCACGATCTCCAGCCGGCTGCCGGGAATGAGGTCCCGCATTTCCCGGGCAAGATCGGGCGGCGTCAGCCGGTCGCCGTCGCCGACGACGATGGTCGTCGGACAGGCGATCGCGGGCAGGTGGGGCCGCGCGTCGGGGCGGGCGATGATCGCCTGCTGCTGGCGGATGAAGGCGTCCGCGCCCGTGTCGGCGGCCATGCGCGCGACGGCGGCGCGCAGCGCCCGGTCGTCCAGGCGCCGCTCATGCACGAATCTCGGATAGAGCGCGGGCAGGATGCGGTCGAAGCGCCCGACGCGCGCCTGATCCATCAGCTGGTGGCGGGTCTCGGTCTGCTCCGCCGTGTCGGGGCGCGCGGTGGTGTCCATCAGCATCAGCCGCGTGACGCGGTCCGGCGCCCGGCGCATGACCTCCATCGCCACATAGCCGCCCATGGACAGTCCGGCGAGGGCGAAACGCTCGGGCCCGACGGCGAGCAACCGCTCCGCGATGGCCGCGAGCGTCGTATCGCGCCCGTGATCGGCCACCGTGACGTCTCGTCCGGACCCGAGTGCGGCGATCTGCGCCGCGAAGAGATCGGCCGTGCACAGAAGCCCCGGCACGAGGATCAAAGGCGCGTCGCGCATGCGGGCTCTCCCGTCAGCGCTCGGCGTCGCGCGAGAACAGCATCATGTAGTTGACGTCCATGTCGCGCGAGCGGTTCCAGGTATCCGACAGCGGGTTGAAGCTCACGCCGCAGCGGTCGCGCACCTCCAGCCCGGCTGCGGTGAGCGGGCCCTCGAGTTCGGCCGGCGTCACCAGCTTGTCGTAGGTGTGCGTGCCCTTCGGCAGCCAGCGCAGCACGTATTCCGCGCCGACGATGGCGAGCGCATAGGCCTTCAGCGTGCGGTTGATGGTGGCGACGAACATCAGCCCGCCGGGCTTCACCAGCCGCGCGCAGGCATCGAGATAGAGCGGCACGTCGGCGACGTGTTCCACCACTTCCATGTTGAGCACGACGTCGAAGGTCTCGCCCGCCCCGGCCAGATCTTCCGCCGTGGTCGCGCGGTAGTCGATGTCGAGACCGCTTTCGGCGGCATGCAGGCGGGCGACCTCGATGTTGGTGGCCGAGGCGTCGGCGCCGACGACCGTGGCGCCGAGGCGGGCCATCGGCTCGCACAACAGGCCGCCGCCGCAGCCGATGTCGAGGAAGCGCAGGCCGGTGAAGGCATCGGCCGCGCGGTCGTCGCGCCCGAAGTGGGCCGACACCTGTTCCTTGATGTAGGCCAGGCGCACCGGATTGAACTTGTGCAGCGGGCGAAACTTGCCGGCCGGGTTCCACCATTCCGCGGCCAGCGCCGAGAAGCGGGCGACTTCGCCCGCGTCGACGGTGCCAGTGCCGGTGGACGTGCCGTCCATGGGATCTCTTCCGGCGGGGTCTGAGGCGCTCATCCTGTGGGTCCTTCTCGCGTTTCTCGACTGGTCGATGGTCGCAGGCGCTTTGTCAAGCGTGGCAGTTGCGGTCGCGCGTCGCAGTCTGTATGGCTATCGCCCGATCCGGGCGGCGAGGGGCCGCTCCGCGACATCCCCTTCGGTTCGAGCTGTCTACGCATCCCATGGCCCGACTGGTTCTCAAGTTCGGCGGAACGTCCGTCGCCAATCTCGAGCGTATCCGCAACGTTGCGCGCCACGTGAAGCGCGAGGTCGACGCCGGCCATCAGGTCGCCGTGGTCGTCTCCGCCATGGCCGGGGAGACGAACAAGCTGGTCGGCCTGTGCCGCGAGGCCTCCGCCCTGCATGATGCGCGCGAATATGACGCGGTGGTCTCCTCCGGCGAACAGGTGACGAGCGGCCTGCTCGCCATCGTGCTGCAGGACATGGGCGTCGACGCCCGTTCCTGGCAGGGCTGGCAGATCCCGCTCAGGACCGACACCCAGCACGGCGCGGCGCGCATTGCCGAGATCGACGGCAGCCTGCTGATCGAGCGCCTCGAATCCGGCCAGGTGGCGGTGGTCGCCGGGTTCCAGGGCGTGGCGCCGGACAACCGGATCGCGACGCTGGGGCGTGGCGGATCGGACACGAGCGCCGTGGCGCTCGCGGCCGCCGTCGGCGCGGACCGGTGCGACATCTACACCGACGTGGACGGCGTCTATACGACCGACCCGCGCATCGTGCCGAAGGCGCAGCGGCTGGAACGCATCGCCTTCGAGGAAATGCTGGAAATGGCCTCGCTCGGCGCCAAGGTGCTTCAAGTGCGCTCGGTCGAGATGGCGATGGTGCATGGCGTGCGCACCTTCGTGCGCTCCAGCTTCGATGATCCGGACGCCCCCCAGGTCGGCGCGGGCGGATTGCCGCCGGGAACACTCATCTGCGACGAGGACGAGATCGTGGAACAGCAAGTCGTCACCGGAATTGCCTTCGCCAAGGACGAGGCGCAGATCTCCATCCGCAACGTGGCCGACAAGCCCGGCGTGGCCAGCGCCGTGTTCGGCTCGCTCGCCGAGGCGAACATCAACGTCGACATGATCGTCCAGAACATCTCGCCGGACGGGCGCACCACGGATATCACCTTCACGGTGCCGGAGACCGACTACGACCGGGCCTTCGCCGTGCTTGAGGACAAGCGCGACGCCATCGGCTACGAGGCGATCGAGGGCGCGCGCGACGTGGTCAAGGTGTCGGTGATCGGCATCGGCATGCGCAGCCACGCGGGCATCGCGGCGCGCTGTTTCGAGGGGCTCGCGGCCAAGGGCATCAACATCCGGGCGATCACCACCTCGGAAATCAAGATCTCGGTTCTGATCGATTCCGCCTATACCGAACTTGCGGTTCGGACTCTCCATTCGTTATACGATCTGGACGGGTAGGCGCGCGACAGAGGCGCGCCGCACCAGAACCCGACGGTCCGGCGGGGGAGCCTGCACGGATGTAACGCGGATGTGGCGGCGGCCTCGAGCCCCCGCGCACGGGCGGAAAGGACTTGACGGGTGATGCGGAGCACTCTCGCCGGGCCCCGCGTTCTGCTTCGGCGTCTCCGTGAGGTCATGGCGGAGCCGATCAACGCGCAGGAACGGCTCGACAAGATCGTTGTCCTGATCGCGGCCAATGTGGTGGCCGAGGTGTGCTCGGTCTATATCCTGCGCGCCGACGGCATGCTGGAGCTCTACGCGACCGAGGGTCTCAACCGCGACGCGGTGCACAAGACGAGCCTCAAGGTCGGCGAGGGTCTCGTCGGCCTGATCGCGGCGGACGCGCGCCCGCTCAACCTGCCCAACGCCCAGGCCCATCCCGCCTTCGCCTACCGCCCGGAAACGGGGGAAGAGGCCTATAACTCCTTCCTCGGCGTGCCGATCCTCAGGGCCGGGCGCACGCTCGGCGTGCTCGTCGTCCAGAACCAGTCGCACCGCACCTATTTCGAGGACGAGGTCGAGGCGCTGCAGACCACCGCGATGGTCATCGCGGAGATGGTCGCCGCCGGTGAGCTGGAAGCCATCGTCCAGCAGGGCACCAAGCTCGACCTGTCGCGGCCGATGCATTTCAAGGGCGTGGCGCTCTCCGACGGCGTCGGCCTCGGCCATGTGGTGCTGCACGAGCCGCGCGTCGTGGTCACCAATCTGATCGCGGAAGATTCCGGCGTCGAGCTTTCGCGGCTGGAGCGGGCGATCAACCGGCTGCGGCTTTCGCTCGACGATCTGCTGTCCTCCGGGGAAATGGCCCAGCACGGCGAACACCGCGAGGTGCTGGAGGCCTATCGCATGTTCGCCCACGATCGCGGCTGGATCCGCAAGATCGAGGAGGCGATCAACAACGGTCTGACGGCGGAAGCCGCGGTGGAGAAGGTCCAGTCGGACACCCGCGCGCGCATGATGCGCCAGACCGATCCTTACCTGCGCGAGCGCCTGCACGATCTCGACGATCTCGCCCATCGCCTCATTCGCGAACTGATGGGCCGCCAGCACGGACCGCTGTCGGAAAGCCTGCCGCAGGACGCGGTGATCGTGGCGCGCAACATGGGGGCGGCGGAACTGCTCGATTACGGCCGCGACCGCATTCGCGGGATCGCGCTGGAAGAGGGCGGGCCGACGAGCCATGTCACCATCGTCGCCCGGGCGCTGGGGATCGCGGCGGTGGGGCTTGCGGACAATCTCGTCAGCCTCGCGGAAACGGGCGACCCGGTCATCGTCGACGGCGAGAGCGGCGAGATCCATCTGCGCCCGGCGCCGGACGTGGAAAACGCCTATGCGGAGAAGGTGCGCTTCCGCGCCCGCCGGCAGGCGCAATACCGCCGGCTGCGCAACGCGCCGTCGATCACCCGCGATTCCGTCGATCTGTCGCTCCAGCTCAACGCGGGTCTCCTGGTCGATCTGCCGGCCGTCACCGAATCGGGGGCGAGCGGCGTCGGCCTGTTCCGCACCGAATTGCAGTTCATGGTCGCCTCGTCCTTTCCCCGGATGAGCGAGCAGATGGCCTATTACGAGCAGGTGCTGGACGCCGCCGACGGACGGCCGGTCACCTTCCGCACGCTCGACATCGGCGGCGACAAGGTGCTGCCCTATCTCAGGGCCATCCAGGAAGAGAATCCGGCGATGGGCTGGCGGGCGATCCGCTTCGGCCTCGACCGGCCGGCGGTGCTGCGCACGCAGCTCAGGGCGCTGTTGCGCGCGGCCGCCGGGCGGGAGCTGCGCATCATGTTCCCGATGGTCTCGCATGTGGCGGAGTTCCATCAGGCCAAGGCGATGGTCCAGCGCGAGCTGCAGCACCTGCGCCGGCACGGCCACAAGACCCCGGAGCGGCTTCACCTGGGCGTGATGATCGAGGTGCCCTCGCTGCTCTATCAGCTTGATGAGCTTTATGACGCGGTGGATTTCGCCTCCATCGGCTCGAACGACCTGTTCCAGTTCTTCAACGCCATCGACCGCGGCAACACGCGCGTCGCGGAGCGGTTCGACACGCTGTGCGTGCCCTTCCTGCGGGCCCTGCGGCAGATCGTGGAGCGCGCCGGGGCGCATGACACCCCGGTCGCGGTGTGCGGCGAGATCGCCGGGCAGCCGCTGCACGCCATGGCGCTGGCCGCGCTGGGCTATCGCACGCTGTCGATGTCGGCCTCCTCGCTCGGCCCGGTCAAGGCGATGGTGCGCGGCCTCGACGTCGGGCGGCTGTCGGAACGCCTGCTGCCCCGGCTCGAAACGCCGGCCGCGCTGGAAGACCCGCGCGCGCTGCTGAAGGCTTTCGCGGCGGAAAACGACGTTCCCCTGTAGCTGGTCGTCCTGCGCAGACTTGCCGGCCGCCCGGATCCAGAGGGGCGACCGGCCGGGCGCGCCGAAAGCGCGCGCCGCTTTTCTCACCCCGTTTCTCTCGCCCCTGAAAGGACCCTGTCACGCCATGATCGCGGCGGAAAAACTGGAAAGCCTCATCGCCCGGGTCGACGAGATCGAATACCGGATGACCCAGAATCCGGACCCGGAGACCTTCGTCCGCCTGTCGCGCGACTATGCCGAGCTCGAACCGCTGGCCGCCAAGGTGCGCGCGCTGCAGAAGGCGGAAGCCGAACGCGCCGAGGTGGAGGCGATCCTCGCCGATGACGCGGCGGACGCGGAGATGCGCGCGCTCGCCGAGGCGGAGCGCGAGACGCTCGACGCGACCATCACGGCGCTCGCGCAGGAGGTGCGTCTCGGTTTTCTGCCGCGCGACGCGGCGGATGCGCGCGACGCGATCCTGGAGGTGCGCGCCGGCACGGGCGGCGACGAGGCCGCGCTTTTCGCCGGCGACCTGTTTCGCATGTATCAGCGTTACGCCCAGCTCAAGGGCTGGAAGGTGGAGGTCGTCTCGGCGAGCGAGGGCGAGGTCGGCGGCTACAAGGAAATCATCGCCGCCGTGTCGGGCGCGCGGGTCTTCGCCGATCTCAAGTTCGAATCCGGCGTGCACCGGGTGCAGCGGGTGCCGGAGACCGAATCGGGCGGGCGCATCCACACATCGGCCGCCACCGTCGCCGTTCTGCCGCAGGCGGAGGAGGTCGATGTGCAATTGGCCGACGCCGACTTGCGGATCGATACGTTTCGCGCCTCGGGCGCCGGGGGGCAGCACGTCAACACCACCGATTCGGCCGTGCGAATCACCCATGTGCCCACCGGCATCGTGGTCGCGGTGCAGGACGAGCGCTCGCAGCACAAGAACAAGGCCAAGGCGCTGCAGTTGCTGCGCGCGCGCATCTTCGACGAGGAACGCGCGCGGCTTGCCAGCGAGCGCACCGAGGCGCGGCGGTTGCAGGTCGGCTCCGGAGACCGCTCCGAGCGCATCCGCACCTACAATTTCCCGCAAGGGCGGGTGACCGACCACCGGATCGGCCTGACGCTCTACAAGCTGCCCGAGATCCTCGCCGGCGAGGCGCTGGGCGAGGTCATCGAGGCGCTGCAGCTCGACCATCAGGCGAGCCTGCTGGCGGAGGCCGGCCTGTGACAGACGATACGGGAAGCGGCGCGCCTCCGCCTTCCGTCACGCCCGCCGCCACGCTCGGCGCGCTGGCCGGCGATCTCAGGGCGCGGTTTCGCGCCGCCGGCCTCGAAACCGCGGCCCTGGACGCCCGGATCCTGAGTGCGGCGGCCTGCGGCGTCGCGCCCGACCGGGTGGTGCTCTCGCCCGATCATCCGGTCTCGGGGGATCAGCGGGCCCGCGCGAAAACCTTCGCGCGGCGCCGGCTCGGCGGCGAGCCCGTGGGCCGCATCCTCGGCGAGCGCGAGTTCTGGGGGCTGACCTTCGCCCTGTCGGCGGACACGCTGGAGCCGCGCCCGGACACCGAAACGCTGGTGGAGGCCGCCCTTGCGTGGTGCGAGGCGCAGGGCGGACGGGCGCGCGCCTGGCGGTTCGCCGACCTGGGAACCGGCACCGGCGCGATCGCCGTCGCGCTGCTGAGCGAACTGCCGGCGGCCTGCGCGGTCGCGGTCGATATCTCGCAAGGGGCGCTTGCGACGGCACGGGCCAATGCCCGCCGGCACGGGGTGTCGGAGCGGTTTCTGCCCGTGCTCGGCGATTTCGCGCAAGCGCTGGCGCCGGGGCTCGATTTCATCGTGTCGAACCCGCCCTATATCGCGGACACCGAGCGCGCCGATCTGTCGGTGGATGTGCGCGGGCACGATCCGCAGCGCGCGCTGTTCGCCGGCGCCGACGGGCTCGACGCCTATCGCGCGATCCTGCCGGAGAGCGCGCGGGTGCTTGCGGGGACAGGCGCACTGCTGCTCGAGATCGGGGCGTCTCAGGCGCGGGCCGTGTCGGGGCTGGCACGGGCGGTCGGCCTTGCCGACACGGGGGTGATTCGCGATCTCGCGGGGCGCGACAGGGTCGTTCGGGCAACGAGTGTTGCAAATCCGCTTCAGGGCGGCGCCTCGTGAAAAAGGCGCTTGGAAAAATCGGCGGAAACGGCTAGGTTCAACCCGCCGAGACCCGTTGGGGGGTGGTTCGAATATCCACGGGCAGGCAGTACGACAAGTTCATCGAAGACTTTTCGTTCAGACCGAATCCTGTGTCTGTGGGCGTTGTCGCCCCACCGGGACGGTGCAATCGGTTCCCCAGAACTGGGCTGATCCGGGCAGATCCGAGATCCACCGGACAAGGGGCCGTCGAGAACGACCCCCTTCCGCTTCGCCGGACCGGACTGCGCCGTCATGGCCCTTGCCGCCGATGCAGGACTTGAAGCGGATCGCGCAACACCGACGATGTCTCGTTGCGTCCCATGATGCCGGTCCACGGCGGACCGGTAATTCGGCTGGCGCTTGCCGGTCGCCGTTCGTGAGAGAACACGGCAGAATGAGACCAGGAAATCAGAATAGCAAACGCATCCGCGGCCGCGGTCGCAAGGGGCCGAATCCGCTGTCGCGGACGTATGAGTCGAACGGCCCCGACGTGAAGATCCGCGGGACCGCGCATCATGTCGCCGAGAAGTATCAGCAGCTGGCGCGTGACGCCGCCGCGTCCGGCGACCGGGTGATGTCCGAAAACTACTTTCAGCATGCGGAGCACTACCTGCGCATCATCGCGGCCGCTCAGCAAAGCATGCAGCAGCCGGTGGTTCTGCCGCGCGGCGACGGACACGACGACGAGCCCGTGCAGCAGCCGGAGCGGCCCGAGCGTCAGGAACGCGCCGAGCGCTCGGAGCGTGGCGACCGTCAGGAGCGTTCCGAGCGTTCTGAGCGTCGCGAGCGCGGCGGCGACGGCCCGTCCAGGCCGGTGATGCCGGTGGACGCGCCGCAGCCCTTCGTCGAGGACATGCCGGTGCTCAAGTCGACGGCCGAGACCGGGGGCGAGGGCGGTTCCGCCAAGAGCCAGGATGACGAGGACGGTGACGACGACGAGCGCGGACGACGCCGGGCGCGCGGCACGCGCGGGCGGGGCCTGCGCAAGGCCCGCCAGAGCGCGTCGCCGGATGACAAGTCGACCGACGACAAGACGTCGGGCGAGGCCGGGGCATCCGAGGCGGAGACCGGTTCGGACGGTGACAAGCCGGCAAAGTCCAGGGCAAGGGCTGCCAAGGCGGTGAACGGCGCCGAGGATGCATCGGCCGACACCCCCGCCAAGGAGGCCAAGGGGTCCGAGGACAAGCCGGCGCCGAAGCCGCGCGCAAGGCGCACGCGCACCGCGAAGACCGCCGAGGCAAGCGAGACGGCCGGCGAAACGCCGGCGCCGAGCGACGCCTGACCAGTCCACCGCCGCGGCCGTGTCGCGAGAGCGCGGCGGACGGTGAAATGGTCTGTGGACCTGTCGCGGGAGTTTCCGGGGAAACTGCCGAGAAAATCGCCGAGGACAGTGAAAGGGTCGCCGACGGGCGGCCCTTTTTTGTCGGGCTACGGGCTTCCCCCTCTTTTGTGATCGAAATGCAACACTATATCCTGTCTGCGGCCGTTTCGGGCCGTGCGGTTGCCTGCCAGGGACCGCAATCCGAGAAGGCCGGTCCGCTTCGGGGATCGGCCGGCTTTTGGAGGTGACAGATGAATTTCGAAAAATACACCGAGCGGGCCCGCGGCTTCGTCCAGTCGGCGCAAACGGCCGCCATCGGCCAGTCGCATCAGCAATTCGCGCCGGAGCATCTGCTCAAGGTGCTGCTCGACGACCCGGAGGGCATGGCCGCCGGTCTGATCGAGCGCGCGGGCGGACGCGTCAAGGACGCGGTCGCCGCCAACGAAAAGGCGCTGGCCGCGATCGCCAAGGTGTCCGGCGGCGGCGGTCAGCTTTATCTCGCGCCGGGTCTGGCGCAGGTGTTCGAACAGGCGGAAAAGATCGCGGAGAAGGCGGGCGATTCCTTCGTCACCGTCGAGCGGCTGCTCCTGGCGCTGGCCATGAACAAGGAGAGCGCGGCGGGCAAGGCGCTGGCGGCGGCCGGCGTGACGCCGGCGCGGCTCAACGAGGCGATCAACGATCTGCGTCAGGGCCGCACGGCCGACAGCGCCTCGGCCGAAAGCCAGTATGACGCGCTCAAGAAATATGCCCGGGACCTGACCCAGGTGGCGCGCGACGGCAAGCTCGATCCGGTGATCGGCCGCGATGACGAGATCCGCCGCACGATCCAGGTGCTGTCGCGGCGCACCAAGAACAATCCGGTGCTGATCGGCGAGCCGGGCGTCGGCAAGACCGCCATCGCGGAAGGTCTGGCGCTGCGGATCGTCAATGGCGACGTGCCCGAGAGCCTGAAGGACAAGAAGCTGCTCGCCCTCGACATGGGGTCGCTGATCGCCGGCGCGAAATATCGCGGCGAGTTCGAGGAGCGTCTCAAGGCGGTGCTGTCCGAAGTGCAGGCGGCGGCCGGCGGCATCGTGCTGTTCATCGACGAGATGCACACGCTGGTCGGGGCCGGCAAGGCGGATGGCGCGATGGATGCCTCCAACCTGCTGAAACCCGCGCTGGCGCGCGGCGAGCTGCATTGCATCGGCGCGACCACGCTGGATGAATACCGCAAGCACGTGGAGAAGGACGCGGCCCTCGCCCGACGGTTCCAGCCGGTGTTCGTCTCCGAGCCGACGGTCGAGGACACGATCTCGATCCTGCGCGGCATCAAGGAGAAATACGAGCTGCACCACGGCGTGCGGATCACCGATTCGGCCGTGGTCGCCGCCGCGACCCTGTCGAACCGTTACATCACCGACCGCTTCCTGCCGGACAAGGCGATCGACCTGGTCGACGAGGCGGCGAGCCGGCTGCGCATGCAGGTGGACAGCAAGCCGGAGGAACTCGACGAGCTCGACCGGCGCATCATCCAGCTCAAGATCGAGCGCGAGGCCTTGAAGAAGGAAACCGACCCGGCCGCCCACGACCGGCTGCAGAAGCTGGAGGGCGAACTGGCGGACCTCGAGGAGGAAGCCTCGGCGCTGACCGCCCGCTGGCAGGGCGAGAAGGAAAAGCTGTCCTCGGAACAGAAGCTCAAGGAGCGGCTCGATCAGGCGCGCATCGACCTGGAGAAGGCGCAGCGCCAGGGCGATCTGGCGAAGGCCGGCGAACTCGCCTATGGCGTCATTCCGGATCTGGAAAAGGCGCTGGCCGAGGCCGAGGCCTCCGAGGATGGCGGCGCCATGGTCGACGAGGCGGTGACCACCGACCATGTGGCGCACATCGTGTCGCGCTGGACCGGAATCCCGGTCGACAAGATGCTGGAAGGCGAGCGGGAAAAACTGCTGCGCATGGAAGACGAACTGGCCCATCGGGTGATCGGCCAGCAGGAAGCCGTGCATGCGGTGTCCACCGCCGTGCGCCGGGCCCGCGCCGGGCTGCAGGATCCCAACCGGCCGATCGGCTCGTTCCTGTTCCTCGGGCCGACCGGTGTGGGCAAGACCGAGCTGACCAAGGCGCTGGCCGAGTTCCTGTTCGACGACGAGGCCGCGATGGTGCGTCTCGACATGTCGGAATACATGGAGAAGCACTCGGTCGCCCGGCTGATCGGCGCGCCTCCGGGCTACGTCGGCTATGAGGAGGGCGGTGCCCTGACCGAAGCCGTGCGGCGCCGGCCCTATCAGGTGGTGCTGTTCGACGAGATCGAGAAGGCGCATGCGGATGTCTTCAACGTGCTCCTGCAGGTGCTCGACGACGGCCGGTTGACCGACGGGCAGGGGCGCACGGTCGACTTCCGCAACACGCTGATCATCATGACGTCGAACCTCGGCGCGGAATTCCTGGCGAATCAGGGCGAGGGCGAGGATTCGAGCGCCGTGCGCGATCAGGTGATGGCGGTGGTGCGCGGGCATTTCCGGCCCGAGTTCCTGAACCGGCTCGACGACCAGATCCTGTTCCACCGCCTGCAGCGCGCGCAGATGGGCGCCATCGTCGACATCCAGCTCACGCGCCTGGAGGCGCTGCTGGCGGATCGCAAGATCGCGCTGGCGCTGGACGAGAGCGCGCGCGGCTGGCTGGCGCAGAAGGGCTACGACCCGGCCTATGGCGCGCGTCCGCTCAAGCGCGTGATCCAGCGCGAGGTGCAGGACCCGCTCGCCGAGATGATCCTGGCGGGCAAGGTCGCCGACGGCCAGACGGTCGAGGTCTCGGCCGGCAGCGACCGGCTGCTGTTCTCCGTCGCGGAGCGGGAGACCGCCGCCGCCTGACGCGACGAACGCTGCGCCGCCTGCGGGCGGGACCGCGCTTTTTGGCAATGGCATGAACCGGCGCCGGGCAGCCCTGTCCGGCGCCGGTTCGCGTTCTTGCTCCGGCGCGGGAGGCGCGGCTGCCTCGCGTGCAAGGCCCGGGCCTGCAGCCGGAGGTTTGACTTTCGTCAATTTGCAAATGCCGCCGATGAGGCAGGCTGATTATCGCGACGAAGAGCGCTTTGCATGTCGTGAATGTGGAGGTACCGCCATGGCCTTATTGCCATCGCTGTGGGACGAGCGTGCCCAGTCCCTCACCAATCTGCAAAAGGAAATGAACCGCCTTTTCGGCGATTTCTCCCGGAGCTTGCCGGAGGCCATGCGCTTCGGCGCGGAGCTTCCCGCAATCGATGTCTCGGAGACCGAGGACGGGCTTGCCGTTTCGGCAGAACTGCCCGGCGTTTCCGAGGCCGATCTCGACGTGTCGGTCGAGGATCGCACCCTGGTGATCAAGGGGGAGAAACGCGAGGAAAAGGAGACGAAGGACAAGGATCGGCACGTGAGCGAACGCGTCTATGGTGCGTTCCGCCGCAGCCTCGCCCTGCCCTTTGCCCCGGATCCGGATGCGGTGACCGCGCATATGGAAAACGGCGTCTTGAAGGTCTTCCTGCCCAAGCCGCCGGAAACCGCCGAGAAAAGCCGGAAGATCAATGTGACGCGCAAGACCTGAGGTGCGAGGCAGGCGGAGGGGGCGGCCGGGCTTGCGCGGCCGGGTCCGGTCCGCGCCCGCCGCGTCCTGGCGATCCCTTGACGTCTCGGAAATCCAACAAAAAAACCCCGGACGATGCCTGTCCGGGGTCGATGGTGAAAAAGCCGACAGACGCGGGCGTCTCCCTCAAGGGGAGGCGAGCGAGGCCACGCGCGACGGGCCGGCGGCGCGCTCGATCAGGTCGTCGATGCGCTCGCGCTCCCGGTGGAAGGCTTCCAGCATCTCGCCCTCCAGCACCCGGCCGCGCGGCAGACGGATCCGCATCGGATTGACGAAGCGGCCGTTGACCTTGACCTCATAGTGCAGGTGCGGACCCGTCGAGAGGCCGGTCGATCCGATGTAGCCGATGACCTGGCCCTGGCGCACGCGCACGCCTTCGCTGATCCCGTCGGCGAAGCGCGTCTGGTGGCTGTAGGTGGACATGTAGCCGTTGGCGTGCTGGATCTCGATGCGGCGTCCGTAGCCGGATACCCAGCGGGCCTTGGCGATCACGCCGTCGCCGGCCGCCATGATCGGCGTGCCGCGCGGGGCGGACCAGTCGACGCCGTTGTGCATGCGCATGGTGCCGACGATGGGGTGGCGGCGCATGCCGAAGCCGGAGCGGTAGCGCCCGCCCGACAGCGGCTTGCGCATCAGGAATTTTTTCGCGCTCTTGCCGGTCTCGTCGTAGAAGTCGACGGCCCCGTCGTCGGGTGTGCGGAACCGGTAGAAGCGGCGGGTGGTGTTGCGGGTCGTCAGCGCGGTGTAGAGGATTTCCGCCGGCATGCCGGTCTCGTCCTGCTCGAGACCGTAGAAGATCTCCAGCGAATCGCCCGGTTTGACCCGGGATTTGAAATCCACGTCGAAGGAGAAGATGCGCACCAGGTCGGCGATCATCTCCTCGTCGACGTCCTGTTCCAGCGCGGTCTGATAGAGGCTGTCGTAAAGGCTCGGCGTGGTGCCGGCGAAGTTGACGCGTTCGGCCTCCGCGAAGGCATCGGCGAGGAAGGTGTCCGGCGCCTTGGCCGGGACATAAACGCCGGTGTCGGAGCGGGCGATGGTCGCCTGATGGTCGGTATCGGCGTAGACGCTGATGCGTTGCGGCAGCATCCGCTGCGCTTCGTCGCGGCTCGGGGCCAGGGCGAGACGGATGCGATGCTCGCGGTCGAGTTCCGTCAGGGCATAGCGGCGGTCGAAGGCGTCGATGATCTCGCGCGCCTCGTCTTCCGTCGCGCCATTGTCGAGCAGGATCTCGGCGAAGGAGCGATCGCCGGATACGGGGATGATCTTCTCCTCCATCCCCGGGATGCCGTCGCTGTCGTCCGTCTTCGACACGAAGGAGACGTTTTCCGGCGTGATGCGCACCGACAGGCGCGACAGTTCCGGTTGCTGGGCGAGGTCGAAATCGAAGCGGCCCGGGTCGATCACCGGGCCGGTCGCGGCGTCGATCGCATTGCCGGCCAGGAAGCGGGCGGACTGGCGCACCGCGCGTTCGATCTCCATGTCGGAGATCTCGGCCGTCGCCACCGCGGCCGGATCGTCCAGCGGAAAGTCGGTGACGGTGATCGAGACCTCGCCGTCGACCCGGGCGCCATAGATCGCATCGCTCACCGCGCGTTCGGGCAGGGGGGCGTTGTCGGAAAACAGCTTGAGCGGATTGAAGGCGGGGATCTCCGCCGCGCGCTCCGGCGAGGTGCGCGTCGCCAGCGTGGCGGTGACCAGCGCGAAGGGGCGGACCTTGATGTGGTTGCGGTCGCCCTCGCGATGCACGGTCGAGACCGGAATCACCTGGCGGTTGGAATATTGCGCCGCCGCGCGCAGCACCCGGTCGCCCTTGGCGGAGCCGTTGCCGGCCGCGCGGCCCGCCTGTGCGCTGGTGTCTTCGCCACGCACGGGCGCCGCCGCCACTTCATACTGACCGTCGAGCGCCGCGAACAGCGCCCCGCCCATCAAGGTGACGGAGGTGACGCCGGTGAGCACGGACCCGGTGAGCCAGCGCACGCTGACCTTGCGACGGTTGGGCAGATGCGTCCGGCCGTCTTCCACCATGAGCGGGGGGTCGTCCCCCAGTTCCACGGTGGACCGGTCATGCGCGTCGCGTGAGAACGTCGGTAGGCCGTGGTGTTGC
This sequence comes from Stappia sp., assembly GCF_040110915.1. Lineage (NCBI taxonomy): Bacteria > Pseudomonadati > Pseudomonadota > Alphaproteobacteria > Hyphomicrobiales > Stappiaceae > Stappia > Stappia sp. The sequence continues at coordinate 3,596,310 of NZ_CP157793.1, read as the reverse complement.
ATTCTGTCTCGCTCGTTCTTCCACATCCCGCCCGGCGGCGTCTTGCAGTCTTGCATACTGTCATACATGAGACCGCCATGCGGCCCGTCATACATGAAACCGCGACGCGGCGTGACGCGACAAAAGGCTCGCCATCCCGGTCCGGTCCCGGCGGCGTCTGGGGCCGCGCCGGTTGCCCCGTGCGCTGCCGCGTGTCCCGGGCCGTATCGGGACACGGTCCACGCCGCCCGCTGCCCGCCCCGTGCCGCCGCTCAGGTCGGGTCCGCTGTCCGCAGCACTTCCCCGGCCGAATATCGCAGCGTGGCAATCCGGCGGCGTGCCGCTGGCAGGGCACAGACGGAACGGACGTTTTCTTCCCGGCTCCCGCACCCTTTTCGTGCGCGATGCGAAGAGGCCGCGCGCGCCACGACGAGGGTGCATCTTGCCATGTGCGGCCTGCCTCGGGCCGGATCGGTGACGGCAATCTTACGAGCCCCGATGGACAGGAGCAATCCGGCGTATTTGTGGCATCCGCGCGGCACGGGCGTCGGGCCGGAGCGGCGCGGTCTGTCAGGTCGATCCCGGAGGGGGAGACGCGCACGCGCAGGCGCGCAGCGGAGAGGGGAAATCGCCGGCCGCGTTTGTGCCGCCCATCCCTCCCGGTCAATGCAATGTCCCTTGTATGAAGTGAACTGCATTTCCCAACCTTGACCCCGGTGGCGAGGCGCCTTCGACAGACGGATGCGGGAACATGGCCGGCGGGTGAGTCGGCCAGCTTGGATAGGCCGCCAGTCAGACGCCCGCAGCGGTTGGAAGAAAAAGGGTGCCCATGCGCGACCGCCGCATGGGCGGAGCAGGGCCCGGCAGTTCGACGCCGGTCGCCGCGCTCTCGAGGCCTGCCCGCCCTTGCCATCTGTCCCATATTTCTAGCGGGTTTCTGGCGGGCGCGATTGGCACGCGCCCTTCTCCTCCGTGACGGGGGGGCTCACCAGATGCGCCTGCGTCCCCGGACCGGTCACGGTCCGGCCTCTGCGCAGTGCTGCGGCATCGGCGTGCCGGTGACCCGCCCTCCGTCATCCGCCCCCCGGTCATCCGCAACGCCATCATCCAGGGCTCATGATCCGGCCGGATACCGCACACGGTGGAGAACCGATGTGGCAGGGCACCGCAGCCGGGCTTGGCGTCGGCCGGGTGCCGTCTAACCCTTTTGACCGGCGCCGCTGATCGGGCGCCATCGCCTGGAATCGACCGATCGTGAGGGCGAATGCTCCCTCTCAAACCCTTTGCCACGAGCGACCTGCCGCGTCTGCCATCGCCTGTGAATATCTTCA